>JAZSCF010000001.1:0-26358 GCA_045602785.1 Acutalibacteraceae bacterium
GGGCGAACAAGTACAGGGTAGCCGATTTCCTTAGCAGCGGCAATACCGTCTTCAATTTTGGTAACAGCTTTACCCTTTGGTTGTGGGATATTAAGCTCGTGAAGAATTTTTTCAAAGCTGTCGCGGTTTTCGGCGCGCTCGATAGCATCACAATCGGTACCAATAATCTTAACACCACGGTCGCGGAGTGGCTCGGCAAGGTTAATTGCAGTCTGTCCACCTAAGGAAGCTATAACACCTTCGGGCTTTTCAAACTCAATAATGTTCATAACATCTTCGGGTGTTAAAGGCTCGAAATAAAGCTTGTCAGCTGTTGTATAGTCGGTAGAAACGGTTTCGGGGTTGTTGTTTATAATAATTGCTTCATAGCCCGAATTTTTAATGGTGGTAACAGCGTGTACGGTAGAGTAGTCAAACTCAACACCCTGACCTATACGAATAGGACCTGCGCCCAAAACTACAATCTTCTTTTTATCGGTAAGGATTGAAGCATTTTCATCGTGATAAGAAGAGTAGAAGTAGGGGATATATGCATTTGTGTGGCAGGTATCAACCATTTTATAAACGGGGTAAACATTGTTGTCTTTACGGAAGTTATAAACCTTTAGCTCGTCGCAATCCCACATTCTTGCAATATACTTGTCCGAGAAGCCCATTTTCTTTGCAGCTTTTAAAGTTGCAAGTTCGAACTTATTCTCTTTAAGGGTTCTTTCCATTTCAATAATGCGTTTAATTGCTTCAAGGAAGAATGCGGTAATTTTTGTAATTTCGTGAATTTGCTCAACGGTTACACCGCGGTAAAGAAGCTCAGCAATAGCGAAAAGGTTATCATCCCTAAGTTCGCTTATATATGCTAAAAGTTCTTGGTCGGTCATATTGTCAAACTTGTGGTGGTAAAGGTGGGTAATACCTATCTCAAGTGAGCGTATACCCTTAAGTAAGCTTTCTTCTAAAGTGGTACCAATACCCATAACTTCGCCGGTTGCCTTCATTTGAGTGCCTAATATATTGGAAGCGGTAGTGAATTTATCAAACGGGAAGCGTGGGAATTTTGTAATAACATAATCAAGTCTTGGCTCAAATGCAGCGTTGGTGTTAGCAATGGCAATTTCTTCAAGGGTCATACCAACCGCAATTTTAGCGGTAACGCGAGCTATCGGGTAGCCACTAGCTTTAGAAGCAAGCGCCGAAGAACGCGAAACGCGGGGGTTAACTTCAATTAAATAATACTGTGAAGAATTGGGGTCGAGCGCAAACTGAACATTACAGCCACCCTCAATTTTAAGCTCGCGAATAAGCTTAATAGCCGAATCGTTAAGCATTTTAAGGTCGTGGTCGTTAAGTGTCATAATAGGAGCTACAACAATAGAGTCACCTGTGTGAACACCTACAGGGTCGATGTTTTCCATACCGCAGATGGTTATAGCGTTATCGTTACCGTCGCGCATAACCTCAAACTCAATTTCCTTATAGCCCTTAACGCTTTTTTCAATAAGAACCTGATGCACAGGGGAAAGCTTGAATGCATTAAGACCAATTTCAACAAGTTCTTGCTCGTTGTATGCAAAGCCGCCGCCTGTACCGCCCAAAGTGAATGCAGGGCGTAAAACTACGGGGTAGCCGATTTCTTCTGCAGCTTTTTTAGCTTCTTCTAAGGAGTAGGTAATTTGGGAAGGAATAGTAGGCTCGCCAATAGATTCGCAAAGCTCTTTAAATAACTCGCGATCTTCAGCGCGTTCAATACTCTTACTGCTTGTACCTAAAAGTTCAACACCGCATTCTTTTAAAATGCCCTTTTCTTCAAGCTGCATAGCAAGGTTAAGACCGGTTTGTCCGCCAATACCCGGAACAATAGCATCGGGTCTTTCGTATCTAATAACCTTTGCTACAAATTCAAGGGTTAAAGGTTCCATATAAACCTTATCGGCAATGGTGGTGTCGGTCATAATGGTAGCAGGGTTAGAGTTACAGAGTACAACCTCGTAGCCTTCTTCCTTGAGTGCAAGGCAAGCCTGTGTACCTGCATAGTCAAACTCGGCAGCCTGACCTATAACAATAGGACCTGAGCCTATAATCAAAATCTTTTTTAAGTCTTTTCTCGTAGCCATTTTAATTACTCCTTAATGTATTTTATTTCATTGTTTACAACTGTTAACTTACATTCGCCGTATAGCATACAATTTTCAAAGGGTGTTGCACGCCCTAGGGATAAAAATTGGTTCGTGTCTACGGTGAATTTTTTATCTAAATCCCATACCGTGTAGCCGCTTTGTTTAATGCAGAAACGCTCGCGTGGGGTTATAGCCATAATTTCTATAAGCTTTTCAAGGGTTATTATTCCCGTTTTAACAAGGTGGGTATACATAACAGGAAAAGCGGTTTCTATTCCTACTATACCGAATGCGCTTTTTTGGAGCCCCTTGCTTTTTTCCTCGGCACTGTGGGGTGCGTGGTCGGTTGCTATCATATCAATAGTGCCGTCCTTAATGCCTTCAATAAGCGCTAATCTATCTTCTTCGCTTCGAAGCGGCGGATTCATTTTAAATCTGCCTTCTTCCTTTAAATCGTTATCAGTAAGCACTAAATAGTGGGGAGCGGTTTCGCAGGTAACATCAATGCCATCGGCTTTAGCCTTGCGTATAAGGTCTACACTTTCTTTAGTGGATATATGGCATACGTGGTATTTGCAACCTGTTTCCTTTGCAAGCTCTAAATCTCGCTTTATGGGCTTCCATTCACTTTCGCTGCATATACCCTTGTGCCCGTGGGCTTTTGCGTATTCGCCGTCGTGAATGTAACCGCCGTAAAGTAGGCTATTGTCTTCACAGTGCGCCACAATTATTTTGTCAAGCTCTTTGGCTTTTAGCATTGCACTTTTCATCATTTCGGCATTTTGTACGCCCTTGCCATCATCCGAAAAGGCGAAAGCGTGTTTTAATTTCTCAAAATCCGAAAGTTCTTCCCCTAATTGCCCTTTGGTTATGGAAGCGTAAGGGTGAACATTTATAACCGCATCGGATTTTATAATATCTAACTGTTTTTGTAAGTTTTCAAAACTATCAGGTACGGGGTTAAGGTTTGGCATTGAGCAAACGTCACTATATCCACCGCGAGCCGATGCTTTTGTACCGCTTTTAATAGTTTCTTTATATGAAAAACCCGGCTCTCTTAAATGAACGTGAACGTCACAAAAAGCCGGGAATACAAATAAATTATTTAAATTAGAAACACTACCGCTAATAGTTAGCGGAAAATCTTTACAAACGAATGTGCCGTTTTCAAAAACCTTGGCATTTTTTATTACGCTTTTCATATTTTACCGCCTTTCTCAAAAAACACCCTGCCGTAAGGCAAGGTGTATATGACAATAAACGGTATAACCCCTTGGGGATATACTTATTAAAAACCATATAACAATCTTGCCGGCGTCACAGCACCGTGTTTAAAGATATATTTTAACTTTATATATTTTATCATAACAACAATTATATGTCAAGAAAATTACTTTGTAAAAATTAAATAAATTATTTGTAAATTTTATAAAGTTATGGTACAATAACTTAGATAATTATGTCTTTAATGTAAAAGGCGGCGATTTTTTGAAAAAATCATACATCTTTGCGGCGGTTTCAATACTGTTTTGGTCAACCGTTGCAACCATTACAAAGTTATTACTTAACGGTCTTAATAATTTTCAGGTTTTATGGGTAAGTAGCTTCTTTGCATTTTTATTTCTTTTTTGCGTTAACATTTTTACAGGCAAAATTAAAAAGCTTAAAAAGTATACCGCAAAGGATTTTTTGACAACAATATTAATAGGTCTTCCCGGTACATTTTTTTACTACATTTTTTACTATACGGGTACTGATATTCTTTCGGCTTCGCAGGCGTTTATTATTAACTATATGTGGCCTATTATGAGCGTGGTTTTTGCCTGTATTGTTTTAAAAGAAAAAATGACAGTAAAAAAAGGTATTGCGGTTGCGGTTTCCTTTTTGGGTGTAGGAATAGTTAATGCTAAGGATTTATTTTCCGCTTCTACCGATAAAACGGTGATTATAGGTATGTTAGCTTGCCTTTTAGGTGCGGTTTCGTATGGTTTATTTACCGCCCTTAATAAGAAATATCACTACGATAAAATGCTTTCTATGATGACCAATTACTTGGTTACATTCGCTTTGACAAGTATTATAAATGCTATAAGCGGTAATCTGTTTTTGCCGAGTGGTATCGAGGCTTTGGGCTTTGCGTGGAACGGTATATTCACTATGGCAATAGCCTGTACGACATGGGTTATGGCCCTTGATAAAGGCAACACTGCTAAAATATCAAATTTAGCGTACATAACCCCGTTTTTATCGCTTGTATGGACGTGGCTTGTCCTTTATGATGATGGTATTAAAAATCCCAATTCGCTTATTGGACTTTGCGTAATAGTTGCAGGCATTTTTATTCAACTTATAAACTTTAAAAAACCAAAAGACAAGGAGAAAAATTAGTGTCATTTCCGCTTGATAAAATAAGAAACTTTTGTATTGTAGCCCATATTGACCACGGTAAGTCTACCTTAGCTGACCGCTTACTTGAGCATACGCAGTCGGTAGCTACGCGCGATATGGAAGAGCAAATCCTTGATAGTATGGATTTGGAAAGAGAACGCGGTATTACCATTAAGGCGCATGCGGTTACTCTATACTATGATGCCAAGGATGGCGAACGCTACGAGCTTAATTTAATAGACACCCCAGGTCATGTTGACTTTAATTACGAGGTTTCGCGTTCACTTGCCGCTTGCGAAGGAGCGGTACTTATTGTTGATGCTTCTCAGGGCATTGAAGCGCAAACCTTAGCTAATACCTACTTGGCGGTTGACCACGGGCTTGAAATTTTACCTGTTATTAATAAGATTGACCTGCCTTCTGCCGAGCCCGAGCGTGTTAAGGCCGAGATTGAAGATATTATTGGTATTCCTGCCGACAATGCGCCTTTAATATCGGCTAAAACAGGCATAAATATAGAAGAAGTACTTGAAAAAATTGTAACTGAAATTCCTGCGCCTACAGGCGATGCTGCTGCGCCGCTTTCGGCACTCATATTCGACTCTTATTATGACCCATATAAAGGTGTTATAGTTTATTTCCGCGTTATGAGTGGTAAAATCAAAGCAGGCGATACGGTTAAAATGATGGCTACAGGTGCTACTTTTGATATTGTAGAGCTTGGTCGTAAGCGCGCTACTTCTATGGAGCCTTGCGATGTTTTAGAAGTGGGCGAGGTTGGTTACTTGGCGGCTTCTATTAAAACGGTTAGTGAAGCACGTGTAGGTGATACTATTACATTAGCTGAAAACCCTGTACCGCAGGCGCTTGAAGGCTACCGTAAAGTAAATCCTGTAGTTTTTTGCGGTATTTACCCTGCTGACGGCGCTAAGTACCCCGATTTAAGAGATGCGCTTGATAAATTACAGTTAAACGATGCATCGCTTTTGTTTGAACCCGAAAGCTCGAATGCATTAGGCTTTGGTTTCCGTTGCGGTTTTTTAGGTCTTTTGCATATGGAAATTATTCAAGAAAGATTAGAGCGTGAGTATAATCTTGACCTTGTAACAACAGCGCCCAGTGTTGAATATAAATTCACTTTAACAACGGGAGAAACTATTACTGTAGATAACCCAACAAACTACCCCGACCCTGCAATAATTGCAGAAGCGCTTGAGCCTGTGGCAGATGTGCATATATATTCACCTAGTGATTATGTTGGTACTATTATGCAGCTTTGTGAAGAACGCCGCGGTGTTTATACCGATATGAAATATATGGGTGATCGCGTAGATATTCATTATATAATGCCTATGGGCGAAATTGTTTACGACTTTTTCGACGCTTTAAAATCCCGTACAAAAGGATATGCCAGCTACGATTATGAGATGAAGGGCTACGAGAAGTCTAAGCTTGTTAAGCTGGATGTATTGCTTGCAGGCGATATGGTGGACGCGCTTTCGTTTATTGTTCATACCGACAATTCTTATGCGAGAGCCCGTAAGATTGCCGAAAAGCTTAAGGAATATATACCGCGTCAGCTTTTCGAAGTGCCTGTTCAGGTTGCAGTTTCGGGTAAGGTAATAGCGCGCGAAACCGTAAAGGCTATGCGTAAGGACGTGCTTGCTAAGTGCTACGGCGGCGATATTACCCGCAAGAAAAAGCTACTTGAAAAGCAAAAGGAAGGTAAAAAACGTATGCGCCGCTTAGGTAATGTTGAAGTGCCGCAAGAAGCATTTATGGCTGTGCTTAAGCTTGACGAATAGGTGATTTTATGAATAAAAGACAAAAAGCAATTTTAAAAAGAAATATATTTTTATCGGCTTGCGCTTTGGTTGTAATTGCAGTTTTGGCTTTAATTATATATGTAATTTCAGCCGTTAGTGGTGATAAGGATACAGGTTCCGGTAATCTAAACTCTAACCAAAGTATTTCGAGCGAACAAACTTCAAGTGAAGTAACTTCAAGTGAAGAAAGCTCTAGTACAGAAACTTCCAGCCAGGATACTTCGAGTACCGAAAGCGAAGAACCGTCTTCAAGTGAGAGTGAAATTACAAGCTCAGAAGAAACACCTAACGGATTAGATGCTTCGTACAGTAATTTAACCCTTGTAAACGGTTGGAACCCGTTACCTAAGGATTACGATTATGAATCTAATCTTACTACCATACCGCAAAAGTATATAAAAGGCTCGCTAAAAGAGATTGATAAGGATATTTGGCCCTATTTAAAGGCTATGCTTGACGATGCTAGGGACGATGGTATAGACATTGGTGTTTGGTCGCCTTACCGCTCATATGCTACGCAAAAAATGCTTTTTGAAAGACAGGTTAAAAAGCAGATTGCAAACGGTGTGCCTGAATCCGAAGCGGAAGATAAGGCTGCAACGGTTGTAGCAAGGCCAGGCACTAGTGAACACAACACAGGCTTAGCGCTTGATATAAACTGCGCTAACTCTTCTTTTGAAAATACAAAAGCGTATAAGTGGCTTACAAAAAATGCCGAAAAATATGGCTTTATAATGCGTTATCGCAAGGACAAGCAAGAAAAAACAGGCGTTATACACGAATCTTGGCATTGGCGCTTTGTGGGCATAAATGCTGCAAAGGAAATAAACGAGCTCCAGATGTGCTTAGAAGAGTACGTAGAGTATAAAAAATAATTTTAACTTAATAATTAAAACAACCTTCCACACGGGAGGTTGTTTGCATTTTAAGGGGATTTTTGCACACAATATTTAAAAATAATATGTGGTGAAAATATGGCAGGTAAAATTTCAGACTATGAAAATTTAAATTTAAGCGGCAGCCTTAAAAAAGATATTGCGCTTTTTAAGGATATTTTTAAAAGGGATGTCATTTTGCGTATAAAAGAGATAACTGCGCGCGGTGAAAAACCCATTGACTGTGCGCTTGTATATATGGACGGTATGACAGATTCCGACCAAATTAACGAAGCCATTATCCGCCCACTTATAACTGTGGGTACGGATAACATAAACGGTGATATTGCCGATTTTATAGGTAAACAAATGCTTTTTGCACGTGATGTAAAAAGCGTAAATAATTTAGACGAAATTTTACAAGGTATTCTTTACGGTGAAGCGCTATTGCTTATAAACGGCAGTAAAAAAGCGCTTATGATGGATGTAAAAGGCTTTCGTACGCGCGGTATTACCGAACCACAGGAAGAACGCATTTTGCAAGGTCCGCGCGAAGGTTTTGAAGAAGCGGCGCTTTTAAATCTTGCAATGCTTAGGCGTAAGCTTTTAACCCCCGATTTGTGTATAGAAATGCTAAGGGTTGGCAGGCGCACCGGAACGGCGGTTTTTGTGTGTTATTTGGGCACGCTTGCAGACTTAAAAGTTGTAGAAAAAATAAAAGAAAAGATTAATAAAATTGATATTGATGGCATACTTGATACTAATTATATTGTAGAGCAAATAAGCGGAAAAAGGTTTTCTTTGTTTAAAACAAGCGGCTCTACCGAACGCCCCGATATTGTAGCGGCAAGACTGCTTGAAGGCAGAATTGCAATAGTGGTAGACGGTACGCCCATAGTTGCTACAATACCTTATTTATTTTCAGAGAATTTTCAGTCAGATGAAGACTATTACCAAAATTTTTTACTCTCTTCGGCTGAAAGGTGTCTTCGTTACTTTTGCTTCTTTTTAAGCATTAGTATACCTGCGGTTTTTATTGCAATTTCTACCTTTCATAGACAACTTTTACCCACCTCTTTCGCGATTTCGGTAATGCAGCTGCGCGGTGGGGTGCCGTTTACCCCTGTTAGTGAATGTATTATTATGATACTTGTTTTTGAGATATTGAAGGAAGCAGGTATTCGTATGAGCCAAAACTTAGGTCACGCTTTAAGCATTGTGGGCGGTCTTGTTGTGGGTCAGGCGGCGGTAGAAGCCAGGATTATAAGCTCACCTATTTTAATTACGGTTGCGCTTTCAGGTATAGCAGGGTTAATGCTTCCGCGCCTTAAAACTGCAGTTTTTTATTTAAGAATAGTGTTTGTGTTACTTTCGGCTTTTTTAGGTCTTTATGGGTACATTATGGGTGCTATGTTTTTAAGTATTTATATTTTGTCGATTTATTCTTATTCGACAGATTATACCATATCGCTTAAAAAAGCGAGCTTTCAGTCGCTTAAGGATACGCTTTTCAGAGCTTCTTGGAAGAATATGAATAAGCGCCCACAATTTAACCGCAATATTATACGCAAAGGAAGAAATAAATGAAAAAGATTTTATTGAGCTTGCTTTTGGTTCTGCTTTTGTGCGGCTGTGAAAAACGCGGTCCCGAATATTTAGTGTCGAGTATAGGGTTTGATAAACAAAGCGATAAATATAAAGTTTGCTTCGAATCAGTAATAATTAATAGTGAAGACACAAAGCAAACTGTTAAGCTTTTAAAGGGTGAAGGGGAAACACTAAAAAGTGCAATAAACCAAATAAAAAAGCAATGTACCCAACCGCTTTTATTATCTCATTGCGGTGTTTTGGTGATTGGTAACAGCATAAGCGGGAACGAACTAAGCGATATAGCAAATTATTGCGTTGAGCATAAAGAAATCACACTTTCATCATTTATTATAAAAACCGAAAATGCCGAAAAGCTTTTGTCGGTAAAGCCTGTATCTTCTCTAACGGTGGGGTTTGATATTATGGGGCTTTTAGAACAAAACAAACGCTATAAAAACCGCTTGTTTGAGCTTGTGAACAGGGGATATAATACAACTTTGCCAAGCCTTAGCATAAATGACGGAGGATTGATGTTAAGTGGCACTTAAGGAATGTTATAATAAGCATTTTATAATGTTATCGCTACTATTTGTTTTGGGTAATGCTTGTATCACAGCGCCCGTAAATAATGCCGACAAATATAATTTTTTGGTGTTTTTAATTTGTGGGTTTGTAGCATTGATTTTCGCTTTTTTGGCTTACTTAATACCTATAAATAAGCTAACCGCATTACCTATATTTGCGCTTTGTTTATTTACTGTAGGCGATACATTTATAAGCTTTATTAAATTCATAAGTGATAATTTACTACCCGAAACACCGCGTTTTTATATACTTTTGCCTTTTGCTTTGATTTTGGTATATTTAGGGTTTAAAGGGGAAGATACTCTTTTTAAATTTTCGCTAATTTGCGGTATTCTGTCGGTAGCGGTGGTTATATTTTTCTTTTTATCAACCTTTAAGGATTTTGAATTTAAAAATATTTTTATATATGAATTACCGCCGCTTGATACCGTATTTTCACAAAGTGTTTTTTATTTTAAAAGTATTATAATTCCGTCGTTACTCTTAGGTGTTTTCGCAAAGCAGGAAGGGATTAAAAAAGGTGTTTTGTTAGGTGGGGTATCACTTGGACTTTTATGTCTTGCGGTTACTGTTTTAAATTCGGTTTTGCTTTTTGGTATAAAATTTGCGGGCTTTCTTAATTACCCTTATTCCATGGCTGGCAGTACAGTAACCTTTGGTAATCTTTTTACCCGTTTAGATGGATTTTTATACTTTGTGTATTCGGCTACAAGTCTTTCAAAATGTGCAGTAGCAATATTTATAACAAAAAAATCAAGGAACATTCTTGTTCCTTGATTTTTACTTTAATTCTATTATAAGCGCTAAATTTCCGCGCTCGCCTTTGGTCTTGCGGTGGGAATGCATTTTATCAGCATTACAGCAGGTGCATATATCCGACAAATCAAAATTACTGTCATGTATTCCTGCATTTACTAAAATTTGCTTATTAGCTTCTACCAAGTTAAGCATATAGTGTCCGTTATCTTTTTTTGTGAAAATTTTGCTTAAATCAAGGTATGAAAGCTTTAAAAATTCGTTATAGACAGGGTCGTCAACTTCATAACAGCATTCCTTAATGCATGGACCAATACCTACTATTATATCACTAGGGTTAGTGCCAAATTCGTTTACCATTTTTTCTACGGTTTTTTTGCCAATTTCTTTTACTGTGCCGCGCCAACCTGCATGGGATGTGGCAATTACTTTGTTTTTTGTGTCCAAAAATACAAGAGGTGTGCAGTCGGCATATTGTGTTACAAGAGCTACACCCTTTTGGTTGGTTACAAGACCATCAACATCGCAAAAGCTTTCTTTAAAAATACCTGTGCCGCAGTCGGCTTTGGTAACTGTTTTTACATTATTTGTATGGGTTTGTTTACTCAGTACAAGGTTATTTATATCAATGCCTTTGCAACTACATAAAAGCCTGTAGTTTTCTAAAACATTCTCTCGTTTGTCGCCACGGTTAAAGCTTAGGTTCATACTGGACCACATACCGTCACTCACACCGCCAATACGGGTGGAAAACAAAAGGTTTACAAGCCCTGTTTTTTCAAACTTTGGGAATGTAATGTACATAACACCGTTTTTATTATTTATATCAAGTGTATGTGAAATCATACGGCATTTTCCTTTTTAGCAATTTCTGAAAGTAGCTTTTGTGAATTGGAAATTATTTTTTTGGCATATTTTTCGCCATAGTCGGCTTTTATTTTTTCTAAAGCACCCCTTACCATAGGCGGACGCACATCTATAGAATGTGTGTCAGATGCGACAAAGGTAATAAGGTCTTCCTTGAAAAGTTTCTTGATTAATCTTGTATATTTTTTATTATAAAAAGCAGTAGCATTAACCTGAGTTAAAAAGCGGTTTGCTTTTATAAATTTTATAAATTTTCTAAAACCTTTGGCGGTTCTATAACGTTCAATGTGAGCGAGTATAGGCTCAAATCCTAATTTTCTAAAGCGTAAAAGCTCGGATAAAAATTTATCGTTCAAAAGCTCGTGATCAGGCTCTAAAAGAATATATTTAGAGTTTTCTATAGTGAAATCTTCTAAAGAAGAAGCATAGCTTAAACCACTGTAATAGTATAGCTCGCATCCCAAGTAAATACTAGGGTGTGGCGTGTCTTTTAAAGCGGTTTTTAATTTGCGAAAACTATTTTGGCGCTTTTCTAAAAATTCATCTAAATTATCGGCTGTGGGTATAAAGTGGGGTGTAGCTACAATATCTGTAATACCTTGATTGTAAACATCGCTTAAAAGCGCCAAAGATACAGATAAATCTTCTGCGCCGTCATCAATATCACATAAAATATGGGAATGAACATCAAGATACATTTTGCCGCCTCCAAATTATAGATATTTAAAAACGGGAGAGCGTATTCTCCCGTTAGTTTTATTATTTACCTTCCTGATAAGGTCTATGAGATTTATAGTTGTTTTTATAATAAGCGGGTTTGCCGCCTGAACCGTTAATGATAACGCCGTCAAGTTCAATATCCAAAACCTTAAGGCTATCGTAAGCGGCCTCAAAAGCTTCATACTTGGTTGTATTAGCGCGAAGCACCATTACAACTGCATCGCATTTTTGAGCAATTATTAAAGCATCGGATACAAGGTTGATAGGCGGGGTATCGAGTATAATATAATCGTAATGCTCTTCTAATTCTTCTAAAAGCTCCATAAATTTAACATCACTAAATAACTCGGCAGGGTTTTTAACCTTAGAGCCTGAAGTGATTATATCTAGATATGGGTTATAATTTATTGCTATTTGGTCTAAAGTGTGGGCACCTAAAAGGTAGTCCATACAGCCTTTTTCGTTAGTGATTTTAATCTTTTTGTGGATGGACGGCTTGCGAGAATCGGTGTCTAGTATAACAACCTTTTTATTTAACTGCGAAAGGGTTATTGCAATATTTAAGGCAGTAGTTGACTTACCTTCAGCGGCATTTGGACTAGTTACTGCTAAAATTTTGCCGTCAGTCTTTGCTAGGATTGAAATTAAATTTGTACGAAGGTTTTTATACGATTCTACGACTACAAAAGGAGTTCTATTAGATTCGGCAGTTATAACCTTTTCGCTTGAAGAATTATTTAGTTTGTTAATTGCCATAATAGTTTCCTCCCTTATAGTAGGATTTTGTGTACTTGCCTGATTTGGCTGTAGCGAAGTCGGGTATATCACCTAGAACATGAATGTTATATCTTTCCTTGAAATCTTCTTCAGACTTAATTGTTGTGTTGAACAAGGAAATAACATAAACTACTACAAAGGCCAAAAGTGCGCCCATTATCATTGCAATGGCGGTTGAAACGAGGGTGCGAGGGTAGGTTTTTTTAGCGCCTGTGCTTAGTGTTATTATACTGGTTCTCGAATAAGGAAGAACCTCTTTTATGCCATCGGGGGTTAATTCTAAGAACATATTTGTAATTTTAACAACTTCTTTTCTGTCATTCAATTCGAATTTTACATCAATAAAAAGCGAATAATCATCACGAGTTGTAATGGAAACTAATTTTTTAAGTTGGTTTGCGGAATATTTGCCGTCTAGTTTTTCCGAAAGGTTTTTATAAATACTGTCTTTAGACAAAAGTAAATCCTTAACGGTGTTTAACATATTTATTGAAGCGGTGATGTCAGAGTTGTTAATTTTATCTCCGCCTACATATTGGGAATCGTTAGGAGAAGCTTCTAGCATACCGCCGTTGGTAACAATAATTGAGCCTGAAGCGGAATAGCGTTCTTCAAGTTTGAATTCGCAGTAGCAAAATGTTGCTACACCTAAAAGAACTGCGCAAAGGAAAATGATTAAAAAGTTTTTTATAACTAAACGAAAAATATGGTAAATAGAAAATTCGTTCACAATAGCCCTCTTTTCTTAAGTAATACTAGTTAATAACAACCCAATTTGTATTATATATTAAAAGACATAATAAATCAATATGTTTTATAATATATTTTTTAAATTTTTATAAGAATCAAAAATTTCGTGTGGATTTTTATAAGCATTCTTATAAACTTCAATAACGCAAGCACCACTAAAATTTTTGTTTTTAAGGTTTTCAAAAAAGCTACAAAAATCAAAATTACCATTAAAAGGCAAAAGGCAATCTAAATCTTTGGTGTGGTCGCTTATATGAAAATGGCGTATATTTTCATAAAATTCATCAATTAAATCGGTTGGATTATAGCCGCAGCGTATAGCCTGCTTAATATCAAAGCAAAGCTGTGCGTCTTCCCTTAAAATATCACGGATACTTCGTAAAAAATCAATATCACCCGAACGGTATCTTACAACATTTTCTTGTAATACCGTAACACCGTTTTTTCGGGTTTCGCGGTTTAGAGCCATATATCGTTCACAGTACTCGTAATCACTTGTAAGTCCGTTAGGCTTTCCACCGTGTAGGTTTATATATTTTGCGCCTAAGGTTGCGGCAACTTCCGAATATCTTGCAAATTTATTAAGCGATTCGCAAAATCGCCTTTCGTACTCTGAAAAAATCATAAACGATTCTGCTAATGAGTTTGTGGGGTGAATTGCCGTGATATCCATATCATACCGATTTTTAATATCAAGAAGTGTTTTTACAAACGCGGGTTCAAGTTCACTCTCGCAATTAAAAAATATCTCGCAGGTTTTAACACCTGCTTTGCCTATGGTTTCAAGGGCAACTTCGGTTAAATTTGGGTAAAGGGATGCGGTAGAAACACCTATTTTCATTTTAATTTACTCCCTTCGGGGTTACATAAACCGTTTTATTTGTGGTGTAAATTACCATACCGGGTTTTGCACCGTTTGGCTTTTTGACATATTTTATGGGGGTATAATCTACCGCTACATTAGCGGATTTTGCGGCTTTTGAGTTTTCGGCTGCCAATAAAGCGGCTTGCAGTATGGTTTCATCTGTTACGGTATTTCCGCCCGAAAATACTATAACATGACTGCCTGGTATATTTTTTACATGGAACCACAGGTCAGTTTTTGAAGCGAGCACTGTTGTTAAATAATCATTTTGGCGGTTATTTTTACCAACAAGTATTTTATAACCCTCAACGGATGCATATTCTTTATAAGTATTTTGGTTTTGGTTTTGCTTTTTGCGTGTTGAAAGGGACTTAATGTATTTAGCGTCGGTTAATTCCTCGCGTATTTGAGCAATATCCGAAAGCGATGTTGAGCGTTCAATACTATCAAGCACCGACTCTAAATAAACTATTTCTTCGCTGTCCTTCTTTGTAAGTTCTTTTAAGGTTTGCTCGGCAGTATATGTTTTTTTATATTCTTTAAAGTATTTGTTAGCGTTATTTTGGGGTGAAAGCGAAGCATCAAGCGGAATGGATACTATTTCCATATTTTCACTATAATAGTTTGGTACACGCGCTACGGTTGCACCTTTTTCAATATTATAAAGATTTGCTTTAATAAGTTCGCCATAAATTCGCAAATTTTCGCGGTTTTCACACTTTTTAAGGTCATTAAGTCGTATAGCCAAGCGCTTTTCGGCGCGGTTTTTAAGGCTTGTTATAAGTTTAATAATATCTCGAGCAGCGGAATTTATACGGCTTACGGTTTCTTTTTCGGTATAAAAGCCGTCCAAAAGCGCAGAAAAACTTTCAAAAACGGTGTTTTTGTAATCTTTACCATATTGTTTAACTTCAGTATAAGTGAAATCGAATGGTTCACCCTGTGGATTATAAAGCAAAATAGGGGTGTTGTTGATTTTAATATCAGCTAAAATCTTTTCTAGAGCGATTGTTTTATTGTCGCTTTCTTCAATTTCACGGCAAATAAGGGGAGAGAATCCTTCTATAGCCGATAAAAGAGAGCGGTTTTCAGTTTCCTTTTCAATTTCGTTAGCACAAAGCAGCAACGGATTTAATTTTTCTGCCTTTTCGGGTAGGGCATAGGTAGCGGTGGGTAAAATAAGCCTGCCACCTGCTTCAACACTGCTGTGTCTTAGCGCATCAATAATCTTACCATCGGCGTTTACTAAAATAATATTAGCTTTACCACCTATAAGCTCACACACTAATTTAATTTCTACAATGTCACCCATTTCATTAGAGGTGGAAAAAACGAAAATTGCCACACGCTCTAAATCAGGTTGTGTAATATCTACAAGTCTTGCCGCCGATAAATATTTTCGCATAAGCATACAAAACATAGGCGGTGTAGCGGGATTTTCGTATTTGTTTTCGGTAAAATGCACCCTTTGGGCGCCTGCTTTTGCCGAAATTAAAAGCTTTTTAGAAAAACCTTTTTTGCGCAAGGAAAAAACCAACTCATCGCGCGATGGTTGGTAGATTTTATCTATATGACAGTCTATTGCCTCTTTAAGTTCAGCTATTACTTTGTGAAGAAATGCGCCATCAAATGCCATTAAGGTTTCTCCGTTAGTGTTTTTTCAATTTCTAAGTAGATGTTTTTAAAAAGCATATATTCTTTTTGCTTAGTTTCTATATTTTCATAAGCGTTTACGTAGTCGCTAATACGCTTTAACTGCTTTTTAATATAGATAATGCCGTGCTCGGTTTTTGGCACTTTTCCTATGTAGTAAAAATGTTCGGGATAGGGGGGAACTATGCCACAAAAACGAGCTAACATTATAGAATAAATTTTGCCGTTTTCAAGCAAAGGGGTTTCGGTTATTATATTAAAACCACTATTTATTAGGGTTTTGCGTAAACTTTCGGGCGAAGTGGTGGGCTGTAAAATTAGGGTTATGCCTGTTGATTTTATCCACTCACAATTTTTAATTATTCCCGATATAACTTCGCCGCCGATACCTGCAATAATAACTGTATCGGCTTCACCCGGTTTAACCGCCGAGAGCCCGTCGCAGTGTCTGAGAGAAATACCCGAAACACCGCTTGCAGTTATGTTTTCTTTGGCAAATTCGAGTGGTTTTTCATTAAGGTCGGTAGCGATTACGCTACGTGCTATATTTTTTTGCTTTAAATAAATTGGCAAACGCGCATGGTCGGTACCAACATCACAAACCCTTGCACCACTAGGCACAAGGGAAGCGATTGTTTTAAGCCGTAAACTAAGCTCTGACATTATTTATTCTCAAAATATTTGTTAAGCTTTTCAACCAAAGCGTCACAGTCGGTGCCGTGAACCTGACAAGCCTGCTCAATAGTTTCACCGCGTGAAGCAGGGCAACCAAGGCAGTGCATACCAATTTCAAAGAAATATTCAGCACAACCGGTATCAATATCAAGTACATCGCCTATAAGCATATCTTTTGTAATTTTCATTTTTATTATCTCCTTTTAATGTTAGTATTAAAATAATTTTGGTGTTTTATCCATATCGGTACGATTATGGTTATAAAGCTTGCGGTTATCCATAGCCCAAAGCCTTGCCGAAAAATCGCCCGATGGGGTGGCTTGTATAGCTTCCTTCATTTCATAAACGCGGGAATCCATTAAGTCAAGCTCGGATAAAAGCTCGGCTTCTATAAATGAAGGTCTTACAGCGGCGCCAAACTCAGGCTCGCCGTGGTGGGAAAGCACCATATGCTCTAAAAGCATGGCAATATTTTTATCGGTACCAAGCTTTTGGGCATAGCGGTTTATTACCATAGCGCCCATTGTAAGATGTCCTAAAAGATTACCTTCTACCGAGTAACCTGTAGCGATACCTGTATCTGCTACCTCGAACTCGGAAAGCTTTGCAATATCGTGCAAAATTGCGCCCGAAAGTAGTAAGTCGCGGTCAACAAATGGGTAAATTTTGCAAACACCTTCTGCTAAGCGAACTATTGAAAGGGTGTGCATTAAAAGACCGCCGCGTACTGCGTGATGAAGCTTAAAGGCTGCAGGCCAATACAAAAGCTTTAAGCGGTTATCCTTTAAAATTTCGCTAACGAGTAGTTTTAGATTTTCATCTGAAAAGCTGAGGGAAAGGTTTAAAAGCTCATCAAACATATCTTCAGCCGAATAGCCCGAGCTTTTAACGAAATCGGATGGGTTAAGGTTGTCTTCGGGTGTGGTTGCGCGTATACGCTCTATACGAAGCTGGTCGGCACCATTATATTGCGATATAGTCCCCCTAACCTTTATTATTTGGTTAGCCGCATATTCACCGTGAGCTTCGGGTGAATAGCGCCATAATTTCGCGTTAATTTCACCGTCACTATCGCCTAAAGTCATATCAAGATAAGTATCGCCTTTCGAGGAGGTCTTTTTGTCTAAGCTTTTAATAAGGCAAAACCCTTCCACTAAGGCATTGTTGTCTATTGGTGTAAAATTCATAAAAAACTCTTTTCCTAATTTTTATTTAATTATACGCTAATATTAGAATAAATTCAAGCAGTTATTGTATTGATTTAAAATACTTCACAATGCCCTTTGTAATAGCAACTGCTTTTTCGGTATTAACTGCGCTTTTTTTGATATTACTAAAATCGTAATAGTTAGACATAAAGCCGTTTTCGGTAAGAACTACGGGACAAACCGAAACTCTGCCCATATAGTAGTAATGCCATTTAAAAGTTTCTTTTTTATAGATTTTCGTATCTTTGGTACTGTTTAGCACATATTTCGTAGCTTTTTTGGAAAAAGGATAGTAATAATATGCGCCAAAACCATTGGGGCGGGAAGAATAGTTATCATCGTGGTGAATAGCAATACAGTAATCGGGCTTTAACTCGCGAAGCATATCTATTTTGTCGTAAGTAGTAGATGTTGTATCGCTTTTACGGGTCATATAAACGGTAGCGCCAATAGATTTAAGCTCTTTTTTAATTTTTTTAGCAAGGGTGAGGTTGCGCTCGGCTTCGGTTTTCTTTTTGTTACCAAAACCTACAGCACCCGAGTCTTCACCGCCGTGACCTACATCAATTAAAATTTTAACACCCTTTAGTTTTGCACCGTATTTGTTTTTGGATTTTTGTATTTTTGCGGGGTTTAAAAATTCAAAGCATAAGTTGTCTTCGGAATCATAATAAGAAGTCCAGCCATAGAATGCGCCTGTTTTCTTAAGGTAAAGTCTTAGGGTGTAGTCATCCTTATTTTTAATAATTTTTGCCTTTTTGAATAGCGCATTATCTTTTGGGATTTTTACCTTACCTTCAAACTTGTCTGCATAGCAGAATTTAATATCAATGTAGCTAAATGTAATTTTATCGATTGAGTAATCACTTTCGTATTCTTGTTTTCCAAGCTTAAATTTAAAGGGGGCTTTCCAAAGAGTGTTAAGTTTTAGTATTGTATGGGAAGTGCCGTTATCAAAAGAGATAAATTCCAATTCGTTATTTTTGGGCAGTTTTCCTGCGTACTGCTTTGTAACCTTTATTTTTTCTAATGTAGGTATATCGTAGGTATCTTTATATACCTTTTGACCACAGCGAAGGGTTATAAGCTTATACTTTCTGCCGTCACGCTTTAAAGTGACATAATTTGAAGAGCCATAGTCAACTGTACCCTTAGGTAAATAGCTGTAATAAGGCTTTGATGTATCCTTAGAACCGCTTCCGCTAAAGGTTTCAGCCTGGGAAGCAACAACCTCGGTGATAATTCCTGAACCAACATTTATATAACCCTTGGATTTTGGGGTAACTTTTTTATTAGAAGTTTTAATAAAGGTTGGCTTTTTGCAAATAATATCACGCGATTTAAAGGTCTTTTTATATCCTTTATAGGTTGCTTTGAATTTAATAGGACCTAAGTTTTTATCCTTAATGTGCTTTTCGGGTAGAGTAAAGCTACCGCTAAATTTTGTAAAACCGCTTCCCTTTGTCTTCTGGGAGGTAAGTGTTATTTTTTCGCCGTCTAAAGTAGCTGTTACTTTTGCTTTTATGCGAGCGGTCACATACACCTTAAGCTTATAACCTGCAGGAAAGGATGCCTTATTGGAAAAGGAGTAGGATTTTGCAACAGTATAACTTGCGGCTTGGGTCGAAAAACCAATATCGGTAATAGTTAAAAACATCAAAAGTATACTAAAAAAAACGCATAATGCGGTCTTTGAAAGCTTTTTCATCATATATTCACCTTGAAAGAATGTTTCTTAGGTTAAATTATACACACAATTTGGTTATTTTGCAACAAAAAAGACTTAAAAATTTTCCTTGACAATGCATATATTATGGGTTATCATATTTAATGATATTGGATATAAGTACTATTTTGGAGCGTAGATGGGTATAAATTTTGTCGAAAATAACAAAAAATTGACAGATAATGAGGTCATTTTGCTAATAAACAAAGGCGAATATGAAAATTTGCAAATAATTATTGACCGTTATTTACCAAAAATTATTACTACTGCTAAAAAATATTGCCCCCAAAATGAAATTGAAGATGCGGTACAAGAGGCTACAATTGCCCTTTATAGCGCGGTCAAAAGCTTTGACCCGCAAAAATCCAGTTTTCAATCGCTTGCAAATGTATGCATAAAGCGTTCAATGATTGCAAGGCTTCGCAAAAACAATGCCCAAAAAGCTATTCCTGAAGAGCTTCTTATACCTATTGATGAAGCCGAAGTTTTATATGCTCAAAGCCCTGAAAGTATTTTAATTGAAAAGGAAGACCTTAAAAATCTTAAAGAAAACATAAAGCTTGAGCTTTCTAATATGGAATATGCTGTGCTGCAGTTGTTTTTGGAAGGAAAAAGTTATAGTGAAATTTCAAAACAAATGCAAATAACCGAAAAATCGGTTGATAATGCACTAGCAAGAATACGCAAGAAAATAGCGGCTATTTAACGCCGCATAAATACGCCCATGTAGTTTAAAAGCAAAACATTCTAAAAGAAGAAGGCGGTGCGATACCGTCCGGGGCAATAATAAAAACCTAAGAGAGGTAACAAAAATGTTTGAAGACAAGACACTAGTTTGCAAAGACTGCGGAGAGGAGTTTGTTTTCACTGCAAGAGAGCAGGAATTTTATGAATCCAAAGGCTTTGTAAATGAACCGCAACGTTGCAAGCCCTGCCGCGACAAGCGTAAAAATGCAGGTAGAGCTCCCAGAGAATTGCACGAGGCAGTATGTGCTGCTTGCGGTGGTGTGGCAAAGGTTCCATTTATTCCCCGTGATGACCGCCCGGTTTATTGCAGTGAATGCTTCGCAAAGATGAAGGAAGAAGAATCGGCTGAAGAATAATTTTGAGTTGATGTGCTGCCTTTTAAAAAAGGCAGCCTTTTTCTTTTAAGAAACATAAATTTTTAATAAATATTCATATTTTTTTAATACAATTATTTAAAATGTGTGATAAAATAAATAGCAAAGGTAGGGGAATGATGTGAAAAATAAAATTTTAATAGTAGATGATGATGTAAATATTTGTGAGCTTTTAAGACTTTACCTTCAAAAAGAAGGCTATGATACGCTTATTGCTAATGATGGTGCCGAAGCGGTAAAGATAGCATTAAAAGAAACCCCTGATTTAATTTTGCTTGATATAATGTTACCTTCGCTTGACGGTTGGCAGGTTTGCAGGGAAATAAGAAAAACCTTAGAAACGCCTATTATTATGATTACTGCAAAGGGCGAGGTTTTTGATAAGATTTTAGGCTTGGAGTTAGGTGCTGATGATTATGTTACAAAGCCCTTTGATACTAAAGAGGTTGTAGCACGCGTTAAGGCGGTTTTGCGACGCAGTAACGACAAGCAAAAAAAGCAGATTGAAGAAGTTAAGTACGATAATTTGCGTATAAACCTTACTAATTATGAATTAGAGGTTTCGGGCAAGCAAATTGATACTCCACCCAAGGAATTAGAGCTTATTTATCATTTAGCAAGTAATCCCAACAGGGTTT
The DNA here is from genome assembly GCA_045602785.1 of Acutalibacteraceae bacterium. Classification (GTDB taxonomy): domain Bacteria; phylum Bacillota; class Clostridia; order Oscillospirales; family Acutalibacteraceae; genus UBA737. The sequence goes on from JAZSCF010000001.1 coordinate 21,132, forward strand.
ATACCCGTGACCAGCTTCTTGATGAGGTTTGGGGCTTTGATTACTATGGCGACTCGCGAACAGTGGATGTTCACGTAAAGCGTCTGCGTGAAAAGCTTGAAAACATATCAGATGAATGGTCGCTTAAAACCGTTTGGGGTGTAGGCTATAAATTTGAGGTTAAATAATGAGGCTTAAGCTTTTTAAAAAATACTTTCTTTTAACCGTTAGTATTGTCGGAATAAGCTTGGTTGCGCTTATGATGATTTTATCGGTGGTGCTTAATAGGCATATTGCAGATTCTCAGTATAAACGGCAGTCCCACTGTTGCGAGCAAATAAGCCAAAGCTTTACCGATTTTAACTATCAAGAGCACGGCGAAGTTTTTCTTGATATAGCGGTTCCCTTGTCGCAAGTGCTTGACAGTGATATTTTTATTACCGATTCTTACGGCGCGGTGGTTTTATGCGCTTGTAACGAATGGCAAGAAAACGCCAAATGTATGCATTCTTCGTATATAATACCGAATAATGTGCTGTCTGGTGTAGGAAAAAATGAAACCTTTTCAAGAATTACAACCCTTAATATGTATAAGTTTCCGCAGTATGTTTCTGCAAGGGTAATGGATGAAAGTGCTAAGTATTTTGTTTTTACAACCTCGCCCGTATCAGAAACTAGCGGTATTTTAAGCCGTATTTCAAGACTTTACTATCTTTGGGCGGTCATTCCGCTTGTTTTAATGGTTATTGCCATTTACTTTATGACCTACCGCCTTACAAAACCGCTTAAAAGTATGTCTGAAGCGGCAAAGGCTATGGCAAAGGGTGATTTCTCAAAGCGTGTACCTGTTACAAGCGATGATGAAATTGGTGAGCTTGCGGCATCATTTAATATGATGACAAACTCGCTGTCCCGTCTTGAGAGTATGCGCCGAAGCTTTGTAGGTAATGTTTCGCACGAGCTTAAAACCCCAATGACCACAATAAGCGGTTTTATTGACGGTATACTTGACGGTACTATAAAGCCTGAAAGCAGGGAATATTACCTTAAAATTGTATCGGATGAAGTGAAACGCTTGTCGCGTCTTGTAAACGGTATGCTTAGTGTTAATAAACTTGAATCGGGTGAATCGGTTTTAAATGTATCCGATTTCGATTTTTACGAGCTTTTGTGTACTATAATGATAAGCCGAGAGCAGCATATTGAAGAAAAGCGCCTTACTATTGAAGGGCTTGACACTATGAAAAGCGTAAATATTAAAGCCGATAAGGATTTAATATATCAAGTAGTTTATAATCTTGTAGATAACGCTATAAAATTTACAAACGAAGCAGGCAAAATTTCTTTCTTGCTTTCACAAAATGCAGATAGTATAATGTTTACTATAACCAATACAGGCATAGGTATTGCCGAGAGTGATTTGCCTTATGTTTTTGAACGCTTTTATAAAGGCGATAAGGCACGCTCTAATGTTAAAAACAGTACAGGCTTAGGACTTTATATAGTAAAAACTATTGTTAATGCCCATAAGGGTGAAATTTTGGTAAAGAGTAAGGAAAATAAATTCACCACATTTAAAGTTATTATACCAAAGGAGATTTAATATGGAAGAATTTAAAGATTTAAACGCAAATTCTGAAAACGAGCAACAACCACAGGAACAAATAGAAAATACTGTGGAAGAAGCTCCTGTTTTAGAGAATAGCGAAACTATAGATAATGAAACTCAGGTTACGGATGAAATGTTTGAAACAGTGGAACCAGATCCCGTAGAACCTGAACCTCAAATAGAAGCGCCTTATATTCCGTATAGCCCCATAAACTACACAAAGGTAGAGCCTATGGAAACCACAAAGCCTATGAGTCGCGGTCTCAAATTCTTTGCGCTGTTACTCGCTTTGGTAATTGCCTTAACTGCGGCGTGTGCAGGTGGCTACTATTTAGGTAAAATTTCGGTATCAAAATCGTTTACTAAGGGTGAAGCAGTGGTCGGTTTAGAGGCTAAGCCTACAAATACCGATGAGATGACTGCTGCACAGGTTTACGAAAAGGTAAATGCAAGCGTTGTAGGTATTGTTGTTTACAATGCGTCGGGTAAAATGGCAAATGCCAGCGGTGTAATATATTCTAATGATGGATATATAATAACTAACGACCACATCTATTCCGAAATTGCTTCACCAAAGTTTAAAATTTATACCTACGACAACAAAGAGTATGATGCGCAGTATGTTGCAGGTGATAAGGTATCTGACCTTGCTGTTTTAAAGGTAGAAAATGCAAGCTTTAAAACCGCAACATTCGGTAACTCTAATCAACTTATTTTTGGTGAAAATGTTGTAGCTATTGGTAGACCCGGTGGCGCTACAAATGCTTCAAGCGTTACAAAGGGTATTATTTCGGCAACTTCAAGAAGAGTACAAACCACTTCAAGCTATTCTGCTCGCCTTATTGAAACCGATTGCCCAATAAACCCCGGAAGCTCGGGCGGTGTGCTTGTTAATATGTACGGTCAGGTTATAGGTATAACCTCTTCAAAATTAGCATCAAGTGATATTGATGCGGTGGGTTATGCTATTCCTACAACCACACTTAAGCGCATTGCCGAAGAGCTTATTAAAAACGGCAAGGTTTTAAGCCGTGCAAAATTAGGTATAACTTATAGAGCAATTGATTCTGTTTCGGCTGAAATCGGCGACTATAAGTATAAAGGTCTTTATGTTGATTCGGTTGCAGAAGATAGCGACCTTTTAGGAAAGGTTACTAAGGGCGACATTATAACCCATATAAACGGTATTGAAGTTACAAATGATGAAATTGTGCTTGATATTATTGAAAAATCAAAAGCGGGTGATAATGTCAAGGTTACCTTTGTGAATTCAAGTGGCAAATCTAAATCCGTACAGGCAACACTAAAGGCTAATGTTAGTGAATCAAGCTTTATTACACAAGAAAAACCTGATAACAGCAGCCCATTACCGCAATTACCCGATAGTGATAGCGAAGGTAACGGTGGCGCATTCAATTTCCCGTTTGGTGAATAATAAAATTGTGCTTAAAATACCGCTCAAATCGAGCGGTATTTTTTTGTGCACTTTTTTAATTTATAGCACCTATAAGCGACAAAATTTTCATATACATTACGGTATAATATATTAGGTGATTTAATTGATTGTTTATATGGATGTGCTGATATTTTTAAACACCTTGGTTGATTACTTTTTGCTTTTGGCTACAGCTAAAATTACAAATGAAAAAACTACAACCTTTAGGACAGTTTTAGCAGCGCTTTTGGGCGGAATTTCAAGCATTTACATATATTTACCGCAACAAAGAATTATAGTAGAATTTTTATATAAAAGTGCGGTTGCTTTTTTGTTGACGCTTGTGTGTTATAAGCTTTCGGGTGTAAAAAGGTATTTAAAAAATGTAGCGGTGTTTTTGGTTGTCAGCTGTGCTTACGGTGGGATAATGTTCGCTTTGTGGGCGGTATTTAAGCCCTTTGGTATGGTTATAAACAATTCGGTAGTGTATTTAAATATTTCACCGCTAATGTTGGTAATTTTTTCTACAGTAGCGTACGTGGGTTTTACTATTGGCTTTAAAATTTTTAAAAAAAGCAGTCCTTTAGCCACACGTTGTGATGTTTTAGTCGCCGCAAACGGCAGGGAGATTACGCTTTCGGCCATTGCCGATACTGGAAATTCTTTGGAAGATGTTTTTTCAGATAGTGAAATTATTATAGCCGATAAATCTAAGGTAATATCACTCTTTGGTGATACCGATTGTTTGGAAAACAGTAAGTATGCGCACCTTTATAGACTTTTACCCTGTAATACTGTTTCTGGGTACAGTAGCTTAGAAGGTTTTCGCTGCGAAAAGGCTTTGGTGGAATGTGGCAGTAAGAAAATTACGCTTAAAAAACCCATTTTGGCGGTATCTAAGGTGCCGCTTAAGGAAGACTACAACGCAATTATAAATCCAAAAATTTTAAGGTGATTGATATGACAATAAAACAAATTTTTAATAAAATTCTTATAAAGCTTTGCATAATAAAGCCCACATTTTATATTAACGGACCCGAAGTTTTACCTGCTCCGCTTACATATACAGAAGAAGTAGAGCTTGTAAATAAAAACGATAAATCTTCTCGCGATTCTTTAATAGTACATAATTTAAGGCTTGTGGTGTACATTGCGCGCAAGTTTGAAAGCACAAATACTAATATTGAAGATTTAATTTCTATAGGCACAATAGGGCTTATAAAAGCGGTAAATACCTTTTGCCCTGATAGAAATATAAAGCTTGCAACCTACGCTTCACGCTGTATTGAAAATGAAATTTTAATGTTTTTGCGCAAAAGCTCTTCCCAACGGCACGAAATTTCTATTGATGAGCCGCGTAATGTTGACTGGGATGGAAACGAGTTACTGCTTTCCGATGTTTTGGGTAGCGATGGTGATGAAATTGGCAGGGGTGTAGAGCAAGAAGATGAAAAGCAACTTTTAAACCGCTTTGTAAAGGGGCTTCCCGTACGCGAAAAGCAGATTATGGAAATGCGCTTTGGTATGAACGGCTATGATGAATATACTCAAAAGGAGGTTGCCGACACTTTAGGCATTTCGCAGTCGTATATATCGCGCCTTGAAAAACGGATAATAAACAAGCTTAAAAAACAAATTGAAAAAGTTGTTTAATAGTGATAAAATAATAAAAAACAAAAAAGAGAGTTAAAAATGGAATATTTTTTATACTATTTGGCGGCAATAAGTGTTGTTAGTGTAATTGTATGTGTATACGATAAATTTGCCGCAAAAAAAGATTTACAAAGAATAAGTGAAAAAAACTTGCTTTTACTGTCGGCTATAGGCGGGGCTTTGGCGATGTATATTACAATGCGAATAATACGCCATAAAACAAAGCATACTAAGTTTATGCTGGGTTTACCCGTAATTTTTTTGCTGCAAATAGCGGTAATATTGCTTATTTTTGTAAAATTTTATAAAAATTAAAAATTTTTATTGACAATCGCATTAGTAGTTGATATAATATTAAGGCTGTCAAAAATGATTCATTAGCTCAGACGGTAGAGCACTTGACTTTTAATCAAGGTGTCCGGGGTTCGAATCCCCGATGGATCACCAAATTAAGAAACCGACCTTTTGGTCGGTTTCTTAGTTTATATGTATTTAAGGGGATTCGAACACTGAGAGGGCGCGAAGCGTAAGGCAAAACAGTTCGGTGAACT
>JAZSCF010000002.1:0-22232 GCA_045602785.1 Acutalibacteraceae bacterium
TTCATGTGGTGCTCCACTTTTCCGTCAGTCACAAAGAACAAGTTTAGTTTATCATATTATGCGAAATTTGTCAACGAAAAATAATATGTATATTTATATAAATAAAATATATATTTTGTTAAAATTATGTAAAATTTCGCAAAAACGCTTGACTTTTAATTTGGTTGTATTAAAATATTGTACATAGTTAAAATTTTTCATAAGGAGTTGTTTTAAATGACAATAAAACCAATGCCCGATAATATTGTTATTAAGGCTTGCGAAGCAGAAGAAACCACAAAAAGTGGTATAGTTTTAGCTTCTGCTGCAAAAGAAAAATCTCAAATTGCCGAAATCGTTGCAGTAAGTGACTATGGCTTTTTAAACGGCAACGAGGTTGAAATGAAGCTTAAAGTTGGCGATAAAGTAATAGCCGCTAAATATGCAGGAACTGAAATTAAATTAGATGGTGTAGATTATACAATTCTTCATCTTAGTGATATTTTGGCTATTGTAGAGTAGGAGGAATATTTTTATGGCTAAGGATATTATTTTTGGAGAAGAAGCAAGAAAAGCACTTCAAACAGGTGTTGATAAGCTTGCTAATGCTGTTAAGGTTACATTAGGACCTAAAGGCAGAAACGTTGTTCTTGATAAGAAATTCGGCGCACCGCTTATTACAAACGACGGTGTTACAATTGCGAAAGAAATTGAGCTTAAGGACCCATTTGAAAATATGGGTGCACAGCTTGTTAAGGAAGTATCAGTTAAAACTAATGATGCCGCAGGTGACGGTACAACAACCGCTACCGTTTTAGCACAAGCGCTTATTAATGATGGTATGAAAAATGTTGCCGCGGGCGCTAATCCTATGATTATTAAAAAGGGTATTAAATTAGCTGTTGATACCGCTACCGAAACTATAATCGGCAACTCTAAAAAGGTTTCGGGCAGTGAAGATATAGCACGCGTTGCTACTGTTTCTTCGGGTGATGAAGTTATCGGCAATCTTATTGCTGATGCTATGAGCAAGGTTACTGCAGACGGTGTTATTACTGTTGAAGAATCCAAAACTGCTGAAACTTATTCAGAAGTTGTTGAAGGTATGCAGTTTGACCGTGGTTATATCACACCATACATGGTTACTGATACCGATAAAATGGAATCGGTTTTAGATGATGCTTTAATTCTTATTACTGATAAGAAAATCAGCAACATTCAAGAAGTTTTACCGATTTTGGAACAAATTGTAAACGCAGGCAAAAAGCTTTTAATTATTGCTGAAGATATTGAAGGTGAAGCTCTTTCAACCCTTATTGTTAATAAACTTCGCGGCACCTTTACCTGTGTTGCTGTTAAGGCACCGGGATTTGGCGACAGACGTAAAGAAATCCTTCGCGACATCGCTATTTTAACAGGCGGTGAAGTTATTTCTGAAGAATTAGGCTTAGACTTAAAAGAAACTCAGTTATTCCAGTTGGGTAGCGCAAGACAAATTAAGGTTTCTAAGGAAAACACCATTATTGTTGACGGTGCTGGTGATACTAACGCTATTAAAGATCGTATTAATCAAATTAAAAACGAGCTTAGTGTAACCACTTCTGATTTTGATCGCGAAAAGCTTCAAGAAAGACTTGCTAAACTTGCAGGCGGTGTTGCAGTAATTAAGGTTGGCGCCGCCACCGAAATTGAAATGAAGGACAAAAAGCTTCGCATTGAAGATGCTCTTTCGGCTACAAAGGCTGCCGTTGAAGAAGGCATTGTAGCAGGTGGTGGTGTAGCGCTTATTAATGCTATTCCTGCAATCAGCGCTTTGGCTGATTCAGTTGATGGCGATATCAAGACAGGTGTTCAAATTGTATTAAAGGCATTAGAAGCACCTATTCGCCAAATTGCTTATAACTCAGGTCTTGAAGGCTCTGTTATAATTGAAAAAATCATTAATTCTGGTAAGGTAAATTACGGATTTGATGCTTATAATGAAGTATATACAGATATGCTTGAAGCAGGCATCGTTGACCCGACTAAGGTTACACGCTCGGCACTTGAAAATGCATCAAGTGTTGCATCAATGGTGCTTACAACCGAAAGCCTTGTGGCTGATAATCCTGAAGATGCTGCCGCTGCAGCACAAGCCGCTGCTGCCGCAGGCGCAGGCGGAATGTACTAATAAAAAAGTCCCGACATTTTGTCGGGACTTTTTTTAGGTAATAAGTAAGAAGTAATAGTGAATAAGTAAGGTATCGGCAAAGCCGACGGAAAAATTATTGCGGTAAATTTTTAAGAATTAGCTGGTTTATTTTGCTTTTTTTAGTGAATAAAAGACTAATTACAATTATTTCAACTGCGGTCATAAGCGCAACAAATGGTATTCGTGTTATAAAAACAGTCCAGAAAGCCACAATTCCACCTCGATAAAGTACGGCAATAAAAATTGTGTTAAGTGCCAATGAGCATACAATCTTGTTTATTACAGTTGCAATAGTAATTCGTAGTACAGTGGCTTTTTTGTAAAGAAAAATACCAAGGCAAAGACCTACAAGCATATTCGTAATTGTGTAACCTACAAAATAGGGACCAAAAGGCTTAATAACAGCACCTATAAGGTCACCAAGACCACCAACTGCAACAGCATAAGGAATACCTAAGTAACAAGCTGCAAAGGCAACTGTAATAAATCCAAAGCTTATGTTGTTATTCCATACTGAATATGACGGCATAAAACGCTCTAAAATAATATTAAGTGCCACTAAAATTGCAGTAAGAATGATTTTGAACAATTGATTTTTTTTCATAAAATAAAACCTCCTATTACCCGTATTGTCGATAATAGGAGATTTTTTAATCTACATATTAATAGACAGCGGGATGCGATAACAAAACCGCGGGAAAAATCCTTCGTTCTTACGGCAACTCCCCGTCCGCAAGACACTTAACGCTTTGTTATCTACTCTGTGTTATATGTTAATTATATGTAATTTTAATGTTTTGTCAAGCCTATTCATCTAAAAGCTTGGTATCTCTCGCATAAAAGAAAATATACTGTTGGGCAATGCCTGCATATTCTTGCACGTTTTCAGGTAACTCGTCTCCAAATAAAACACTCATAGCGCGCTTTATCCAAACATCTTTTGGGAAAGCGGAAGTGTGATGGTGGGAAAACAAAAGACAACAGTCGGCAACCTTGGGGCCTACACCAACAATTTTCATAAGCTCTACTCTTGCTTCATCAAGTGGTAAATTTTTAAGGTTATATAAATCAACTTCGCCGCTTACAACCTTCTTTGCGGCATCAAGCAAATATTTTGCTCTAAAGCCACTGCGTAAAACGGCTAAATCTTCAAGTGTTAGGCTAGCCATTTTTTCGGGCGACGGGAAGGTGTAATAACCGTTTTTATATTCACCAAAGTTTTCGCAAAGCCTTTCAATAATGCCTTTAATACGCTTAATATTATTATTTTGCGAAATTATAAACGAGCACAGCGTTTCAAAAGGTTCTTGGTTTAAAATACGTATTCCGTGCGAATACTCACAAGCTTTTTTAAGTATTTCGTTTTCACTTAGTTTCACAATAATACTTTCATAATCACGTTCTAAATCGAAGTATGTAAACCAAATATCATAAAAATCTTGCTTTGTAGTGTTATACAAAACTATACTGCCGTCATCTAATTTTTCAAGCTCTAAATATTTGCCGTATGCTACACCCGACCATACATTTTTATCATTACAGCTCCAGCGAAAAGCCTGACCGCAGTCAAGGGTATGTGGTAAATCAAAATCGGGTAAGCCGTATATGTAAACATTATTATTTTTAAATTCAAAATTTTTCAAAATTATCACTCCGTATTTACATTATAAAACTTTTTTGTTATAATATCAATAACAACTGAAAGGAAAATATATTATGCGACAGGATATTTGTACTATACCGATTAGTGAAGTTTTTGAAGTAAATGACGGTTGTCCGATTTGCCGTATGCGCGAAACTGTTGAAAAAAGAATTGTTGATTATATTATGGGTGCTGCCATGATGGAGCCGGATGTTAGAATAGAAACTAACCGTTTAGGCTTTTGTGAAAGGCATTTTGATATGATGCTAGCCAATAGGGGAAGACTGCAGCTTGCTTTAGTATTAGAGTCACATATTGATGAAATTTCTAAAAAGATTTTTGATAAAAAGCTTTTCAATTCTGCTAACAAAAAGGGGGATAAAGTTAAAAAACTTAGTGAATCCTGCTTTGTTTGTTCTAAGGTGGATTGGGGCTTTGAGAATATGATTAAAACTTTATTTTTATCCTACGAAAATGATAAAGAATTCAGAGCAATGTTTGATTCCCAGCCTGTTATTTGTTTAAAGCACTATGAAGCACTTATGAACTCACCCGAAAAGAAAAATCTTAAAAAATATTTAAGCGAATTTGAAAAAAATCTTACAAGAATTACAGGTGAATACACAAAAGCTCTACATGCTGATTTACAAAAATACTGCTCAATGTACGACTATCGCGCTAATAAAGAAAATCCCGATTGGGGAACAAGTCGCGATTCAGTTGAGCGCAGTATAGCATTTCTGAACGGAAGGCACTACAGCACTGATTGATTTACATAATATGTCGAAAAATGGAAAATGTTAATAACTTTTTGGCTATATAAAGGCATTTATCCCACTTTTCCACCAAGTTATCCACTTTTTTATGTAAACCTGAATAAATTAAACATAATTTACCAACAATACTTTAAAAGACCTTAGGGGGTAAATTATGGTAAAAGGCGTAAATAAAACCATTATTGAAGTTAATAATACGGGTAGCAGATATTTTGAAAAAATAGTTTTTTATGTTACACCGCAGTATGGAAATTTATCGGCAAAGCAATTAAGAAAAGCGGCAAGTACTTTTTCTTTTAATTTTGATGGTACCGCTAACAGAAAACCGCTTCGTAAGATTAAAAAAAGGCAAAATCTAATAAGAATTGCTTTGGGTGCAGTAGGTGGTTTAGTTGTGCTAATTACCGCAGGTATAATTATTTTTTAATAAAATGTAAAAAATTACAAGTAAGATTAATTTTGCTTGTAATTTTTTATTATGTATAGTATAATTGTATCATTAATAATTTTTAAGGTGTTAAGTTATGGAAATTTTGAAAAAAAGTTTTAAACTATATGGTTTATGCATTGCAGCAAGTTTAATGTGCTTTTTCTTGGTAGTTACCTTTAATATGATTGGTACTAATTTTTTTGGAAAGCAAATTGGTTATTCAATGCAGGGCGAAATTGAGGTCGACGGTGAGAATACAAAAACTATTCTTTATACTCACAAATATATCGAAGGCGACGACCTTCAAAAGCAAGAGTACATAGATAAAGGTTATAAATTAACCGAAATTCCTATGAAAATAACCTCAGTTGGTTGGGATATTGCTGCGCAAATTTTCCTTTTCTTTATGATGGGAGTCTTTGTATATAATAATCTTTGGAACTTGGGCTATAAGGATAATAATATGGTTAGAATTGGTGAAAAGGCAGAAGACAAGCTTAAAGGTCTTAAAATCGGCTTTTTATCTCAATTGCCTGCATATGTATTATTTATAGTTTTAGTAATTGGTAAAACCACATTTGCTAAACAGTTTTCTATTGGTCTTTATTCATTACTGAATCCGCATTTACATCGTGCACTATATATACTTTCTGGCAGTGATGGTGGATATTTTAGTGAATTTGGGTTCTGTGAATTACTTATTATTTTTGCCTTGCTTTTAGTTTTGCCGCTAATTGCTGAGGGTGCTTATATTTTAGGATATAAATCAATACTTGTTGGTGAAAAATTAATTTATAAAAAGAATCAGGAGAGATAAAATGGCAGGCATTTTCGGTTTATTTGATTACACAAAGGAAGGTCCCGGTATCCCCAAGGACGGACCTAAAAAGAAAGGCTTTGTAGTATTTTTTGAAACTTTTTTCCGTAACTTTTGGAAGTTTATTGTTGTAAATATTGTATATTCTTTAATTTCAATTCCGCTTCTAACAAATGGTATGGCAAATGTTGGTCTTACTAATGTTGTTAGAAATACTGCAAGAGATAAACATTCTTTCGGTCTTAGCGATTTTTTTGAAACTATAAAGAAAAATTTAAAACAGTCAATTATTGCAGGTATTATTAACACTTTTGTTTATGCTCTTTTGATTTTTGACCTTTGGTTTTTTAATAGTGTTACAGGTACAGCAGGTATTGTAGCAACAGGTGTTGCATTAGCATTACTTTTCACCTTTACTATGATGAATTTTTACCTTTGGACCCTTATCATTACATTTAGCTATACCTTAAAGCAGGCTTATACCATTAGCTTTAAACTTGTATTTTTAAACTTCAAATATTCATTTTTAGTTGCTATAATTAATATATTAATTGCAGCTGCTGCCATTGGTTTGCTCTTTGTTACAGGTAAGTCTTGGATTTATGCATTATTATTTGAACTCTTATTGTTAATTCTTGTTTACCCAGCATTTAACGGTCTTTTAATACAGTTTTGCACATTTCCTTGCATAAAAAAATACATAATTGACCCTTATTATAAAGAGCATCCAAACGAGGATATTGAAAAACGTCAAAGCTTAGGTCTTGAGATTGAAGAATTAAAGCCTGTTGTTTCGGAAGAAAATCACGAAGAAGATGATGATGACGGCGATGACTCTATTTTTAACGACTAAATAAACTATTTTTTGCATATATATTACTAAAAATCATTTGGAGTGTAATATATGTGTTCAAGACTTGAAGAACTTCGCAATAAACAGGTTGTTTGTGTTCATACCGGCGAGGTTTTAGGTTATATAGGTGATATAGAGTTTGATACCGTAAGCGGCAAAATGGAATCGCTTGTAATATACGGTAAAACACGCTCATTTGGGCTTTTTGGAAAAAGCCAAGATATTATAATACCTTGGGACGATATTGCTGTTATAGGCTCACAAACAGTTCTTGTAAAAAACAAATCTGAATACTGTAAATAAGTTAATAGCTGTTTCACAAAAAAGTGAGACAGCTAAATTTTTAAAAAAGCCTTGTAAAATATTGTAATATTATATATAATAGTAATATTGTTTGTGATTATTTTGAATGGATCTGATTGTGATGAAAAAGTATTTAAACCGATTATTTATCGATGGACTTTCAGGTATGGCTTATGGCTTGTTTTCTACCTTGATTATAGGTACAATAATTTGCCAAATAGCTTCGCTTGTTGGAAATAATGATATTGGCAGCTACCTTAACGCTATGGGTAATGTTGCGAAAACCTTAACAGGTGCAGGTATTGGTGTTGGAGTTGCTTGTAAATTAAAATCTACACCTCTTACAACGGTTGCAGCTGCAGTTTGTGGTATGATTGGCGCTTTTCCGAATATAGCAAATGAAGCATTTGCTATTGGTAAACCAGGTGAGCCTTTGGGTGCTTTTATTGCCGCTTACATAGCAATTGAAGTTGGTTATTTAGTATCGGGTAAAACTAAGGTTGATATTATTGTTACTCCAATTTGCTGCATTTTAACAGGTGCGGCTGCGGGTTATTTTGTAGGTCCATATATTTCAAAGCTTATGATATTCTTAGGTGAGCTTGTTAATATTAATGTTGAAAAGTACCCAGTAATTGGCGGTATTATAGTTTCGGTACTTATGGGTATAATTTTAACTTTACCTATTTCTTCGGCGGCTATAGGCGTATCTATGGGCATAACAGGTCTTGCTGCGGGTGCTGCAACTGTAGGATGCTGCTGTAATATGGTAGGCTTTGCTGTTATTAGCTACCGTGAAAATAAATTTGGCGGTTTAGTGGCTCAAGGACTTGGCACTTCAATGTTACAGGTACCGAACCTTGTTAAAAAGCCAATTTTATGGTTACCACCTGTTATTACAAGTGCTATTTTAGGACCGATTGCTTCGGCGGTGCTTAAAATGACAAGTAATCCAATTGGCTCAGGTATGGGTTCGGCGGGTCTTGTAGGTCAGTTTATGGCTTATCAGACTATGACAACCGGCGGTATGACTCCCGTTGTAGCACTTTTAGAAATTGTACTTATGCACTTTGTATTACCTGGTGTTATTGCTTTGGGTATTGCAGAAGCAATGCGTAAGCTTGGTTGGATTAAAAACGGCGATTTAAAGTTGGTTTCTGCTAATGCGTAAAAAGGAAAGAGTATTAGAAGCTGTAAATCGGCTTGAAAAATTATATCCAACCGCTATTTGTTCACTTGAATATTTTGATGCATTTCAGTTACTTATAGCTACGCGTTTATCGGCGCAATGCACCGATAAACGTGTTAATTTGGTAACACCTAAATTGTTTGCCGAATTTCCAAATTCCAAGACTATGGCAAAGGCTGATATAAGTAGGGTGGAAGAGCTTATTAAAACATGTGGGCTTTATAAAACAAAGGCGCGTGATTTGATTGAGATTGCCAAAAAAATTGAAAGTGATTTTAATGGTATCGTACCCGATACAATCGAAGAGCTTACAACACTTTCGGGTGTTGGAAGAAAAACCGCTAACCTAGTTTGCGGTGATATTTATAAAAAGCCTGCAGTTGTTACTGATACTCATTTTATTCGTATATGTAACCGCCTAGATTTTGTTGATACCGATAATCCTTTAAAGGTTGAAAATGAAATGCGCAGCCTTTTACCACCCGAAAAATCCAACGATTTTTGTCATAGAACTGTTTTATTCGGTCGAGATATTTGTTCTGCACGTTCACCTAAGTGTACTCAATGTATTTTAAACGATATTTGCCCTAAAAAGCTAAAATGAACCTTTGGAGATAAGATGTTTAAAAAAATTATTGTATTAATTTGCGTTATTTTGTTTTCTTTTTCGGTTTTAACTGTTACTGCTGAAAGTGAAAAACCAACAATTACCGCAAATGCTTATGTACTTTATAATCCCGATAATAATGAGATTGTAGAGTCAAAAAACCATGATAAAAGAATGTATCCTGCATCACTAACAAAAATGATGACTGCTTTAGCGGTAACAAGGCTTTGCGATGATTATAGTGAGAAAATTACAGTAAGCGAAAATGCTATAAAATCGCTTTACGGTACGAGTTCTTCAAAAGCAGGAATACTTACAGGTGAAATTATTACAGTAGAGCAAATGCTTTATTTAATGCTTTTGCCTTCAGGTAATGATGCTGCTTACGCTTTGGCGGAACATTTTTCAAATAAAGGTAAAGATTTTGTAAGCTATATGAATGAGTTAGCAATTTCTATTGGAATGAAAAATAGCCATTTTATAAATCCGCACGGTTTACATGATGAAAATCATTATACTACTGCAGAAGATTTGGCTGTTTTAGCTGATGAATTTGTAAGTGTTCCAAGACTTTGCAAAATTGCAAAATGTACCGAATTTACAATGCCGCAAACAAATCTTCAGGTTGAACGCCCTATACGTTCAACTAATTATTTGATAAGAGATGATGTTTCCAGATATTATTATAAGTACGCTACAGGCTTAAAAACAGGTTATACTGATGATGCTGGGAAATGCTTTGCAGGTAGTGCCGAAAAAGATGGAGAAAGATATATTGTAATTTTACTAAGTGTGCCTGAAGTGTGGGATAGATATGGTCTTGTCAGGACTGAATTTTTAGAAGCGACAGAGCTTTTTAAATATGCATTTAGTAATTATGAATGTGTGAAAATTGCAAAAAAAGATACTGTTCTTGATACTTTACCTGTTTTTGAAACCCGTAATAAAACAGTGGATTTAGTATTTAAAAACGATATTTTCGCGACCATACCCAAAGGTACAGATTTAAATAAAATTAAAATTGATTTTACACCGCAAAATTTAATGGACGGTAATATTGTGGATTCACCCGTTAATAAAGGCGATAACTTTGGTGTAGCAAAATTAACGTTTGAAAATAGGGTAGTGGGTGAGTGTGAAGTTATAGCTTTAAATACGGTAGACCCTAATTCTTTAATTGTCTTTTGGCATACTATTGATTTATATGTATTTATATTTTTAGGTATTGTTGGATTTTTAATATTTGTTTTTTGTGTAATTGTTATCCGTAAGCAGATAGTGTTGTACCGTCGTCGTAAGATGCGTGAAAAACGTGAGCAAAACAGAAAAAGGTTAGAACAAGAGTTTTTGCAACGTGCCCCATATAATTATTTTAAAATGGATTAAAAATATTAATTTTGTTGTTGACATTTGTTTAGTGATGTGTTAAAATAGCAAAGTCGCACGGAGAGGTATCGAAGCGGTCATAACGAGGCGGTCTTGAAAACCGTTTGGCGCAAGCCACATGGGTTCGAATCCCATCCTCTCCGCCATTTTATTATTTTTAAATACAGACGTAACCATTCGGAGTAGTACTCAAGTTGGTGACGGGTTTTTTTCACGAACGCCGCCTGTGGCGGATATAGAGAGTGAAAAATGGCGCAGCGGTCAAAATTTGTTCGCGCCCCAAGCGAAATACAAATTTTGGGCACCGCAAGAGGGCACGCAGCCGAGTCATTACTCTAATCTATAAAAACTTAATATTAAAATACAAACGTAACTATTCGGAGTAGTACTCAAGTTGGTGACGAGGCGCCCCTGCTAAGGGCGTAGGCCGGCTAAACCCCGGCGCGAGAGTTCGAGTCTCTCCTACTCCGCCATAAAAGCATCGCAAAAGCGGTGCTTTTATTTTTATACAAATTACTCGAACTCGAGCGACGAAGGCGCGGGCTTTGAACACGAACGCCGCCTGTGGCGGATGCAGTGAGTGTGAAATGGCGCAGCGGTCAAAATTTGTTCGCGCCCCAAGCGAATTACAAATTTTGGGAACCGCAAGAGGGGGATAAGTCTCTCCTACTCCGCCATAAAAGCATCGCAAAAGCGGTGCTTTTATTTTTTTATTGTAGAATTGATTTACTGTAAAATTTATGATATATTATATATAGTTAATATTTTGGAGATTAATTATATGAAAAATAAAATTTCAACAATAATACTTTGTATTTGTACTGTTTTGTTTACAATAACATTTTCAATTGCTTTACCTATTTGTGTTCGTCCATTTTACTATGCACATATTGAAAAATATAATTTAGTTGAATTAACCGGCAAAACTGAAGCACAAATCAAAGAAGCTTATAACCAAGTGTTAGATTATTTAACACTACCGAATAAAGAATTTTCTACAGGTGATTTTATCTATTCCCAAGAAGGAAAAAATCATTTTGTGGATTGTAAAGGTTTGTTTACTCTCAATTTTGCGGTGCTTTTTATATCGCTTGCGGTAATAATTTTGTTAATTGTTTTAAAGCGTAAAAATTTTATTGAATTTTCAAAACCTTTTTCCTTAAACCCATCATTTACAAGCGGACTTTCAACTTTGCTTTTATTCGTTATAATAGGGCTTGTTGCTGCTATTGATTTCGATAAAGCATTTGTAGTTTTTCATAATATATTTTTCTACGGCAAAGATAACTGGATGTTCGATTCGCAACAGGATGAGATAATTTTAGCATTACCGCAAGAGTTTTTCCTTAACTGCGGTATACTTATTGTGTCTTCTATTATAATCATTTCACTATGTCTTATTATTAATGCGATAATAAAAAAGATAAAATCTAAATGATTTTTCTTGCTAATTACTGTAAAGATTTGATATAATAATAATATACATGAGATTTGTAAATTGGAGGTACTATTATGGCATCTAAAAAATCGCTTAAAATTTTAGAAATTGACCCTTACTTAGCGCCGTATTCTGAAGATTTAAATCTTCGAATGAAGCTTTTTAACGACAAGAAAAAAGAACTTTTAAAAGGCAAAAATAGTATTTCCGATTTTGCTAACGGTTATAAATATTTTGGTTTTCATAAAACGGATAACGGCTATGTTTATCGTGAGTGGGCGCCTGCAGCTGAAAAAATGTATTTAACGGGTGATTTTAACGATTGGAATACTGAATCCCACCAAATGAATAATTTGGGTAACGGTATTTATGAAATTGAAATTTCAGGTGAAAACACCCTTAAACCCGGTCAAAAGGTACAAGCGATTATCCACCATAATGGTGAGATTTTGCGCCGTATTTCTACTTATGCTACAAGGGTTGTACAGGATAGCGTATCTTACCTTTGGTGTGCTGAAATTGAAGATACATTTGCTGATTTCAATTGGACAGACGATAATTTTGTTACTCCAAAAACTCCTTTTATTTATGAGTGCCATATTGGTATGTCAAGTGAAGAGGGTAAGGTAAACAGTTATAACGATTTTTGTGAAAATGTTTTACCGCGAATTAAGGATTTAGGCTATAATACAATACAAATTATGGCTATTATGGAGCACCCGTATTATGGTTCTTTCGGATATCAAGTTTCTAACTTTTTTGCCGCTTCTTCACGTTATGGTAAAAGTGAAGATTTAAAAAGGCTTATAAACACCGCTCACAGTATGGGAATTGCTGTACTTTTGGATGTTGTTCATTCTCATGCAGTTCGTAATACTGCCGAAGGCCTTAACGAGTTTGACGGTACAACGCATCAGTTTTTCCACGAAGGTGGAAAAGGTGAGCATTCTGCTTGGGGTACTAAGCTTTTTAACTATGGCAAAAATGAAGTTTTGCACTTTTTGCTTTCTAACCTAAAATATTGGATGGAAGTGTTCCATTTTGACGGTTTCCGCTTTGATGGTGTAACTTCAATGCTTTATCACGACCACGGACTTGGTAGTGCTTTTACCGATTATAGTATGTATTTTTCAATGAATACCGATACCGAAGCCGTAACCTATTTACAGCTTGCAAACTATCTCATTCACTCTTTAAACAAAAATGCTATCACTATTGCTGAAGATATGTCGGGTATGCCAGGTATGTGTTTACCAATAAATAGTGGCGGTATTGGTTTTGATTTCCGTCTATCAATGGGTGTTCCGGATTTATGGATTAAGCTTATTAAAGAATACAAGGATGAACAGTGGGATATTCAAAAGCTTTGGTATGAGTTAAATTCCCGTAGACCTAAAGAAAAAAATATCGGCTACTGTGAATCTCACGACCAAGCACTTGTTGGTGATAAAACAATTATGTTCAGGCTTTGCGATGCTGAGATGTACACTTCAATGCAAAAATTTGGCGGAAGTTTGGTTGTTGACCGTGGTATCGCACTTCATAAAATGATTAGACTATTAACAGCATCCCTTGCAGGTGAAGGTTATCTTAACTTTATGGGTAACGAGTTTGGTCATCCTGAGTGGCTTGATTTTCCGCGCGAAGGTAATGGTTGGAGTTATCACTATTGTCGTAGGCAATGGAGCTTGGTTGATAATCCAAATCTACGTTATCGAGAGCTTAATGATTTTGATAAAGCGATGATCGATCTTTTAAAAAACGAAAAGGTGCTTTCACTCGAAACAAAATGCCGTTGGCTTCATAATGATGATAAAATTATTATGTACACTAAGGGGGATTTAGCTTTTGTATTTAATTTCCACCCCGAAAAATCTTTTGACGGATATTTTGTGCCAGTAGAAAAAGAGGGCTATTACAAGCCGATTTTATCAAGTGATGATAGTATTTTTGGCGGCTATTCGCGTGTACAAAAAGATTATAAATATAAAGCATATAGAACCCCTGCCGACTGGGTTGGTTTTAATTGTTATTTGCCTAATAGGTCGGTTATAGTTTTCAAAAAAACTAAAAAATAATCTTGGTGATAAATTTTGTATTTTCTTTTAGCAGTCTTGTTGTTAATATTGCTTTTAATAGTAATAGTTCTTTACTTTTTTGTTATTGCTTTTGTGCGTATGAATCCTAAAAAGGTTAAGACTATTGACACTACAATAGATGAAGCGTTAAAGCCGTATGGCGCACTTTTAAAGCGTGGTGAGGATTTTATTAAAAACACCCCTTATAAATGGTGTTATACAAAAAGCTTTGATGGTCTTACTCTAGCAGGAAGATACTATGACAACAACAGTACTTGTACAGTATTCCTATTTCACGGCTATCGTTCAAATGCTACACACGATTTTTCCTGTGCGGTTGAAATGTATTATGATATGGGCTTTAATGTATTTATGCCCGACCAACGCGCCCACGGAAAGAGTGAGGGTAAGCTTATAACCTTTGGTGTTAAGGAAAGTCACGATGTTGTAACTTGGACTGAATATATAAACCGCGAGTTTTCACCGAAGCAGTTAATAATTACAGGTATCTCTATGGGTGCAACTACAGTTTTGTTGTCGCTTAATCATAATTTGCCACAAAATGTTATGGGCGTTATTGCTGACTGCGGTTTTACTTCACCTGAAGAAATAATTTTAAAAGTAGGCAAGGATGCTTATAAAGTAAATGCTAAGTTTTTTATTCCTTTTTTAGACTGTGCTTGCAAGTTGTTGGGTGGTTTTTCTATTCGTAACAAAAGTACAGTAGACGTTGTTAAAAAGACTGAGCTTCCAATACTTTTTATACACGGTAAAAAGGATAATTTTGTGCCCTTTGAAATGAGTCAAGCTGCATTTTCTAACTGCAAAGAAAATTGCCGAATTTATTTATCTGAAGAAGCTGGTCACGGGCTTAGTTTTTTAACCGATACCGACTCGGTTTTAAAAGAGATTAAAAGTTTTTTGAATAACTGTATAAAGGATATATAATTTTATTGACTTTTAAAGTGTTTAATCATAAAATTATAATATATTAAAATTTGGAGTATAAAAATGAAATTTTTAAAACCATTAGCACTAATTGTTGCAATAGTATTATTGCTGTCTTTTTCGGGTTGTGCAAAGCCTGATAATAATTTTGGTGTAAAAGAAGAAATATCTGATGAAGCTGATGCTATTGAAGTTGAGAGTCAAACACAAAAAATCACTTCACTTGACAGTATGATGTCAAAATATTTTGATATTACACTCTTTGATGAAGAAAATTATTCTAATATTTATCTTGGCAGTAAATTTAAGCTAAGCGCAAAATATAACGGTACAAAATTCACTTTCCCTTGCAGACTTGATACCCTTGAAAGAAAGGGCTGGGAGCTTGTTGACGGAAGTGACTATAATAAAAATTCTTTAATTTATGCTAAAGAAACTGCAGAGCTTACTTTTTCAAACAGATACAGTAATAAAATAACTGTGTTATTCTTTAATCCGCTAAATACTTCAGTTCGTTTGTCGGAATGTAATGCCGTAAAATTTAGAATAAAGAATGATTATGTTAAAAATCAGGAATCATATCCTAAATTCAATATTAACGGTATAACAAATACATCGGTTCTAACTGATATTTTTGAAGTTTTAGGTACACCGTCACACTTCTATAAAAAGTCCGAAAATTCTTATTATTTCGATTATTTTTATGAAGAAAGTGACCGTCGTAACAAAATTCGAATTTATGTGAATTTAAGTTATGATGTTATTACTGAAGTTGAATTTTCTAATTATAAGTAATACTTTTAAGGAGAAGTTTTAAAATGCATTTTTATCCTTGCAATTTTTTATTACCAAAGTCCGACTTTGAACAGTGGGCGGTTGTAGCTTGCGACCAATATACATCCGAGCCTGAATACTGGAAAAGCGTTGAAAAATTTGTTGGTGACACTCCTTCGGCTCTGAATATTGTTTTACCCGAAGTTTATTTAAAAAAGGATAATAGCGTGCGTATTTCTAAAATAAACGCTACCATGAAGAAATACATAGAAAACGGTGTTTTTGATACTGTTGAAGACACATTTATCTATGTTGAACGCGAAGTTACGGGGAACAAAATAAGAAAAGGCATTATTGGTCTTATTAAGTTGGATGATTATTCATACGAAAAGAATTCAAATGCGCTTATTCGCGCTACCGAGGCTACGGTAATTGAAAGAATACCTCCGCGTGTTGAAATCCGTAAGGATGCATTATTAGAGCTTCCGCATGTAATGCTTTTAATTGATGATAAAGATAATACCGTTATTGAAAAGTTATCAGATAAAACAGATAATTTCAAGAAACTATACGATTTTGATTTAATGCAAAATAGCGGCAACATTAAGGGTTACGCACTTGATAAAGATTCTGTTTTGGAAGTTAGTGATGCACTAAATATTTTAGCTAATAAGAATGATAATTTCTTATTCGCGGTTGGTGACGGAAATCATTCTTTAGCTACCGCTAAGGAATGTAAGTCGGAATTTGCAATGGTTGAGGTTGTTAATATTCATGATATATCGCTTGAATTTGAGCCGATTTACCGCGTACTTTTTGACGTTAACCCTAAAGCAGTTATAGAAAAATTTATTGCCGATTTAGGAGAAAACGGTCATCAATATAAAGGGGAAGATGCTCAAATATTCACCTGTGTTTACGGTAATAAAGAAGTTAAGGTTTCTGTTAAGCCTACAGGTAAATTACCAATTTCTACTTTGCAAAAATGGCTTGATGAATATATAGCAGAAAACAAGGATATAAAGATTGATTACATTCACGGTGAGGATGTTGTGTATTCACTTGCAAATAAACCTGATACATTGGGATTTATATTTGACGGTATGCAAAAGAGTGACCTTTTTCCTGCAATTAAACAAGATGGTTCACTTCCGCGTAAAACTTTTTCAATGGGTAATGCTTGTGATAAACGCTTTTATATTGAAGCAAGAAAGATTAAATAATATTTTCCGACAAAGTTTATTGCTTTGTCGGTTTTTTTATAAAAAAATATTTTGAAAATATGAATCCAATGACAATATTTAGCAAATTTTTTCTTGCAAATATATATACTTTATTGTATAATAAATTTGAGGTGTAATTAATGGAAAATAACTTGATTATAACAATTGGTAGACAATATGGAAGCGGCGGTCACGAAATCGCAAGAGAGCTTTCTGAATTAATGGGAATAAAAATGTACGATAAGGAAATTGTTGAACAAAGCGCTATTAAAAGCGGTATTGCTCCCGAAGTTTTGCATATGTACGATGAACACCCCACTAACAGTTTGCTTTATTCACTTTCTGTTGGCGTTCATCCAATGAGTGCTACTATTTCAGGTATGCATTACGAACCAATGGGAGATCGTGTTTTTAAAGCTCAGGCTGATATTATACGTCAAATTGCTGATGAAGAATCGTGCATTTTCGTTGGTAGATGCGCTAACAGTATTTTGAAAAACAGACCAAACGTATTATCTGTTTTCATTCATGCTGATTTAGAACAACGCATTACCCGTATATGTGAATATGAAAATATTTCTCGCTCTAAGGCTGCTGATATTATTAAAAAGGCTGACAAGCGCCGTGCAGGCTACTGTAGCCATTTTACTGATATGAAGTGGGGCGTAGCCACTAATTATGACCTTTGCATTAACAGTGCAATCGGTTACGATAACGCAGCACAATTAATTAAGTTCTTTTCACAACATCATAAATAATTGTAAAATCCTGTAACACATAAATACCGCTTTCCGTAAAATGTACTGTGCGAAAGGCGGTGTTTTTATTAAAAAAGTTAGAAATAATACTTTTTATATTTTACGCGCTTGGCTAATACTTTTGCTTATTGTCAGCATTATTATGGGGTATATTTATTATAAAATAGAGCCCGTAATTATACGCTATTGCGAAAGCATTGCTGAAACAGTTATGCTTAATTCTGCAAACGAAGCTATTGTAAATATTTTCGAAAATGAGAAAATTACTTACAGCGATATTGCAGTCTTGTCACAAAATAAAGATGGTGAAATTATAAGTTTAGAAGTTGATACTTATAAGATTAACCATTTTAAAAGTTCAATTTCTAACGAAATTGCAAGGATTATTGCAAAAAAAGAACGATATACTGTACCAATACCAATTGGTACATTTTTTGCAAATACATACACAACAGGTTTTGGACCGAATATAAATTTTAAAATGCATATTACTACCACCGCCTATGTTGATTTTGAGCACGAGTTTAAAAGTGCAGGTATAAATCAAGTTTTGCATAGAGTAGTAGTTAAAATTAAAATATGTGGCAGCTTACTTGTTGCAGGTTATAAAAAGAGTATTACTGTTAATACTTCAGCTATTGCTGCACAAACTGTTATTGTGGGTACAGTACCCAATAACTTTACAAATGTTATTGAAAATCAGGATGATAACACCGCAGGTCTTATAAATGATTACGGAGCGTCAGGAGAATAGTATGGATTTTGAAAATGCTAAAAAGAGAATAGAATATTTAAGCAAAACCTTAAAGTACCATAATAGAAAATATTATATTGAAGATTCGCCCGAAATTGAAGATTTCGAATATGACTATATGCTTCGTGAGCTTGAGGATTTGGAAAATGCTTATCCTGAACTAAGACTTGAAGATTCACCAACACAATTAGTAGGCGGTGCGGCTTCAAAGTTGTTTACGGAAGTTGTCCATAAAGTGAAAATGGAAAGTCTTCAGGATGTTTTTAGTTTTGATGAACTTAAAGCATTTGCCGAAAAGATTGATTTGTCTAAAACTGATTTTTCTGTTGAACCTAAAATTGACGGTCTTTCGGTTTCACTTGAATATCGTGACGGTATATTTTTCAGAGGGTCAACACGTGGTGACGGTGAAAAAGGCGAAGATGTTACCGCCAATTTATTACAAATTAAATCCATCCCTAAAGCAATCGATTTTTTGGGTGAATTAGAGGTTCGCGGTGAAGTTTATATGCCTAAAGAAAGCTTTTTAAAGCTTGTTGAAAGGCAAGAACTTTTAGGGGAACAACCTGCTAAAAACCCACGTAATGCGGCCGCAGGTTCACTAAGACAAAAGAACCCTAAAATAACTGCTGAAAGAGAACTTAGTATATTTGTATTTAATGTCCAGTACATCGAATCTAAAATTTTTAATACACATATTGAGTCGCTTGATTTTTTAAAGGATTTAGGTTTTAATGTTTTACCTACCTATAAAAGATGTAAAAATGTTGATGAAGTTATTGGAGAAATTAAACGCATAGGTGACACTCGCGGTAATTTGCCTTACGATATTGACGGTGCGGTTGTAAAATCCGATGATTTAGCATATCGTGAAACTGTAGGAAGTACTTCGAAGTTTCCTAAATGGGCGGTTGCCTTTAAATACCCACCTGAAGAAAAGGAAACCGTTTTAAAAGAAATTGAAATAGGTGTTGGCAGAACAGGTGCCTTAACTCCTACTGCGATATTTGACCCTATACAGTTAGCAGGTACAACTGTTAGCCGCGCTACACTTCATAATCAGGATTTTATTACTTCTAAAGGTATTTCTATAGGAGATACTATAGTCGTTAGAAAAGCAGGAGATATTATACCCGAAGTTTTATATGTTAAAAAGCATAATGAATCGGCACCGATTTATGCGCTTCCAAAGTTTTGCCCTTCTTGTAATTCACCGGTTTACGCCGAAGAGGGTGAAGCGGTCATCCGTTGCACTAATGCCGATTGTCCTGCCCAGCTTTTGCGTCATTTGATTCATTTTACATCCCGTGATGCAATGGATATTGAAGGCTTAGGTCCTGCTGTTTTAGAGCAGTTGCTTGCTGCTGATTTAATTCATAATATTGTTGATTTGTATACTATTGATTACGAAAAGGTTGCTGAATTAGAACGCACGGGTGAAAAAACTGTGCAAAACCTTAAAAATGCTATTGAAGCATCTAAGCAAAATGATTTGTCAAAGTTTATTTTTGCGCTTGGTATCAGACATATTGGTGCTAAAGCAGGTAAGCTTTTAGCCGAGCATTTTGGCGATATTGATGCTATATTAAATGCGCAAAAAGAAGATTTTGAAATGATTGACGGCTTTGGCAGTATTTTAGCTGAATCCGCATTTGAATTCTTTTCACTCGATAGTACACACATAATGATAGAAAAATTTAAAGTGTTAGGGGTTAATCTTAAATCTTTAAAGGAAGTTAATGACACTCGTTTTCAGGGACTGACATTTGTGCTTACAGGTACTTTGCCAACCTTATCACGTAAAGAAGCTTCGGATATAATTGAAAGTTTTGGCGGTAAAACTTCATCTTCAGTTTCTAAAAAAACTAGCTTTGTATTAGCAGGTGAAGAAGCGGGCAGTAAGCTTGATAAGGCCAACACTTTAGGTGTAAAGGTAATAAGTGAAGCTGAATTTCAAGATATGATTAAATAATTTAAAGAGCACTTTTCACAAAGAAAGGTGCTCTTATTTTATCCATCATAATCTTCTATTGCTAATAGTGCTTCATCTTTAGTCAAAAAATTTATCCCTTTTTCTAAATGTTCTTTATCTTCGTTCGGTAATGAATCAAGCGAAATATCACCAAAAACTTCTATTACTTCACCGTCTTTCATAAGTACAACGGTATCTTCGTAAGAGCGTATAATCCAATCAGTATTAGGGTTTGACTGTTCTTTGACGGCTAGTGAGCAAGCACTAAAAATAAGCAGTAAAAATACGGCTAAAAGTATTCCTAAAATTAAGTATTTTTTATCAATTGCTTTAGTCATTTATTCCACCTCAGGAATATTTTTGCCTAAATGTTTATAATTTAATCAAAATTCTGTAGGATTAATTCCAAGCAATATTAAAATTGCTACAGATGATAAAATAGAGTAGGGGTTGTAATGTTTTGAAAGCCTTATTTTAAACTCACATGGTTCAATTCTGTTACCCTTTAAATCAATAACTGACCGTTGTAGTGTTACTAATACGCTATTTTCACTAAAGCTTGAAATGGTAAGTGTGTTTTTGTTATTTATGCCACAAGTTATTACTGCGTTGCCCCATTTTTTAAAGTTTTCTAAAGCGCTTTTGTTGCTATCTTCACATACTCCAATAATACTAATAGGAAATTTTTGTTTGTTAAATTTTGTGGTTTTTTCAATAAATACAGCTAATGCATTTTTTACAAGAAGTTCAGTCGGCTTGTAAATATTAATACAAGTGAAAGCATTTTTACCTTCAAAAATGGTTTTGTCTGTATAATGGTTAGCACCATATTTCTTAAGAATTTCAGTAATTTCTTTTTCGTTTTTACTTTTGCGTTCACTAAGTAAAATAACCAAAACAGTCACCCAAAATATTGTCCCCTAAAATATGTATATTATGATTGACAATACATAAAATTTTTTGTATTATTAAATAAAGATTATTTTTAGGAGAGTTTAATATGAGTATTACAAAAAGATTTTTTGGTACTATGCCCGACGGCACAGAAACTTACGCTTGGACTATAGAAAACGGCAATATTAAGGCTGATATTCTTGAATATGGTGCAACCTTACGTTCACTTATTGTGCCTGATAAAAACGGTAATCCTACCGATGTTGTTTTGGGCTATGATACTGTGGAAGAATATATTAATAATGACGGTTATATTGGCGCTACTGTTGGTAGATTTGCTAACCGTATTCGTGAAGGTAAATTCTCGCTAAACGGTAAAGATTATACATTGGCTGTAAACGACGGTCCTAACCATTTACATGGTGGTTTAAAGGGCTACGACAAGCGCGTTTGGGAGCTTAAGGATGAAGACGGTGTTTTAGCTTGCTATATAACTTCGCCCGACGGTGAAGAGGGTTATCCCGGAAACTTAGAAATTAAGGTTACATATGCTATTGTTGATAATGGTCTTGAAATTCATTATACCGCTGTAAGCGATAAGGATACTATCTTTAATCCAACAAACCACTCTTACTTTAACCTTGACGGTGAAGGCTTGGTTAATGACCAATATCTTAAAATCAATGCGGATTATTTTACTCCTAACGATAAGGATTGCTTACCTACAGGTGAACTTTTAGCAGTTAAAGGTACCTGTGCCGACTTTACTGAATTCCACACAATAGGTGAGCGTGCTGACTGTGATGAAGTTTATGTTAAAGAATATAAGGGTTACGATATTAACTTTGCACTTAATGGTGATAAGGTTGCTTGTGAAGCTTACTCTAAAAAGAGCGGTATTGTTATGACCGTTGAAACCACAGAACCAGGTGTTCAGCTTTATACAGGTAACGGTACTAGTGACCGTAACGGTAAAAACGGTGCGAAATACGGCAGAAGAAGTGCTTATTGCCTTGAAACACAACACTATCCCGACTGTATAAACCACCCTGAGTGGCCTTCCTGTATACTTAAAGCAGGTGTTAAGTTTGATAGCAAAACTATTTATACATTTACAACTCTTGACTAATTTGTAATATTTAATTTAGCCGTTTTTTCATTCTAAGGTAATGAATTGAAAATACGGCTTTTTATTTTTAAATTATATTGAAATAATACTT
>JAZSCF010000003.1:0-18032 GCA_045602785.1 Acutalibacteraceae bacterium
TTGTTTTTATCGTTTTCAACCTGTGTATTTTGAGTGCCATTCTCAAGTTCACCGGGAGTAACAATACCATTTTCTTCAAAATAGTTTAAATCTTCAGCCACTTGCTCTCTTATGCTTTTTGCAACACCTTTTTTATCTGAACAAAAAATTGTAACCAGATCATCACAACGCTTGAAAGCATATTGGTCAATGGTTGTTATTGTGTCCGAAAGCTTGATTTCACTAAGGCTTGTACAACCATAAAAGCACCATTCGGGTATAGCATTAATATTTGCCATAATTTCTACCCTTAAAAGTGATTCACAGTATGTAAAGGCTTGTTTACCAAGACTTTTAACACTTTCTGGTATAGTAAGCGTTAATATACTACGGCAAAAATAAAATGCTTTATCACCTATCGTTTCAAGCGTGTTTGGGAAGGTTACTGTTGCCAAGCTTTCGCAATGATAAAATGCGGCACGTCCAATTGATTTAAGTCCACCTTTAAATGTAACTATACGAAGCGCATTACAGTTATAAAAGGCTTTTTCATTGATACTTCTCACATTTTCAGGTATAGCAACGGCTTTTAATGCAGTAAAATTATAAAAAGCAAAGCTACCCACCGTTTCTAATTTTTCGGGCAGAATAACGGTTGTTATTTCTTCCCTGTATTCATACCACGGCGCCTTATTAGGCTCACTATAATTATTCATAGCGCCCTTGCCTGTTATAGTAAGGGTTGTACCGGAATAGCGCCATTCTAAATCCTCGCCACAACTGCCTTCTTCGGCTGCGAAAACATTTAGTACACCAAAAAACGATAAAAGTATCGCAATTACAACCAAAAGAGCCGCAAAGCGCACAATATTAACTTTTTTCGATAGCACAAAGAGACTCATTCTCATCAAAACTCCGTTTTTTTCTTATTTTAATAACAATCCATATAATTCCTATCAAGAAACTAATAACAGACCAAAAACGTCCGGCTGTCATTCCAAGAGCAAAAATATCTTGTTTCCAACGAAAGAAATCTAAAACAAATCGAGTTATGCTATATAGCACTATACACATTGGGCATATAAAATGTTTCAACTTATTTGTAGCTTCGAAAACAAGTAATGCAACTACAATCAAAAGCGATACGCACATTTCAACAAGCTGACTTGGGAAAAATTCGGGGATAGCATCGACATATCCAATTACTTTTCCGCCGCAACAATCCGCCAAGTAGCAATTAAACTTTGAAAATGCCAGTAAAAAAGCTCCTGGGATTGTCGCATAATCCAATAAATCCGCTGGCTCAATCTTTAAAACTAATGAAATTGGAAGAAGAAAAAGGGGAAAAAGCAATATTCCACCAAACATAGAGCGCCCTTGCCACATTCCATTTTCCAAAAAGAACATAATATACGAGCCCGCTAACCCTGAAAACACAATAGCAATTGTAATAACAATTGTTTTCAGAAGGGAAATACGATACTTTTTATAACGAATAATTAAAAGTGCAAAAATTGCAATAATACTAATTATGCTAAACAAAATAATATTCATACTTTTCCCTTCCGAAAATCTTACATCTTAATTATTTTTCATGGGTGATTTTTATTGCATCTGTTAATGTAATTGTATATTTATCATCGTTATATTCTACCACCATCTCAGTGCAGGTTACATCTTTACCTAAACATTTCTTAGTATCTCCGGGATCATCACCAACTGCTTGAGTATCTTGCAATTTGTTTGGTTTAAAGGTAAACACAACATCATTTTTAGCTCCCGCCTGAGCTTTAAATGTACACGTTGCAGATACAAAATCATCACCTAAACCTGCTAAGCTTGCTGTAACTTTAGAGGGCGATAACGAACAAGTCGAACCCAGCTTAATTGCCTTATAGTAAACCGTTGCACTTAATCCATCTGATGATATAGAGTTAGAAACTTTATTATTGTCGTTATCTTCAAATTGCTCGCCAACCTTTGGATTTGTGGCGGTGAATGTCACTGTTGGTTTTTTTGAATATAGCACTATATCATGCGATAAAGAAGCAATTTTTGTTGATACATTTACCTTTGAATCTAAATCAGATGTAATTGTATAATTAAGTTCATCCGGAGTGTATTGAGCGGAATCATCGAAGTTTACCGTTCCATTTGCGTTACTAAGTGCAAACAATGTATTATTCTTTGCCTCAAAATTTAGAGTGCCAACATTCGTACCCTTTTTACCGTTATCATAATCCGAACTTATATAACTACCATAAGATTTACCGGAACTATCGGTAAGACTACCGTACTTATAACTTAAGGTCACGTTTTCAACGTTAAAGAAACCATTTTTAATAAGGTCAGACGTATCAGTAATCTGAACTTCAATTTCTCCATTATTAAAAGTATGGGGTTCCATAAAGAAACGTGTAATCTCACCTGTTTCTTCATCTTTACCAATAATAATAGAATCATTATCAATATATAAACTATCCGCATAACTATAAGTCACTGATATATCTTCTTGATAAAGTACAGCACTCGATATTTCAGTAAATGCACTGTTAGAAGCATCAAATACAATACCGCTATTATAATTATCCTCATTCATTTCAGACGGAACGGGATGATAATTTTGTTCAGTATCGAAAGCACCGAATGCACTTACGCTTTTCATTGTCCAACGGCCTGTATCTTCAAGAACAAATTCATAGTCGAAATGCCCATTAATTGAAGTTTCTGCCATATTGCCCGCAACGTAGGCAATTTCACCCTTTTCATTCTCGAGTTTAGCATAAACTATTGCCGAGCCTGAATCGGCAAGTGTTGCAACGAATGATGCATATTGACCCGACTTTCTATATTGTACCTTGTCAACCAAATTGCTTACATAAGAAGGCGGCGTTGGTGGGATTACTTGGAATACAGGTGTATTAGAATTAGCTTTTCTAAGCTCATTAGTTGTAGACTCACCAATTCTAATAGAAACATTGTCAAACTTCCAAGTTCCGGGTTCTACGCTAAATTCACCTTCATAATATTGCCTGCCCGAATTATATCTAAGCACTGCTTCAAGCTTTTCAGTTTCAGTCATTTTATAAACTAAGGTTGCACCACCAAGACCCTTTATAATATCATTATTATTATCAAGTATCTTTACCTGCATAACAAGACTTTCAGGTGCACCCGATTCGCCATAAAAAATAGTGGTGGGTGTTGAGGTTTGAACGTCAACCTTCATACCAAGGGTCAAATCAACCGTTTTTTGCATATTGGCAGGCAGTTCAACATACTGTCCGTCAAGCAAAACATACTGCATTGTATATTCGCCGGAGGAAGTGAAGTTTGCCGTACCACGCCAAGAGGTACTTGTGGCGTTATAATTAAAGTTTACATTAACTTCAGCGCCATCTTCGCGAGCGAATTTACCCACAACCGTTTTTGGCATTTTAGCAGGGTCGTTAGAAGCAAATTGTAAAGAAATATCTCCTGAATAGTGATCAACGTCACTCATAACAAACTTACTCATTTCGTAAGAAACACTTGTTATGCTAAAGCCTTTAACAAGCACCGACGGAAAATCAGACCCTTCAGGTATTTTTAAATCACGCTCTACACCGTCAACCATAATACTACGCAAAATATAGTTGCCGGGATATTTAAACTCATAAATGCCTTCCCATACTCCGTCACCATCAGCATCCGTTAAAGTGAATTCTTCTTCAGGTGAACCTTGTGTAGCATTAATTCTACGAATAAAGTTTGCTTTAATTAAACCGGGCTTTGTACCCGTAACCCTAACCTTGACTTTGGACTGCATTTTTGCATCATTTGCCAAAGTATCAAAATCAAAGGTGTTAGGTGTTATTTCCTCTACTTCGGCATAGAATTCCGAATTATATAACGCTTCATTATCAAGTGGCATAAGTGCTACAGAACTACCAAACTGAATATTCATTTGACCTTGAATATCAGCAGCTGCAAGAACGTCATCGTTAGTAAGATTAGTGCCATCAAGATAAACTATAGCAGAAATACGCTTAGGCACATTCTGGTCAAGAGCAGTAATTGCAAATCTAAAATCTCCGTTGTCATCTTGACCTATAGAAATACTTTCCTCACTCAATATAATAGGTACTATAACCTTACCAGAAGAAGCGTAATGGTGTTCAGTATCCATATATGCGGTGGTAAGCAAAGAACCTTCTTCATCAACAAAAGCTATTTTCATAGATTTTAAAAGATTGAGACTTCGTTGTTGATCTGTAGGAGTTTCGGCATAGAAAGTATAACAACTACCACTACCCTGTGTTGTACTGGAAACTGTAAGTAATGAATGTTTTTCACCGTTCCAAATACGATTTTCACCCTCATAACCTATAACAGTTTCTATCTCCTCCACTTTCTTTAAGGGTTCAGGAATAGCCTGACCACCGAGTGAATCTTCAGTAACTACAGAGTGACTATCGACATAACGTAAACAGTTTTCTTCTACCTGTTGACCATTGGCATCTTCTACCAATTGAGTAGATTTATAAACATCATAAGAAACCGAAAGCATATCTTCAATAGCGCTTCCACTTGATTCCTCATTATCTGCTTTTACTGTTATAGTATAGATTTGTACTTCTTCGCCCTCAGCATTTTTACCCTTAACATCAATAGTTTCGGTTTTGGTCAGCACATTACCCTCAAGGGTAAGGAAAGAGCCGGCCGCATTAGTACGTACCCAAAAATCGACAGCAAAACCATAAGAATCGTTTGCAATAAGCTCTGGCGCGCCATACTTATCGGCAATAATTTTAGCAACATAAGCACGTTCATTTTCGAAGTGATTTAATGTAGCGCTTGTGGAAACGTGCGAATAAATGGTTTGTGTACCCATTGCTTGTACAGTAAGCGAAAGCACACGGTCAGGGTGATTATGAATTCTACCACCTGTATAATTATCAAAATTAAATAGTATACCGTTAGTAATTTTTGTTTGACAGGTTTTTCCTTTAAGATTTAAAGCGACACGAGCACCAACACTCTTGATTTTAAGGTCTTTATAGTCACCGCCTGTAATGGTACATTCGCCAACATTTGTAAGATTGCTGATAATATCATCAATTAATCTTTTTCCGTTATCTGCAAGGGGGCAGTTTTTCCATAAAATATTGCCACCCATATCGTTATATAAATTATCAAGACGCACTAAATCAGCTTTTAATAAATAATAGTCATATAGAAAGCTATCCATAGACTTAACTACGCCAACGGTTTTGTTGCTACTCTCATAGGTTTCAAAACCCATTTCCAAAAGCTTTTTATAGGCTGTTTGGTTGGTCTTATCATAGGATAAATTTAAAATTGCATCTTTAGTAATAGATAAATCAGCCTTGCCAAGCATTTTAGCTTCAAAATTCAAAAGATCTGCTACATCTTCAGCATGAGATTCAAATGAAGCAATAAGCTTTTGATACATTTCAGAAAATGCCGCTACATCATTTCTAAGTAGCTCTGCATCATTAATAAGACTACCCGCAGAACCGTTTCTTAAAAAGTTTTCAATCATATACCCTGTCATCATAGATGCAAGGGCATCCATATACTTTTGGTTTTCATCAGCCTGTGCGATAGCAAGATATTCGGTTTGAGTAATTATGTTTGCATCTGCAACCTGATTAAGCTGCATATTATAAATATTTTGAGCACCCGATGAGCCATATTTCATAGAAGTTATAGCACGAATGCCAAGCTTATTTGTTGCTTTAAAACGATTATTAAAACTATCGTATTCAGAATAACCAAAGTTTGTATTCATATCTACAACTCGGCCATCCTTATCGTAAACAGGACCGTAAAGCGGGCGTTCAATAAGGTTTGCATCATTAAGGATTGAAGGACGCAAAACAAGATGCTTTAAGTCATACGACGGGTCGTTTAAGTTTATAAGGTTACCCCAAGTAATATTACGTTGTACAAGCGGTAATTTGCTATCCCCCTCGGCAGAAGCACCTGGGGCAGTTGCGAGCTGGGCTTCTCCAGTAGCTAAAGCAATCTCTAAGTTGCCGTTAGATGCCACCGCTGTATGAACATTTGTTACCGCAGGATTATATGACAAAGTAAGCCAAGCAAAAGTACAAGTAACAGTCATTGCCGTTGCCATTGCAAACAACATTGCAGCTGCCACAAGCTTTTCCTTAAGCCCAGGTAACATTCCTTTATATTTAGTTATATTTTCTTGAGTACAGTTCATCACAATTCTCCTGAAAATTCAAAATGCCAACTACTTAACTATTTCAATACAAATATATATTCTATTTGTAATAATTTCGCTATCATAAACGTTTAAAACAAAATCAAGTTCAGCGTTTTCACCCTCTTCCAAATGAAAAACATATTCATTTTCGTGCGGGTCAAGCTGTTCATTAGCGAAAAAGTGGTAAACATCACCCGAAAAGCCATTTTTAATATGAAAATCCGCTTCATCATCTATGCTATGGGCAGCAGAATTAAAAGTATCATTTCCTAAAGTGAGTGAAACCTCAGTTGGTTGTGTTACTTCTTGTGTTAGTTCAACTTCTTCGTTTTGAATGGTAGGCTCTGCACTGCTACTTTTTATGAAAGCACGAATATAAAAATCTACACCCTCGCCTTCGGGAAGGTTGGCAACGCTTAAATTAAACTTACCATTAATTTGATTTTCACCCTGTGTCCAATCCCAAATTGAAATTAAAGCACGGTCATCAATCTCGGCACCATTAAATAAAATTTGAGGTTGCTTTTTTGCTAAAAAGCCAATATTATGTTCACTCTCCGTAAGATAACGTGAATAAGTTGCGGTAAAAACCAATGATATCGCAATAAAAAATGTCAAAAGAAGAATAACGACCTTAAAAAGAAACTTCTCGTTTTTTTTCGCCATCATAACCTTCCTTTCCACTTTTTACTATTCAGCCATTTTAACTATAAATTCGCCGGTAGAATTATCTTGAATGTATCCGCTCTTTAAAAAGGCGGAAACATCGCTGCTATAAGTACCACCTGAAATCACAATCTCTGCTTGAGAAGCATCTTCGGGGTACTTTCTCACAGCAAGGGTATTCTCTTCCCAACCTTTAATTTTAGTTTTGTCACCAGAAATAGAAATCTTTGAAGGCCATTCGTAGTTAGCCTCTAAATAAAGACCGTCGCCCGTATCGGTAAAACCGGATCTGCCAAGTTTTGAAGGTTCAGGTAAGCCTGTGAATGCTCCTGTGCCGGTAATAACACAATCAGTAATATCTACTGTTCCACCTTTAACTGCTATACCGGTATAGCCCTCAAAGGTACTTTCTTTAAGCGTTAAAGTGCTATTTTGAGGCGGAAAATAAATTGCAGCATAATAGCCCTTAACTGTACTGTTAACTACCGTAATATCCAAGCCATAATCATCAGCGTTACAAATTATACCCGAATAATCCCTGCCCTCAATATCACTGTTTTCTATAACGATTTTTGCTTTATTATTTGATACGGTTCCATTTCCGTGTATCAAAAGACCGTCTTCAGCAGCTTCAATTTTGCAGTTTGTAAGACAAATAACAGAGTCACCTTTTGTGCTACTCTTATTATCATAAACCATTATGCCCTCATAAGCATTTTTTATGGTTATATCCTTTAATGTAACATTACCTACAGTAGCATAAACACCATCGTTGCCTTGAGCATCTATTTCTCCGTTACATAACATTACTGATCCGCCATCCTTAGCGGTAATTACCTTATCTGCAGTAGAAGTAATTTTATACCCCGCAAGGTCTACAACTACCTGTGAAGAATTAGTTGCGCTTATAGAACTTGTTAAGGACACGTCCTTCGCTAAAGTAATCATATTAAGACCGGGTGTACTAAGAGCCTCTTTAAGAGTAGCTTCATTATCGACCAAAACACCGTCTGTACGACAGTTTTGCCCAGTCAACTGTAGCTTTGCTTCACCAATTTCCTCAGTATTGCTGCCAAGCTGAGTATCTTTTTCTGTACCTTCGTTAATTTCTTCTAAGGTACATAAATAAGCGAAAACGCCATAACCTGTATCCTCATTAAAGCTTACTGTATAATAACCGTCAGCCGTTGTAGCTGCAGTATCAATTTCACCTTCATAACCGTCTGTTTTTGAAAATTCACGCAAAAATTCTGAAGCTGTGGTTTCGCCATCAATGGTTTTCAATTTACCGCTATCATAAAAGGTTGTGTGCATAAAATCAAAATCGTATTCAATTGGTCTTAAAAATTCTTCTACTGTAATTTTATTATCATCAGTCTTTTTTCCATAGACATAATATCCCAAATTATCATAAGTCCACTCCCATTTAATAAGTGGAGCAGAAGCTGTATCATCCTTTAATTCAAGTACATTATACGGAAAAAGTGTATAAGTATAAGCGTTTTTATTATTAATATAAACGCGTTCAACAGTTTCACCATTTCTTACCGCATTTGTATCTACATAAAAGAACATACGGTTACGCATTGTTTCTATAATTTGTTCTTTAGAAACTTTTACACTTACCGCCGCAAGATTATCACTTTGGTTAGAAACCTCAAGACCTATTATCGCTGTATCACCGGGGGCAGCAGGGGTATTTTGGCTAATCAAACTGCCATCCACATTAAAATTCCATGTATCCGCCGTAAACATAAGTCCGCCCGTGTGAACAACATTAGTCTGCCACGCAACAGTTTGTGCAAAAATAAGGACGAGCGTTAAAATAATTACAACCGCAAGTAAAGCTATGCGAAGAACAATTTTCTTGCGCAAATGCGTCAACATGTCCATAGGATTACCCAAAGCATTATTCAGTTTTAGCAGATTGGGTATCTTCACTGTCTGTTAGCTCCTCCATAAGTTCTTTTTTGATTCGTGCATACATTTCTTCATACTCTTGTTTGGAAATATCTTTCTCAACGGTATTTTCATTAAGATTTGCTTGTTCAATATTCTTAACAAGCTCATTCATATCCTTTTTTAAATGCTTAATACCGCTATTGAGTACAAATGTTAATATTAAAATTAAAGGGAAAGCAATGCAAGCTATAAAGCCGTATCCTGTTGAAACAAACTTTACAAAGCTTGAAATAAACGCTTTACCTGAAGTCCAAGTGACCTTTCCAATAAAGTTACTTTCCAAAACATAGCGACCATCCACCGAAAGATTAGCATCGCCCTTTGTCAAGAAACATTTTTCGCCGTTTTCGGCGGTATCTATTTCAACCACGCGGTGAGTAATAATCATTCCAAACATATCCGGTGCCTGTGAATGAAAGCTTACTACATCCCCTACCTCAACTTCATCCATTGCGACAGATTTAGTCACAATAACCTCACCTACTGCAATACTAGGCTCCATACTTGGAGTTACAACCTTAAAAAAACTGTAACTACCAAAAGAAGCGTAGCCTTTACTTAACACCTGCACAACCACAAATAAACAAAGGCAAATGGTTACAGCGAGTATCACAGAAGCTGCGATAGAAATAATTTTTTTTATTAATTTTTTATCAATTTTTAGTTTATACATACCTATTCTATATTGCTTCCTGCAAGTTCAAGACTAAGTGCCAAACGACTAAGTTCGGTCATCTGGTTGCAATCCGTGTCTTGACCTTCTATCCATACAAACATACGTATTCTTTGTGGGATATTTTTTTCAAGCTTTACTATATAAACATCTTCCGTAGCGCCCGAAGTGCGAAGCGACGAAAGCTGTGATTCATCCGCTTTGCCGTTTTCACATTTTTCATATAGCTTTTTGGTACTTGTTACAAAATCGCCCCTTGTTAAATAAGCTGAAAACTGCCCTTGCAAATAATCATCATAAAGCGCAGTTTCGGCTTCTTTAGCAGAACTGATTTCCTTACCTGCAACTGCAGCTCGAAGCATTTCATCTAGCGTTACGCTATGCCCATCTTTATTCCAAATACTTTTTTGTTGAACCGTCAGCCTATCTTCAATATCTATAAGCGAAGGCACATCGTTAACCAATCCAACCGGCATGGTTTTCACATAGCGGTCTTCATCTATGCTTATTGGATTCAAAAATCCGTTAGGCTCATATATAGTGAAGCGATTGTCAATTTGATATGGATAATTTCCTGCTTCGTGATATACACCGGAAAGTATATCATAATTTGAATTATAATACCTACTGTTTCGATAAGCAGTATAGTTATCCTTATCTATATAAATTTGGTTAGTTAAAAAACCTATTCTGGCACTTGCCGCAAAGGTATTATCGGTTGAAGATAAAATGAAACCATCTTCGACCTCTTTCACCTTTGGTAATTCAATCAAATGACTACCACCATTTGCATCACCACGAGCAACCCTTAGAGTATATGCCGTACTTGGTGATACGGCCCAAAAATCAAGGTAAACATAATGACCCTCACTCGAATCGCTATCAGTTAAATTGGCATTTGAAAGTTCATTATCATTTTTAAAATACTGAACCGGTTTGACCTCACCAACAGCAGCTTCCCCATTTTGTACCTCGGGGTCACTTATATCGTAATAGGTTGGCGTAAACCAATTTAAACCGTCGGCAGTTGATACAGGATAAAGCGAATCAAGTTGTTTTAAATAATCGTAGCTATCATACCTTGAAAATACAAGTGTATCCTTAAAATATCCTGGATAATGACAAACTTGACCATCCATTTCAGTTATTATATCAGGTGCTAATAAAATTGTTTGTCCGCCGCCGATAGTAATTTGAATATTTTCGACTGCAGGTTTCTTGGACAATACAGTCCAAGCATATGTTGCAGTAACAATCAAGGTAACCGAAAGTATTAGCGCTAGAGTCGCGACAATCAATTTTTTAATTGCCTGATTCATTATCTTCCAATTCTCCAAAAACTTTTATTAGATATCGCCTTAGCATCCATACGTTTGCGCTTTTCTTCACTAATTTGGTTGAGTATATTTTGTTGCATTTGTTTTTGTTCTTGACGCTTTAGCAATTGAGTCGCGATAGAATCGTTAAAAAAGGCGATATCCCTAAGGAATATAACAATAGTTTCGCGGTCTTTTTGCAACTGAATAGCGCGTTCTTTTTCTAAACGCTGTTCTTCTAATATTTTCAAATGATTTTCTTCTGCGATTTTTGCAAGACGTGCTTTTTCGCGGTCGGCTTCGGCTTCAGCTAAAATACGTTCTTGTTCTTCTAGCTCTAAGCGATGCAAACGTTCAAGCTCTTCACGTCTACGCTGACGTTTTATATCAGTCTGCTCTTTCTTAATACGTTCAGTCTCTTCCA
This sequence comes from Acutalibacteraceae bacterium, assembly GCA_045602785.1. Classification (GTDB taxonomy): domain Bacteria; phylum Bacillota; class Clostridia; order Oscillospirales; family Acutalibacteraceae; genus UBA737. The sequence goes on from JAZSCF010000003.1 coordinate 11,253, forward strand.
AAACGAATGCTGCATCTTCGAAATCTTCACGAGAAATTTTTTCCTGCTGCAATTCTTCACTGCGTAAAGAAAGGTTTTCTTCAAAATCCTTTAAAAATCTATCAATATCCTGCTTAAATATTCTGCTACGGCGCCTATCTTCCTGCTCGCGTTCCATTCTTTCAATGTAACGGCGTTGCTCTTCGGCCTCTTTTTCGAGACGGATTCTTTCTCTTTCGGCTTCACGTTCCAGGCGACGTTTTTCTTTTTCTTCTTGTTCCTTTTGCTTTTGTTTTGCCTTTTCTTCAGCCTTTTTGGCAGCTCTTTCTTCTACAAGGCGTCGTCTTTCGGCAGCTTCTTCACGAAGGAGTTGTTCCTTAGTAAGCTCTTCAATCAAAACCTTGCGAATTTCCACATCTGGTAAATCATAATCCTCTGTAAGCTCTTCAATAATTTCTTTAATAAACTTAGGCTTCAGAGTACGTTTTTTCTCCTTAGAAGGAGCCGGCAAAAGCCTATCCTTATCTCTTTCTAAATGATCTTTAAGGAGTAAATATTGGAACATAGTGTTCCTATAAATATTCTCTTGGAACTGTTCATCAATAGTTGGATTTTGCTCAATAACCTTAATTGTATAACCAATATCATCATATTGACGCAAAAATTCCAATAATTCACTAATAAGACGGTAATTCTTATTTTTCTTTAATACATTAGTTTTAGTAACTGTACCCTTAATACGTGGGTATCTAGCCATATGCTTTGCAAAATGGCTATTCATATCGTTAGATAATATTCTATAAAGACGCGAAATTCTATCAAATATTTCACGGTTTTTATCATCAGTATCTAAAGTGCTATCGGTATCACGGATATGTAAGAACATATCCATATGCACCGATTCATTAGCATTCTCCATATCACTTTTAAACTTAAGCTTTGCGCCAAATTCATCACTCATTGCCTGCAATAATGCATCGTGACGTATTTTTACAAAGTGATATGCAGTTTCCAATGTTGTGAAAACAAGCCTGTTTTCATAAACCTGACCAATAGAGTCTTCACGATACTTTTGCATAACTCTATTAGGACGTACATCACCGCTATCTTCATTATAATCTTCTACTAGTGAAGCGTGAGTTGCAAGATGACGCACAACATCGCTACCGGTTTTTTTGGCGTTAGCAACGTTTACTATAAGTTCGTCCTCGCGGATTATATTGCGGGGATTTTCAATAATACTTTGAAAAGCGTGCAGCACCTGTTCAACCGCCTCTACCCAACTTGTATCAACAAGTTTTTCCATTCTGCGATTCGAAAACTGAATTTCATTATTAGCACTAGCCATAGCCGCCATAAATGAATTATAAAATTCGGTACTGCCAAGAGTGCGGATGGTACTACGCACATATTTTTTAAATAATACATCTGCTAATTCTTGGTTTTGTTTGTTTTGCGAAGTGTTTTTAGAATTTGCTGCCATAAGCCGCACTCCTTTCTTTTATAATTAGTTATTCTTTTTAAGAAGATCTATGTACTCTTTACAAATTTTCATTGTGTTCTTACCAAAAGTTCTATCAAGGAAGTTACTAAACTTAGTAAGGTCTTCCTTCATAAATCCAAGGCTTAAGGATTCAAACTTTCTTAAAACCTTTTTGGCAAGTATAAAGTCTATTGCTTGAATTTCGGTACCGCCACATGCAATAAAGCACGGCACAAAATCGTCGATTTGCTTAATAATACGGTTACCAAAAGCCAAACGGAAGTTTTTAATAACATAATCATTAACAATTTCAAGCTTATCCAATATTTCTTGTGAAACGGGATAGGCTTGCTTTGCTTGTGCAAAAAGCTCGATAAGACGGTCAGTAGAAACACTAATAGCTTCTGTGGGCTCAGCTACAAACGGTTCGGCACGACTATCAAGGTCTATAGGAATGGCACGGTCATATACCTTATCCGCAACGGCGAAGGTAGAGTCGTCGTTATTGATTGTGCCTACAAACCACACGTTGTTAGGAATAGATACCTTGCCATCAGTAATAAGGCAGGGGTCATTATCCCAAACAGAGCTAGTGATTTCTACATTCCATTCTTCTTGAAGCGGCATTTCCAAAATAGAAAGCATTTCTGCAAAGTAGTATTCAACACGCGCAATATTCATTTCATCAAGAATAACAATATGGGGGTCTCTAAAATAGTTACACTCGTAAATAGCGCTTAAAAATTCTGTTTCGGAATACTTTTTGGTAAATTCGTTAAAATATCCGTAAAGCTCGGTTCGCTCACGCCAAGCGGGTTGAACCGAAACGACAGTACTATCCTTACTAACAAATTTGCCAAAAGCATAAGGTAAACTTGTTTTACCTGTACCCGAAATACCTTGTAAAATAACAATTCTTGCCGTACCTAAAGATGCAATAAAGTATCTTATCAAGTCAAGCTCATAATATAATCCTAATTGCGAAGCCGCAAAGTTACGGAATTTTTCGCAAAATTCGGATAAAGTAATTTCGGAATCATACACAGGAGGTGTATACTCGGTCTTATAATAGTTATCAACCGTTGTAAGACGGAAAAATCTGCTTTGTGATGGGTCAACAGGTGGTGAAGTAAAGCTATTTCGATTATTTTGCGGCACAAAGGCATTTTCCTCTTGCTCTTGTACCTGCTCTTGCTCATCCATAAGCTGTGGCAAGCTACCACCACCGCCAAGCTCTTCTAAGCGCATAGCTAAAAGCTTATCCTTTTCATAATTCGAGCGAATAAGGTCGCGTTGTAAGGATTTTACCTGCTTTACAACCTCATCATACTTTTTAGGCGAAATACGAAAACGGAAAAGCTTTTTGCAAAGCTTAAAAATACCCACACATATACCGATTATTACCACCAAAAAAACTAAATTGGCAACAACAAACATAACCCACTCAAGAGTAGAAAATGAGTCGGCATATTCTTTAATAATTTTTATTCTTTCAGGAACATTGAAAATATAACTCAAAAAATTCCAAAGGGACACAAACACATCAATAAATGCACGAAAAAAATGTCCTATATCCTGAAAAAAGTATCTTAAAAAGTTATCCATACTTTAAACACCTAACAAAACTTAATTAATACAAAATTATTCTTCGTCGGCGTTGTCAGAAGCATTATTTTCTTCCTTCGCAGCATTTTCCTTAGCCATATTTTCAAGAATTTCGGCACGAAGCTTTTCACGAAGCTCGGCTTCAATTTTAGCGCGGTCAGATTCTAATTGAGCTGTTGCTTGCAATTTTTGTGCAATAAGCTCTTCAGTTGCGCCACGTTCCTGTTCAAACTTTAAGCGGCTCTTGACACCTTGATATTCAAACAATGCTCTAAAGAACTGAACAAGGTTGAAAATAAAGAAAAGTATAACAGGCAATAAAACTACAAGGAAAAATCCTGTTGGTGTTTGTAAATAGTCGAACGCCTTACCCAAACCGCCAATATGGAATTTATATTTACCAATAACTTCCGATTCATGCACGGTTAACGGGTCGACAGAGGAGTTGTTATCGCCCTTGGTTTCGAATATTAAGTATTCCCCACCGTCAAAAATATTCATAATACGGTGAGTATTTAGCACGCGCTCGCCATCTATAACTGTCCAATAAGTTATAATTTCACCGGGGCGAAGCTTAGCAGGGTCTTTAACAGGAACGTCTACTGCAAGGTCGCCCGCTTTAAGTTCGGGATACATAGAATCTGTTTTTATTGAAAGAAGCTGTATACCAAAAATATTCGGAACGCCGTGACCCGTGCTTGATACAAAAGAAACAAAGGTGCACACTGCTGCAAGGGCAATTACAACAACCAAAAGAATGTTAATAACTCTATTAACCGTTTTGGTTTTGTTTCCCTTTTTCTTTTCAGGTTGCGTTTCGTTTGTTTCTACCTCGGGAGTGTTTTTTTCTAAATCATTGTTGTTCATTGTTTCCTCCTGTCCGTAATTACGGATTTTTAAATTTTAGAAGGTTAAAACTATTGCATTCCTGCAACAAATTAAGGCACTATTTTATTGGCACAAGACCTGAATCTATCTTGGTATCTGCCATAAATTGAATATTAGCAATGATTTGCGCCTCATCAATTTTACTTGTACAATCTACATCCTGACCCTCAAGCCAAAGATATAGCTTTATCATTGCTTTTTGACCGGCTTTTAACGAAAAAAGCTCGGTTTCTGTAGTGAAATCACCTAACGTGTAAACCTGCACACCGTTTTGTACGGGATCAGCTTCTTGCCAGGTGGAATGTTCTTGTAAAATAAGCCTGTCCATAGACACTAAATCAGGATCACCATCAATGCTTTTGGTTGGTATATAACCTACGGAACCATCTTCGTGAATATCGCTGTTTGGTTCATAGATAAAAAACTTCTTAGTATGCTCTAAAGGTTGATTATCCTCATCGAGCATAGTTATTTGTATGCCCACTCTTACAGCATTTTCAGCCCCTAGCCCTGCATTTTTATGGCTAAGCGATTCTGCGTCCCAAATCGGTTCCCCAATAAGATACGTACACGAAGCGCTAACACCTTCATGCGTTGTGGTTGCCGGTGCTAACGAAACTGTTACATCCTCATGAGTTCGGGCGTAAAGTGTGCCAAGGCTGTAGTAGCCATCGTGGTTATTTTTATTGGCATTTTGCTCATCCGAAAGAGGGTGCAATTTACCATTGGCTCTACCATCAAAGCCGTAACCTATTGTAAAAAAGCATTGTTCCCTTTTAGACCAGGTTATTGGCCTTAACGGGAAGCTTTCACTTGCAATATCCAAATAAGAAAGCTTACTCCCCCAATCTTTTGAATCGGGTGTGAGAGCAATTTCTAATCCCTTGTGTGTAGTTACATACATTGAAAGATTGCTAACCTGTGGAGTACGGCTTAGCGAAAACCATGTATAAGTTGCGGTAACTATTAGTGCAAGCAAAAAACTTAACAGAGAGGCATAAATCAGAAGCATTCCTTTTCTTTTAGGTCCATACTTTTTTTCTGTATTAGGCTGTTTTTCCACAATATTGACCTCTTTTTTACTATAAAAATGCTATCGTTATTATACGGCTTACCCCTACCCGCTAATTTTAGCGGATAGGGGGGTTATAATTACATTGAAGTTTTAATGGAAAATTTTATGATGATTTTCACCATAAATTACAGGTATTTAATTAGTTACCTGAGGGAGCAGTTGTATGGAGATCGCTATATTCCATAGGTTGAAGCTCAGCACTGCTTCCGAATTGAATGTTAAAGGTACCTGTCATTGAACGTGCATCATCAGCAATTGCAGCAACTTCTTCATTCGAAATACCCTCACCATCAAGGTAAAGCACTACTGTTACGTGTTGTGCAATGTTAGGACCAAGCTCGGTAATTACAGCATTCTTAGGATCTGTAACAATAGCACCATTTTCATCTACAATATGAAGATTTGCTTTAATACCGTCCATTGGGCTACCGGTCACTTTATTAGCCTGTGTATCAAGCTTTGCATTAGCTAAGATTTTATCAGTCTTAGTATCATAGAAAACAACCTTAATTCTGCTCATAAGACCAAGCATCTTATCCATACTAAAGGTATTATCGGTAGTAGCAAATGTCATTGTACTACCTTCACCCATTGTTTCTTCGTGTTGATTGTCACCATAGATTCTGTCAGCTGGTGTGGTTTGAAGAAGTAGGTTAGATGTAGAAGCATTGGTTTTGAATGCAAGGTCAATTGCGTAACCGTAGAATTCAGTAATAGGCTTTTCTGCATTACCGCCAGTGGGTTGCTTTGTAGCAATAGCTTCTTTTGCAGCTATTAATAAACCTTTAGCGTGGGTTGAATCAGCCTTCATAGTAGCATCAACCATACCTGCGTCAACACCTAAGTCTAAAGCGGCAGTATCGATTTGAATACCAACAGTATAGTCACCTGTGTAGTCAGCAATGTCAGCGTAAACACCGCCACCTGTAGGAATAATTACATTTATACCCTTACCTGCAATAACATCATTAGCAATGGCGCCAGTGTTGGCCTTAACCTCTGAAGGAGTATAACCATTAATCTTAATCTCATCCATATCTACAAGAGGATAAAGTGCAGCACTAAGCTCAGCCCAAGTGCATTCAGTTTTGCTTGAAATAAGAGCATACTTCGTTTGTGCTTCGGTGAAAGCTTCTACAGCACCTTCAAAAACGGTGTAGTTTGGAAGCTGTGAAGTTGTAAAGCTTGCACCGTTAGTAGTAAGAGCTGTAATAGCAGCAGCAATCTTATCGCCCAAAGCACCATTTGTTACACCATCAGCAGCAGCCTTTGCAGCATTAACAGCAAGAGTAGCTACGTTATCTTCCAAATTCGATTCTGAAGAATAAACAGTAGCATAAATAAATTCTAAATATGCTGCTTCAACAGTTGCAAGTGCTTCTTCAAGGCCTGTAATCATAGAGCCTACTGCAGCAATTTCATCAGCATTGTAAGTTGCACCATCTATCATAGCCTTTTTAATAGCTATACCTGCAAGGGTGTTACCGTTTGCACTAAGTGAGGTACGAGCCTTGCTCTGAGCAGCTGCAGAGTTTACTATAATTTGAGATAAAGCTACTCTGAATGCCTGTTGGCGAGCTGTTAATCCGGATGCCATACCCATTGCACGGAAACCAAAATTACTGCTTTCTAAGAATGCATTTTTACCTGTATCATAAAGAGCAAACATACCACCCGGAGCGGGTTGTTCAACACGACCATCGGCACCGTATTCAGGAGTTCTAATTGGGGCACCTGTATTGAGTGCACC
>JAZSCF010000004.1:0-21881 GCA_045602785.1 Acutalibacteraceae bacterium
TAGCCATGTCGTTCTGTGAGCCAAGGAGTTGGAGAGATATTTTGTCTTCCTAAGACCGCTTGGCCTCCGACTTCCCTTTACAACAACCTTTTCTACAGGCTTTTTAATAACCTTACGGGCAATAACGGTTTTTGCGGTTTCCTTACCGTTTAAGGTTTCAATAACTGCGGTTTCGGTTTTAACACCCTTAACACCCTTGGTTTTAACCTTTTCGTAACCGCGAACCTTACTGCTTGTATAAATTGTTTTGGTTGAATACTTAACCGAAGATTCACTTGTAACAGTTGATATTGTTTTAACCTTTAAGGTTTTTACAACAGTTTCAACCTCATTAGAGCATTTAACATCTTCCTTTAAGCAATAAGAATCAACAACATCAACATCATCCAAAAATGCAGAAGTATTTTCCGCACCCTTAACATAATACTTACATAGAGCAGCATCTACAAGCTTTTCAAGCTCGCCACGCTCAGCGTGAGCCAATACTTCACCATTTACTGTAAGTGCAGCCGAAGCGCTGATGCTATCGGTATTCTCGATTATAACCTCTGCCAAATCATCTGTGCTTACAAGATTATCTTCACTTGTGACAACCGGTAAAAACTTAGGGCTTAAAATTGCCTTCTCGCCCTTTTTATTTGAAAGGACCGATAATATCTTACCCTTTGCGGCTTTAAAAACCTCGGCATTATCTACAACGGCAATATTTTTGCCGCCATAGTTTACATTGTAGCCTACTTTAATACCACAAGAAACTACACTTATAATTAACGCTACAAATGCCACAAGAACAAATGCAGTAAATCTAACCAATATTCTGTTTTTCTTAGCGAATTTGAGAGCTTTAACAAAAGCATCTTTTATCAAATCCATAAAAATAACAGCCACATCCTAACTAAAAAATTACAATTTGTAACATTTACAAGTCTTATTATAACAAAAAGGTTACAAAATTGCAACCTTTTTTTAATATTTTTTAACTTTTTATAAATCTCACAAATTTTTAATAATGATGTGACTGTTTATTAATGTATTTTATCAAATTAGTACATAAAAAATAATTGCAATAAACTGCAAAACGCTGCCGAAAATTACAAACAAATGGAAAATTGAATGCACATATTTAATTTTCCAAATACCTGCAATGCCATAAAGCACCGCGCCTATGGTATAAGCTATACCGCCTGCTAAAAGCCACCAAAAGCCATTCATAGAAATTGCTTTAATAGCGTGGTTTACAATAAATATTACACACCAGCCGAGCGCAATATAGCAAATATTAGAAAATAGCGAATACTTTTTAAGGTCGATAGCGTTAAATGTGATACCGAGTGCCGCCATAGCCCAAACGAAACCGAACAAGCACCAACCGAGTGCAGTATTGTATTCACGAATAGAGCAAAGCGCTATAGGAGTATAGGTGCCGGCTATCAGTAAGAAAATTGCACAATGGTCAATAATCTGAAAAACCTTTTTAGCCGTAATATGAATAAGACCATGGTATATGCTTGACATTGTGTATAAAACCACAATCGAAACACCGTAAATGAACGATGCCACTATTGCATAAGCATCGTGAATCAAAAACGATTTTATAATGCATAAAGCTGCAATAATTATTCCTATTCCGCCGCCCACAATATGCGAAACCATATTAAATATTTCTTCACCTTTAGTATAAGGCGGCAAAAACCTATCTTTTAATTTTGTGCGTTTCATAATACCTTTCTTTCAATAGTGAAAACTTTGTCGAAAAATGAAAATTGCTTTACATAATTTTTTGTAACATTTATATTTACTAAACATTTATCCAACTTATCCACATAGTTTTCCACCAAAAAAGCGCTCAAAACCTTAATTTTACGTGGTACAAGCCTTATTTAAGTTAAAATCTCGGTGGATAAGTTGAAAAACTTTTTAGGTTGTTTTAGTTTACATAATGCCGATTTTAAAAAATTTTTACTAAATTTTTTCGAGCAATTTATCCATCACACTAGGACCGTGTTCTACAAAAATTCCGGTAGACTGGGCGGTCTTTTCATTAAATGTTTCTACACCGTTTTCCTGTTTGCCGCTATCGTAAATCATAAATGGAACAGGGTCGGAAGAATGGGTTTTTATGCAAAGCGGAGTTGGGTGGTCGGGCATTATAAGTATTCTATAATCTTCACCACAGTTATCCAAATACTCAAGTAACGGTTTCAATGTACGCTCTTCTATAAGCTCGATAGCCTTTACCTTATTTTCTGCTTCACCGCGGTGGCCACATTCATCAGGTGCTTCAATATGTACATACACAAGGTCACTACCGTTTTCAAAAGCGTTTACTGCTGCAGCCGCCTTGCCTTCAAAGTTGGTATCAAGATAACCTGTTGCGTTCTCGACTTCAGGGGTTGCCATATTTGCACATATACCAATACCTTTAAGTAGGTCAACCGCGCTTACAACCGCACCCTTAACACCGTTCTTTTCATAGAAATCTTTAAGTATAGGCTTTTTGCCTTCACCCCAAAGCCAAATTGAATTAGCTTCATTAAGACCTTTTGCACGTCTTTTCAAATTGATAGGGTGGTCCTTTAAAATGCCGTAGCTTTTCTTCATAAGCTCAATAAGCGGTTTAGCACTTTCGCTATCGCTTAAATATTCACCAATAACGCGACCGCTTATATCGTGTGGCGGTGTCATATTACCAAGCTCGGTAGTGCCGTTATCCCACACAAGACAGTGGCGGTAGCTTACGCCCGCGTAGAATTTAAAAATCTCAGAGCCAAGCTCTTCTTCTACGGTTTTAATAATCTCGGCAGCTTCTTTTGTAGAAATATCGCCCGAGCAGTAGTCAACCATAGTCTTGTCTTCGTATTTTTCTTCACTAGAAAGTGTTACTATATTACAACGAAGGGCAACATCGGTTTCCTTTAAGTCAACACCAATAGAAGCCGCTTCAAGCGGAGAACGACCTGTGTAGCATTCATAAGGGTCGTACCCCATAACCGAAAGGTTTGCAACATCACTACCAGGCTTTAAACCGGCACCTACAGTACGGCACATACCCACAACCGAAGTTTTTGCCAATTTATCAATAACGGGCTTATGTGCAAGCTCCATAGGGGTTTTACCGCCCAAGAAAGCCGCATCTGCAACATCTGCCATACCGTCACATAACAAAACCAAATATTTCATAATATCAATCCCTTTGAATCTTTTGTTATTATTATATCAATAATATTCGATAATGTAAAGAAAAAAGACTTTTCTTTTTCTCTAATTTAAGGTAATATATATTAGAGAGGTGATGACAGTGCTCGAAAGTTTTAAGGGAGAAATTCTATCCCCCGTAGGTTCAAAGGAAATGCTTTACGCCGCAGTTCGTAGCGGTGCTGATGCAGTATACCTTGGCGCTAAGGATTTTTCTGCAAGACGCAATGCCGAAAATTTCAGCATAGAAGAGCTAGCGGAAGCTGTCGCCTTTTGTCATATACGGGGTGTTAAGGTTTATTTAACGCTAAATATTTTAGTTAAGGATAACGAATTTCGTGATGCATTAGCGCTTGCAACCGACGCTTACAATGTAGGCATAGATGGTATTATTGTGCAAGATTTAGGTCTTGCAAGGGTGTTACACGAAAAAATACCCCAACTTCCCTTGCACGCTTCCACACAGCTTAGTATTCATTCCCCTGCAAGCCTTCCGGTACTTAAAAGCTTAGGCTTTAAGCAGGTTGTAGTAGCGCGTGAAATGTCGCTTGAAAATCTTACCGAATTTTGCAAAGTGGCAAAGCAGTACAATATAACGGTGGAAGTATTTGTACACGGCGCCCTTTGTATGAGTGTATCAGGTCAGTGCTTATTATCGGCATTTTTAGGTTCTCGAAGCGGTAACCGCGGTCTTTGCGCGGGTCCCTGCCGTTTGCCCTTTGCCGCAGAAAACGGCACCGGTTACGACTTAAGTCTTAAAGATTTATCGCTTATAGATTATATACCTACACTTTATGATATTGGCGTTAGGTCCTTTAAAATTGAAGGCAGAATGAAAAGACCCGAGTATGTTGCTGCCGCTACAAAAGCTTGTAAGGATGCGCTAATAAACGGTAGCGCCGATTTAGCGCTTAAAGAAACCCTTAAAAATGTATTTTCGCGCTCGGGCTTTACAAGTGGTTACCTTGAAAATAAATTAGGACGCGATATGTTTGGTATTCGCACTAAGGAAGATGTTACCGCCGCTAAGGATGCCTTCCCCATTTTGCACGAATTGTATAGAAAAGAATATAAAAGTACTGCGTTGAATATTACTGCAAGCATAAAAGCCGAAGAACCAATAAGATTGACAATAACAGACGGCGAAAATACGGTTACTACAGTTGGTGCTATACCGCAAGCCGCAAAAAATAAAGCGCTCACTCAAGAGGATGCTTATAAAAGCCTTACAAAATTTGGTGACACGCCCTATTTTGAAAAATTTTTTACGGCAGATATTGATGATGGGCTTTTTGTTCCTGCTAGCGAATTAAATGCGCTAAGGCGTAACGCAACCGAGCTTTTGTCACTTAAAAGGGCTGAAATCGGTCACCAAAGAGCTGAAATCAACTACTCTGCGCCCGAATTTTCGACAAAATGCGACAAAATTCCCGATATAGTAATTCGTATAGAAAACGAAAGCCAAATTCCTACAAATTTAAGCGGTATAAAAGCAGTTATTGTACCGCTTGAAAGCGATATAAACCCAATAAATAATACCATAAGCATTGTTGATATACCGCGCGGTATTACAAGTGAAAAATTGATTTTTGACAAACTTTCAACATTTAAGGAAAAAGGCTTTGATATTGCGCTTTGCGGTAATCTTTCGGCGGTGGCAATCGCCAAAGAATTAGGCTTCAAGGTTATTGCGGATACAGGGCTTAATATCCATAACAGCGAAGCTTTAAAAACTATAGAAAATATGGGAATTAAGGCTGCCGTTGCTTCGCCCGAGCTTACTTTAAACAGCATAAAAACGCTTTGTACCACTTTACCTACAGGTATTGTAAGCTACGGAAATATTCCGTTAATGCTATTTAAAAATTGCCCCATTAAGAACGGTAAAGACTGTAATAACTGCGATAAAAAAGGCACCCTTACCGATAGACTTGGCACAAAATTTCCCGTAAGATGTCGTTTAGGTTATAGTGAGCTTTTGAACTCGGTCCCGATATGGTTAGCCGATAGACAGCCCGAGCTTAAGAGCATTGATTTTCAGGTTTTATATTTTACAAACGAAACACCGAAAGATGTTGAAAGTGTTATAAATGCCTATAAAAACGGAAAAGGGTGTGACAATAGTTACACCAGGGGACTATATTATAAAGGAACGATATAACAAAAAAGACTCCCTTATGTAAAGGGAGTCTTTTTTAGTGAAGAATGAAGAGTGAATAGTGAAAAGTTTCGGTGTGCCTGCGGCACGGAAATAAATGTTTTACAAAATTCAATTGACATATTGTAGGGACAAGCCACTAATCGCCCCTACGATATTTAGGCATACATTATTTTTTTATTATAAATAATTACGAATTACGCATTATAAAAGATACCTCACATTCGTTCGGAATGACATTGGTATTGTCACCCTGAGCGTAGCCGAAGGGTCTTACTGAAAGATTTCTCGCATTCGCTCGAAATAACAACGGGAGATGGCTTTTTATTAATTGTGCATAGGGACAGGAAAGCCTCCCTTGCCATAAAGGGAGGGGGACAGATTATAATATGAAGTGCAACACTAAATAAAAAATAGACAATATACAACCCAAAGTGTAAAATGTAAATAACCACAAATACAACAACACGGAGGGAAGTATATTGTCATATACACATTTTACACTAGAAGAACGAAAATATCTACAAAAACTTTTATCCGAGGATAAAAGTTTTCGCGAAATCGCTGCAATTTTGGAACGTAGTCCATCAACTATCAGCCGTGAAGTCAATAGAAACAGAGCAAAGTATCGTCCACACAATAAGCCAAATAACAAATATTGGTATAACCATTGGCGAGCTCAAAATTTGTATATTCGTCGTCGCAGAGAACAGCAACGCAGAGCTTTGATGCCAAATACAAGTGAATGGAATTATGTCATAGAAAAGTTGAATTTGTTTTGGTCTCCCGAACAAATTGTTAATCGTTATGAAATCGAACATCAAAAGAGGTTAACCTCTTTTGCGACAATTTACCGATACATATATCGCGGTGAATTACCTAATATTTCTAAGAAAATCCATTTAAGAAGGCGCGGAAAATTCCAATTACCAAGAAACAGCTGTTACAATACCATTCAACCCGATAGAATCATACCGGAATGGACACCGCCTATTAAGAATAGGAGTCGCATCGGCGATTGGGAAGGCGATACAGTTTACGGTGCTGTTGGTAAAGGTTTGGTAGTGACACTTGCCGATAGAAAAACAAGATATTTACTCGCAGGAAAATTACAAAGCAGAAACGCTTTATTGACTGAAAAAGTAGTTGTAGATTTACTTAAAGACAAACCGGTAAAAAGCTTATCTTTAGACAATGGTTCTGAATTTGCAAACTTTAGAGAAATTGAAAAACAAATTTCATCACCAATATATTTTGCAGAGCCACATAAACCTTGGCAACGAGGAACCAATGAAAACACAAATGACATTTTGCGCTTTTTCTTTCCTAAAGGCACTAACTTTCACGAAGTTTCTGACGAAGAATTAGAAAAAGTTGTATATTTAATTAACACCCGACCAAGAAAATGCCTTAATTGGAAATCTCCTTTTGAGGTCTTTTGGGGTGTTGCACTTGCTTGACAATCTGCCCTGTCAGCGAAGTTGACTGAGGGAGAGATAATACTATCTTAAATACTCCTTGATATCATCCACAAATTGATTGCCACATCGAGCAAGTTCTCCCAGCACACGATTTACCCCTTGCTCACTCTTATACCAGTTTTCTTTCGTTATATTATAGCAATGTACCGGACAAACTTTTATTTTAACATTAGGAAAAGCCATTTGATACAGCATTAAACATCTACGAGCGTGAAATGCTTTACATACAATTAATGCCGTTTTAATTTCTATTCCTTTTTCATCAAGAACCTTTCTTGACAAGAAAGCATTATCCCTTGTGTGCCCAGATTTATCCTCACCTATTATTGCGGTCACTGGAATACCGTTTTTTATAAACACATCCGTAAAGAATTCACAATCAGATTGATAAACACCGTTGTATATTTCTGATTTCGAACGAACACCAGGCCATTTATCGCGCTTAACACTTACACCACCAGATGGGATTAGCAATTTTGCAAAACCTTTATGATACAGTTCGGCAGCATATTCTGGTTGTTCAGGATGAGAACCACCGGGCAAAAAAATTGCATCACTCTTTTCTGGTTTATCAGAAACAAATATGTAATTTGATATATCAGCAATAATACGGTTCATAATATTTCACCTTGGACAAATTACTAACGTGTGTTTTTTTAGGTATGACAAAGGTCATACTTCTATATAAGAAATCATACCATACTTTTCCTTATTTTACAAGGACACATTAAAGTGTGGTATGACAGTTATTCCTGCCTTGCCTTACTGATTTGATGAAACAGGCAAGGCTAAATAGCTATTTGTCCCTATTGTAGCGCAAGCATAGCATAAAAGCGATGGAGGTGCAAGGGATAACGAAGCACTCACTTTGTTCGTATGGAGCGGTGGCTTTGCCACCATGAAGCATTTTGCTTTGCAAAATATGCAGCAAAGCGCACTTTTTGTTTCTTAATGTGCCGAAGGCACACTTCATAGCCGTAGGCGACTTCATTTTTCATACACCGTAAGGTGCGCTTCATTTAAAAAAACTCCTTGAGAAATCTCAAGGAGTTTTTTCTGTCATTCGTGTCCGAAAAAGAACTGGGTGAAAACCGAGGATTTTATAATTCTGTAAATAAATCTTGCAAAGCTCTATCGAGAGAACTTTTTGCAGAGGAAACTCCAATATAACCGCTTGCGTCTAGTGCCTCATTAGCATTAAGAATCGAATCCTTATATTCAGAATATGTTGTCATAACCTGTTTAAGTGCAATTTCAGCGGAAAATTCCTTCATTTCATCTTTTGCTTTATCAAATAAATCACGAATCTCTTTATCAAGCTCATTTATCTTTGTAATGTTATCACTATGTATATTTTTTGCTTTTTCAATCGCGTCATTAACATCCTTAGTAGATAAATTATAATCATATAATGCATCTTTCCAAGCAGCGCAAACATCCGTTGCTACTAAATCTAAAATCACTTTGCTTTCATTTACTTTATCATAAAAATTTTGTGCGTTTTCTGTGGAATCAATATTTTCCTCCATTTTAACATTCAACAATGCGCAACCACTAAGCGAAATAGACAATACAAAAACCAACAAAACAGAAAGAATCTTTCTCATAATATCACCTCTATGTGTATTATAGCAAAAAGGAGACGAAAAATCAATGCGAAGCATTGTATTGAATCCGACGAAGTCGGTAAGTAATCAACACGAAGTGTTGGGTGTAATCATTTCGAAGAAATGTATGTAATCAATCTGAAAGGAAGAACATACAAAGCTTACGCTTTGATGACATACCGTTCGCAATGCGAACGGATTACATACGCCTAACGGCGATTACATACCAATCCTTCGGATTGGATAAAAATAAAGCACTTCGAAAGAAGTGCTTTATTTTTTGGGTGTTTTGAACTTAATGACACGAATGAAATGTGCCCAAAAACTGAGGATTTTCTTTATTTATTGGGGCGTTTACTATGTGCCCACGAAATTGCGCTATAAGAAACAAATCCAAGACATATTCCTACATTGAAATTTTGAAAGCCACTAATAACCAAAGAAAAAGCTCCTATAATTGCATAAATACTGAAAATTATTGTAGCCATCAATTCAAATAAATTCAAAAACCACTCAGGACACATGGGATTTTTAACTTGAATAAATACAACTAAAAAAATACCAAAGAAGCCAATTACAGATACTATCGGGGTTACCATCATTAAATTTGTTTTATCTGCAGACGTTCCAAAGAATACGAATAGCAAATACATAAGTAAAGCTATCGTCATCGGAATAATTAAAGATAATTTTTTATTTGCAAACATTTTATCAAGTATTTTTCTCATTAAATATCACCGACCTTTAGGTGTATTATAGCATAAGAGCGGCAGAGGGGCAAGAAAAAGTGAAATCGTTCGCTATGCTCACGGTGAAATCCAAGCGTTGCTTGGTGAAATCTGCTTCGCAGATGAAATTAAATCCGTTCCCTAACCCGACGAAGTCGGATTTCATCACGAAGTGAGATTTCACCCATCGAAGATGGATTTATCCCGTCCGTTAGGACGGATTTAGTTAAAAAAGAACTGCTAAAAAACCGAGATTTTTTCTTACCCCAATAACTAATGATGGATAATATTGTGCGAACAAATAATTACTTATCCATACAAATTATTATATTCATCTATTGCATAATGGTCTGTCATAGATGCTATGTGGTCGCAAATTCTTCTCATCAAAACGCATTTAACATATATATCAGGATTCTTCATTAAATTTTCAAAAATCACTCTAGCTTGACCTACACCTTTATTCTTAGCATCATCAATAGTAGCATACTTTCCACAATCAACTAACAAATGTAAGATTGGTCCATCCGGTAATTGTTGTGGGTGTGCGTAATAAGCTTCAAATAATTTTCTGATTATATACTTACCCTTTTCATTCATTCTTTCAACATTTCTAGAATGATGAACGGAACCTTTAATAATTCCTTCAAATTTCTTCGTATCTATATCACTACAAAGTGCTACCACATTTTCTTTTGGAATCGGCAATTCTAATTTCTCATATTCTTTAAATACTTGTGCCGCCTCATTAACACCCTTTTTCTCCAGTTCTTTTCGAATAATATCAAAGTTTTTCCTTGTACATTTAATAATATTATCAACTAATGTATTAACAACAATGTGTGACAATTCAGCAATAGTTCTTCTATCTAACTTGTCTCTCTTGCAAATATTATCCATCAATTCAATATCATTATCTGATAAACGACTTTTTAGTGAGTTTTTGATAGTACTGCAAATTAATTCAATAGGTAAAGCATCGCCTCTCATAGCATCCTCTAAATCATGATGCCATTGTGCAATTTCATCCGCCCAACTAACTATAAAAGCTTCAAAAGACCACGCATATACATCGCTATCCTTAATCTTAAAAAGTTCATCAAATTCATTATGAAAAATCAAATAAAGGTCGTCTTCATTGTACTTTAGTTTAGAATGAATCATCATCCCATAAAGAGAAAAATTTGTCAGGTTTAATCCAATATTCTTACCATCGTTTCCGCGATAACTATCCTCCAACACCGCACAAACTCTTGCACTCTGCAAATTATGCTTAAAACCAAATGCATAATTATAATAATCAGCCTTTTTAACTTTTTCCCTTTTAAATTGATGTACGATATTTTCGTATTTCCGCTTATAAAGTGGTGAACATTTAATTGCAGATGACTCTGGGATCATTATATCATGCAACATCCTCTCGCCAGCATGGCCGAAAGGAGCATGTCCAAAGTCGTGTGCAAGAGCAATTGCTTCGGCAAGATCAGAATTCAATCCAAGACCCTGTGCAATTGTTCTAGAAATTTGAGATACTTCAAGTGTATGAGTTAAACGGTTCCTTTTGTGATCATCAGCACCAACTGTATAAATTTGAGTTTTACCAGCCAACCTACGAAAGGCTGTAGCGTACATTATTCTATCACGATCTCTCATAAATTCTGTTCGATAATCGGGTAGAATGTCATCATTACTTTTTTCTCTTTTTATCAATTCATTAGGAACATTAAACAACTTCATTTTTAACCTCCGTGCTAAAAAGAATTTATTTAATGATATTATAGCATATTTCGACAAAATTTTCCAGTATTAGTAAAAATAAAAAGAACGAAGTTTTCACTTCGTTCTTTTTGGCGCCCCACACAGGTCTTGAACCTGTGACACTGCGGCTAACAGCCGCATGCTCTGGCGTTGTATCCACAGTCACACCGGAAAAACCAACCCTTACCGGAGTATATAATGCTAATAATTTATATTCTGACCTTACATATTTTAACTTGATAATTCATCAGTTAATCCATTTTCGATGGTAGTATTTTCACCTTCAACATTCCACTCTGAACAAAATTGTTTGTAGGTTAAATTTATCTCTACATGAATCACATAATCTCTTCCGACATCTATTCTTGAGAACAACTGACATGCAATCATTTTCTTTTGTTCCATCGGCGCTTTATCAAATTCGTCTGCCCAACTTTTAAAACGTTTGTATGTAGGGATAATTGCTTCCGCATTACTCACTTGCTCTAATTCTTCACGTTCTAATTCGTTAAGTTCACTTTTAATTTCATCAACTCTTGCTTCTAAAGCCTTTGTTGCTCTGTTTAATTGTTCTATCCCTAATTGGCTTTCTCCTATTAAAGCTTTTCCGATTTCTAAATCAATAACCTTCAATTGTTCTGTTGCCTTTTTTAGTTCAAGATTTAATCTCTGCTGTTTTGCTTTATTAATAGCAATCTTTCTTTTTAAAAGAATCTGAATTTTCTCTTCTTCAGGTGAACCATCCATACAACTAAAAATCTGATGTATTATTTTTGTAATTACACGGTCAATAATCTCTGCTCTATAAGAGGTTTGTCCATCACACTCACATAGTTTTCTGACTTTATGATAGCAAGTATATTTTACGTCTTCGGTAATTCTCTTAGTTCCATCCTTTTTGACATATGTATCTTTATAATGGGAAGTAGTAAGTCTACCTCCGCAATGAGCACAGAACAAATTACCAGAAAGCATCGCTTTACCTTGCGTTCTCAATGCTATATGTCTTTTGTCTTGATCTACTTGACTTCTTTGTTTAAGAATATACTGAATTTGAGCAAAAGTTTCATCACCACGAATTCTTAAAGCTTGCAGAGCCTCGGAGGTTCTGCCATCGGGAAGAACTCCACAATAAAATGTATCCTTTAAAATTCTTGCAATTTTCGTGCTTGAAAATTTTCTGCCATCACTCGTCTTATAACCATGTTCATTTAAGTAATTAGCCAGTTTCCAAGACCCGTAACCATTATTAATAGTAAGATTATCTATTATTCTTAATAACTCCGATTCTTCAAGGTCAATCTCGTACTTTTTAATAGGTTGATTCTTTTTGTTAACCAATCCGCTATCTACCAAGTGATATCCGAATTTTATCGGTCCACCAGTATAAAGTCCTGCCTCTTCCATTTGCTGCAAACTATTCTTTATGCGAATAGAGGTTTTTTGACTTTCTCCCGAAGCCTGCCAAAAGCGTATGTAATTTAACAATTTATCTGTATGATTATCAAAACGCTGCTGACCTTCTTGGGTACTCCATACCTCTATGTCATGCTTTACAAACCATTCAACAACAAACGGCGTTTCATCATCAATTCTTCCTATTCTATCAAACATAAATACAAGAAGAATATCAAATTCATTTTTTTGTGCTGCTTCCTTTAACTCCTGAATAGCATCTCGCTCATCCGCTGAAACTTTAAAACCCGAAATACCTTTTTCAGAAAATTCTTTTACTATAGTCCAATCCTTTTGCTTTTCACAAAATTCGTGACAAGCAGTTTTCTGCATCGGAATATCATTATCATTTTTATCTACCTGTTTTTTCGTGGATACTCTATAAAGACAATAAACTCGTTTCACAATAATACCTCCATAATCTTTATTTTTTGGAGTATATTGCTATCTATTAACTTTTCAAAGTTCGCTTTGTGTATAATCACACATATATTAATACTATCGTAACCCTAAAAGTTTCAACAGATTTTTAAATATTCATACTCCGCAAAACATTTTTTATTCTTTCTTTGTCAAAATTTCTACTATGCTTTCTTTAAGTCCAACAGATTCCTTATCACTAAAAGTAATCCTTACAACTTTTCCCTCATACAACTTAACTATTTCTTCTTTTTTCTTAATATTGTTTTTTTCATCATCAAATTTTAAAATCTTCATATATTTCCTCCTTTAAATTCATTCCCGATTCAAGACCATTTCCTACATCTTTAAGATGTGTATTTTCAGGTGTTGCTATGCAACTTTATTTTGCAGGCGCGCTCACTTTCGTTTCATTGCATACTATCTGCAAATCCTGTATAACTTCTTAAACCGGGATTCAGTTTTCAAGGTGCAAAAGAGTTGCTTTTTTTAACTTCTCTACTAATAAAAATCGGAAAATTCGCATTTTTCTTCAAAAAATTAAAAAAAATAAAAAAAGACTGCAAATTGCAGTCTAAAAGTGAAATTAAAGCCCTGCTTAAAGCAGAGCTCTTTGAATGTTTTCTTTCGGTTTTACCCTATTCGAGTCTTGGTAAACATACAACTGTCGTAAGACTCCATGCTACAGCGCATCTCGAAACGCCCTAGCGCATCAACGTCTGATAGACACTCATGTTGCCTATCCTATGTTTATATTTTAACATTGAACCTTATTTCAGTCAAGTCTTTTCACTTTATAATATTAAAGATTTTATCAAGTTATTTTCCCTCTATATACAAAAACGAGATGAGAAAACTTCACCTCGTTTTATTATTTCTCACTATTAGGTGGAGAATACCCTAATTTTACAGGTTCACACTTATTGGCTGGGAAATGCCTGATTAAATATTTTGCACTTTATATTATAAGACAACTGTTAAATTCCTTTTGTTTAATACTTATAAAAGTTCTTGAAGATATTCTTCAAATTCTAATATGAGATGATGTACAGTAGTGCAAGGATCGCACTGAGAAGGTTTCTGTGTTGGATTATACTGAGACTCTATACGTTTAGCATTAGATATCGCATTTTTCAATCCTACATTTTCTACTATTAACTTAAAAACATCTGGGTCATTTTTAGTGTAACCTTTTTTTGATATATTCCATAATTTAAATATTTCACTTGTTTTTTCAACCCAGTCATCCCTATGCAATGCAGCATCCGAATAGTTGAAATGCAAATAAATCCAATACTCAAACGACTGATTAGACCATGCTACTCTGAAATTATATTGATGAGCCAAATCGATTGCATCATCAAAATCGTTGAAATCATCCTTATCAAATACAACCCACACTTTTTCATAGCGAAAACTCGAACGAGCAATATATTTTGCTGCCGCGTTAACTAGACTCACTGTACACTTACCTTCACCTTGTGTGTCAATTATTGGCAACTGATTTAAATTAACATGATCCTTATATTTATTATTAATATATTTAGATAAACCTTCAAAATAATATGGTTCAGTCTTCTCACCTTCTGATAATATTAGAAATGAATTAGGTTTTGGTATTCTACTTTCCTTCTTTTGTACTAATTTTTGTGCTCTTTTTCTTTTAAAAATATCATCCGTACCCATTCATCTCACTCCTTAAAACTAAAATCTCTAAGGATTGGAATTCCACCATATATTCCGTTCAAATAATCTTTTCCAAAAGATTTGTCATTTCTAATTTTGAATTCCGCTAACGAGTACAGTGACGATTGACCATATTGATCTTTATCAGTAAACCAAACCTGATCCCTTCTCATAAATTGTTTGTCTAAAAGAGAAGTATCATGTGTAGTATAAATCAATTGCCCTTTTGAACTTTCTTCATAAAAGAGATCGATTATATATTTTTGCAGGAGAGGATGTAATTGACTATTAAACTCATCTATAATTAAACCTTTATCAAGATATGCTGCCAATCTAACTAATGAAAAAATAGCTATTGCTTTTTTTGTACCATCAGACTCGATTTCAAAAGGAAATCTGTGTTTCTTACCATCTTTTCCCATATGATAGGTATAAACTGCAATGTTTTCTTTGTTTTTTTCTACTTCAATATCAATAATACCTACATCAATCGCCTTTAAAAATTTAATCAAACATTTTTTCTCTTCTTCATTGCTCAAAAAAATATTTTTAAAGAATTGATTTAACATATATTCAGATTGCCCATCGCACGATAACGATAATGTAAATACATCAGTAATACACTTCAGTGTATCTTTGAAAACCTTTACAGATAATTTCAAACTAGATAAGAATGATAACGCCAATACATCACAATCGATATTTTCAATGTATTTATCACATGTTTTTTTTACAGAAGCCCCAAACACAAATGAATTTCTATGTCTTTCTAAAATAGTCATTTGACGATTTGTAGATAACGATTTTTTATATAACCATTCATATTCTATTTGTTTTGAGTTATAAATATAGCCATACCTATATTCTGTTCCATTAAGATGATAGATTGCTTCAAATTCCGTGTTATCGATATAAGAGTCATCATCTAATTGAAAAGGATGATAATATTCTTCAAGTACTGTTTCTTTCTCTGTCTTTTCATTGCTTGTGAAAGATTTTTTAACAATAGAAGAAAAACATCTATAAGCTTTCATAAAATTAGATTTGCCACTCGCATTTGCTCCATATAGAGCAACCACCTTCAACAAAGATGATGTATCATTTTCATTCACTAAATTGTACGGATGCTCCTTATAGGATTTGATAGCACGCATATCAAAAATTTGTTCTTCATTAAATGGACCAAAATTTCTAAATTTAAAAGTCACTAACATATAAAACACCTCTGTCAAATAATATTATATGCATTTTTGTGTAATAAGTCAACTATTTTGTGAAAATATCTCATTTTTTGTGATTAAATAGGTGCAATCGTACTTTTTTAGAATCATAAAGGCAAGACAACATATATGCATTAAGGTTAAATGCCGAAGGAAAAGAATTATATTCAAACTATAAAACACATTGAGTTGATATTTTACATACCAACTCAATGTGTTTTATCTTCATGTATTTTTGTTGACTTAAGTCATAGTCGAAATAAAGCTACCTTCCACACATAAACTCTCGGGAGCCCCTCCGCATACACTTCTTCGGCAAAATCTATGCTTCATTGGGAAGAGATATTACTATCCCTTACATAACTAATTATATATATTAAACCACATATTGTCAATGAAAAATAATACTATTTTATGCAATAATTTACGGTTGACAATCGCACGGTTTCTTTCGCAGGCTAAAACTTGTTAACCGTAAAAATTAATAATTTCAGATATAGAAAAAAGCCAGTAAACACTGATGTTTACTGACTTTCTATGGGAGTTTTGAACTTAATGACACGAAATTCAAATGCCCAAAAAACGCGGCATTTATGCCGTTTGATTTTTCTTTATGTTAATTATACCACATTTGGTTCTAAAAAGCAAGAAAAAATTAGGTTTATCCTGCATTTTTTAAATACAAAGGTTCTGTAATTTTTACTCCGCCTTTTATGGATATAATTAAATTTTTATCCTTGGTCACCCGTATCGAATCTACAGATCTGCGCACCAAAGCTTCGTTATATTCGCAGACCGATACCGTTCCGTTCTGAAAATCATCAATTATCTTTTCAACTCTTTCTTTCATACCATCTGACACTTTGATTTCAGATAAAATACTTTCCTTTCTTCTGTTCAAATCTTCAATTCTTGAAGAACATTCTTTAATTGCCTCATTATACTTTTCCCTATTATACCCTGATGAGGTTGCATTATCAATCATATACTCTATATGATTACGTTCATCATAAATCGATGTTTCAATTGAAAAGAGATCTTCACTTTTTTCATCACCGGTTTCCAAATAAATATAATGTGTGCGCATAAGCTCGTTCGCCAAAGAACGTTCAGATAGTAATTTTGTAATAGCCCTCCAGATAGCAGCCTTTAATGCTTCCTCTTCAATTCCTTTGGAATTATCACAATACTTATCCTTGTGTTCGAGACGGCTAAGGCATCTCCAATAATACACTGCTCCGTCCTTGTTTGTGTTTCTTTTTCTTCGGTATGCACTACCACACACATCACACACCAACAGATCCGAAAGAATGTTTTTAGTACAAAGTCTACCCCTTGGAGACGAAGATAAATCTGATTTACTTGTTTTAGAATTTCTCCGTGCTATCTCCTGTTTTGTCAATTCAAAAACTTCTTGACTGATAATTGGTTCATGATCGTTCTTGACAAGATACATATCTCTCTCGCCGGTATTCGTTTTTTTAATTTTACTAATACAATCAACCGAATAAGACTTTTGAAAAATAATATCACCCGTATATTTTTCATTTTCAAGGATATGCTGTATGGTCGATACAGACCAGGTATTACCGCCACGATAAGTCTTAATTCCCTCTTCTTCCAAAATGCTTTTAATTTGATTTACGCTCTTACCATCAAGAAACAAAGCAAATATTTTCTTTACGATTTTTGCTTCTTCAGGCACCAAGTAAACATCTTTTGTAACCTTATCACGCCGATATCCGAGCATATTCATATTGCAGCAGTATGTGCCCTTCTGCATACGTTTTGAAATGCCCCATTTAACATTTGCGCTAATGTTCTCACTTTCCGACTGAGCCATAACGCTATACATACCAAGAAACGTCTCGCTTGTCTCTGTAAGAGAATTAATATTTTGTTCCTCAAAAAAGATTGCAATACCCATTTTACGAAGTTTTCTAACAAACTCAATACTATCGACTATGTTTCTTGCAAATCTGGAGACCGATTTTATCAGGATTAAATCGATCTTACCTTTTTCACAATCAGCAATCATTCTGAGAAAATTATCTCTTTTTCTGACCAGAGTTCCGGTAATTCCTTCATCGGCATAGATATCAACCAATCTCCACTTTGGATTCTTTTTTATGTAGTCCGTATAATACTCCTTTTGAGTATTATAACTATTGATCTGGTCCTCATCATCCGTGGATACTCTACAATAAGCCGCAACATTTAATACTTCCTTTGTTTCAAATTTTGAAGCTTTTAAAGGGTTGGCGGCAATTCTCGTAACCGTTCTCTGTGATTTGTTTTCCATTATCTTGCTACCTCCAATTCATTTCCTATCTCTTTCCCATTCACAAATCGAATTCTTATATTTCCGTCTGCTTGAACAATGATTTTTGATATTGTTTGTCTTAAGAATTCAATATCTATTCCTTCTTTTTTTACAGGAAATTCCGAGACGAGCATTATCAGCTCATCTGTATATTCACCGGATAACACAGGCTTCAAATTTGAAAATTTTTCCGTTTGTAAGTCAAAAAGTAGCTTTTTGACCGACTGCAGAGAGGAATTCATATCATTCATCAGATTCCTCACGTCACGTTCTTTTCTCAAAAATTCTCTTGTCAAGGTACATTCCTGCTCTATTTCATCGGATTCATCCAAAAATAGTAAGCAAGGATTTCTTTTCACCAATTTGATAACAGCATTGATTTTAGCAAACAATACAGGATCATCTAAGTATTCTTTAGTAGCCTTACATCCGCCTAAACAAAGCCATCTTTCACGATTTTTGTAATGGCTTTTTCGAGAAAAATTCTTTCCACAGCAATCACATATCATGTGTTTTTTTAGATATGATATTTCCTCTGTGTCTTTCTCTCTTTCTCCGCCTTTGTTAAGGCGCATTTTGTTTGCTTTTTCATATGTTTCTTTATCAATGATTTGAGGATAATCAGCATCGCCTAAATAGTGAGAATTCTCCAGGATTCTTCTAACTGCTTGTTTTGACCAAATTGTTTTATCCTGATAATATACAATCCCCTTATTGGTCAAAGAATTGGCTATTTCAAGCAGCGTCTTACCACCGAGATACTCATTAAATATTGTTTTAACAATCTCTGCCTCTTCAGGAACAATGTAAAACTCAAACTGCTCCTTCCTGTATCCATAAAGAATTGTTCTTAATCCCATGCAATCACCTCCCTTAACGGAAGTCCACATTTAAGAATAAATAATAGACTATTTTCCTCAATAATAACCTTTTTAATTATCTTAGAAAAAATCTCTTCATCAAACAAAACAATGGCTTTAGGCATATCTTCCAGAGCTTCTACGACACTTCGCAGCTCATCAATGCATTTTTCGTCATCATCATTCTCAATTAAACGAACACGCTTGCTTCGGAGTTCCTTAATTCTCTTTTCGGTATCATTAACACGTGTTATGTATGTACCCTCATCAAGCATTTTAGACTGATAAAGCTCAATAGTATATTTGTTCTTTTCAGCAAGTTTTATCAGTTCGGCATCAATTTCGACAATTTCCGACTTTGAATTTGTCATTTTGCTCTTCATATCAACGAGCCGATTAAGTATAGATTTAAGAACATCATCCTCATAGTAACGAAGTTTGTTATACATGTTGCAAAACGTTCTCATAATAATTTCTTCGCTCAAAATATGGGTAAAGCAACGTTGTCCGGCGACACCACTTTGAGAACATGCCCAGTAAACGATTCCATTTTGTACACGCTTTTTAAAGGCCCAATTACAATCACCACAAAATAATTTTTGTGTAAATGTATAATTCTGAGGTTTATTTTTCAAGCTGTCTTTTTGATGATTACGTCGGATCATTTCCTGCACATCAAAAAACATCTTTTTATCAATTATGGCCTCATGTGTATTAGTAACATAATACTTATCAACTTCACCGTCATTCCTAATGTTTTTCAAAGGAAGTTCAAGCGGTGTGTAAGTCTTTTGATTTAAGGTGTCACCGATGTATTTTTCGTTCGAGAGAATATATCGTATTCTCACTATTCCCCAGGGTTTTCCCGGTATGTTCGGCTCGGAATTTAACAACTGTGCTATTTTGCTAAATCCCATTCCTTCCAAATAATAGCGATAGATTTTACGAACTATTTCAGCCTCTTCAGGAATCGGTATAAGTGTTTTATCTACATAGTCATATCCAAATGGCGTATTAGTAAATGATACTTTTCCACTTTCCATTCTCATTTGGTTTGCTCTACGTACTCTTCTGGATCCTGCTAATGCTTCCTCTTGTGCAAATGCACTTTTGATATACAATATCATTTCAGAGTTCATTGTATCCGTGTCAATTCCGTCATTTTCAAAGAACACGGATGTTCCATATGACTTTAAAAGTCGTATATTTTCAATGCATTCCAAAGAGTTGCGAGCAAATCTCGACACACTCTTAACAAACACCCTATCGATTTTACCGGCTTTACTGTCTTTCATCATACGGTTGAATTCATCACGCTTGTTGACACTAGTTCCGGTAATGCCTTCGTCAGCGTATATATCAACCAATACCATGTCTCCCCTGCTGCGAATAAAATCATTGTAATATCTTATTTGCTCAACAAAAGAGTTGATTTGATCTTCAGAGTCCGTACTAACACGACAATATGCGGCAACCTTAAGGATATTACTATCTTTTCCTTTTGTAGCCTTAATGACATATACTTCTCTTTCTTTTTCCAATGGTCAAAACCTCGCTTTCATTCTTATAAGAAAATTATGCCTTATTAATCTCATTTTTACGAATGTGCGAGATTATCAACTATTGGTGGCACCTTATAATTCAAGGCACTGATCTTGTTCATAATTTCAAAACGCCTTTTACTTATAATGCCTTTTTCATAAACAGCCCTCAAAATAATATAAGTTGCCAAATAATCAAATTCTCTTTCAAGAGCTTCGTTCCTCTGCATATTACCTCCATCCTTCCGAATGATGACTTAATACAGATGGAATACCTTATTCTCCTCCACTTTCGTGGCCCCTATAGAAAAACAAGAGCACCCATCCGAAGATGAGTGCTCTAAATATTTCCTGCTCTTGTGCTAACAGTAATATGAATAATTACACTGATCTTCGGTCATTGCTCGAAAACCAATATGTAATTAAACACATTTCCTATCTTATTTCAGTATTGTTAATAATACCAACCCGTTTGCATTATCAAGAAAGCAATCTTATACTACTATTAAGTTTTGATTCATTATATCACAGTAATTTTGTTTTGACAAGTATAAAAGTGTAATAATTTATATTTTTCTTTTATTGAAATCTTCGGTGATATTCTTGCCCCAATCGGAAGATAATGGCGCAGAAGCTCTCACATTACATACTGCTTGGGCCACAGTATCATACAACACCTGCGTCCCCTGAGAGTCTGCATTATAATTCACTGCTCTATCTTTACTAATACCATATCTCGCAGCTGTTTCGACCGCATCTATGTTGGCACCTATAAAAAGAAATTCCCATCCGTATTTTTCTTTTTGTCTCTCGATCATTTGCTTAACTTTATCACTAGTATACTGGTGACTGGCATTTTCCTGTCCGTCAGTTGTAATTACAAACATCGTATGTTCAGGAACATCTTCAGGTCTTGCGTACTTATGAATATTTCCGATATGATGAATTGCACCGCCGATTGCATCAATCAAGGCTGTACATCCTCTAACCGAATAATCTTTTTCAGTCATTTTTTTAATTTCCGACAACTCTAACCTATCATGTAATACCTCAGCAACATTATCAAAAAGTACAGTCGAGACATAGCATTTTCCATCTTGCTTGCGTTGCTTTTCAATCAAAGCATTAAATCCTCCAATGGTATCACTCTCCAATCCGGCCATAGAACCACTACGATCTAAAATAAATACAAGTTCTGTAACATTGTTTTTCATCTTCAAACAACCTCCAAATAAAAAAAATTGATTGTAAGTTTTTCAACCTTACAATCACATTTTAGCTTTTATATTTAGGTAAAAGGACGTTTGAAAGGCGACATTTTAGTTCTCCAACAATTTTATAGCTTCTTCATATTTTTCCTTGCGAGCACGTGCTTTTTCGTCAACAAAATCCAATCGTGTTAAATCACTGTTATGTTTCAAATCTGCAAGTTTTACAGCACGAGCTATT
>JAZSCF010000005.1:0-15282 GCA_045602785.1 Acutalibacteraceae bacterium
GATGCTGCTATTACTTTGTCGCTCGGCGAACGTAGCGTTGAATCGTTGGCGAGGTTGCGTCGGGCCGGAGCTGATAGATATCTGTTGCGTCACGAGGCTGCTGATACCCGCCTGCGCCGTTTTCGGCTAAAAAACTTGCCACAGGCAACTTTTTCATGCGCCGAAACCCTCTCGGGTTCGACCCCTTTTGTTCTGAAAAATAAAAAACCGCAGTATATAAAAAATACTGCAGTTTTTAAAATTGGTGGAGACGGTGGGGATCGAACCCATGACCTTTTGACTGCCAGTCAAACGCTCTCCCAGCTGAGCTACGCCCCCATACTTAAAGTAAGAAGTAAAAGTGAAGAGTGAGTAGGTTGCTAATTAATGTAAGTATAGTAGCACATAACTACAACTTTTTCAAGATATTTTTAAAATTAATCTTGACATCCTTTTAAAAAAGGGTATAATATTCTTGTTAATCAAATTTTGGGGCATCGCCAAATGGTAAGGCAACGGACTCTGACTCCGTCATTTCAAGGTTCGAATCCTTGTGCCCCAGCCAAAAAATCGACAAGTTTCGCGTGAGACTTGTCGATTTTACTTTTTCACTCTTTTATCTGTCCGAAATTCTTGACTAGTTTCAGTTTCGGTGCTTTACTTCTTAAGGCGTTGCATATAAATACGTGTTATGATATAGTATAATTAATAAATAACAAATCGTAGGGGAATTATATGGATGCTCGTATTGAAAAACAATTAAAGTTTGCATTAGAAATCGACAAACTGAAAAATGTGTTAAGACAAACACACCTATCTAACCATGGAAGAAATGAAAACGATGCGGAACATTCTTGGCACATGGCGATTATGGCGTATCTTCTTAAAGAGTATGCTAACGAAAAGGTGGATATAGCAAAAGTTATGATAATGTGTCTAATGCATGATATTGTGGAAATTGATGCTGGTGACACCTATGCATACGATTTGGAGGGGCTGCAAACGCAAAAAGCCAGAGAAGATGCCGCAAAACAAAGGATATATTCTATTTTGCCAAAAGAACAAGGGCAAGAATTTATCGACCTGTATGATGAGTTTGAAGCATATGAAACTGCCGAGTCTAAATTTGCTCACGCTATGGATAATATCCAACCATTGATATTGAATAATAGCAACAATGGCGGCGATTGGAAAGAACACAATGTTACCGCCGCACAAATTTACAAAAGACAAAACAAAACCAAATTGGGATCTGATAAATTGTTTGAAATTACTGACCAAATAATAAAAGACAACATACGAAAAGGTAACTTGAAAGAGTAATTGAATTAAAAAACATATAAATGAAGTGGGTAAAGATTATTAAAAATATAAATCTACCAAATTACATATAAACAATTAAATAGGGGTGCATAAAATGAAGAAAATAGCTATCCTTTTTGTAGTAATGGCGCTGTTTTTATTATCAGGCTGTCAAAAAAGCAATAAGCTTTTTGATATTGACAATCAAGCCAAGGTTTCTGAGAATTTAAAGTTAGTAACCGAAAAAGAAGAATATTCCGAAAAAGATACTGTGATTCGTTACAATATAACAAATACTAGCGGTTTTGAGCAATGTATAGCAGGGGATGACGATTGCTTTAGCCTTGAAAAATTAGTGGACGGCGAGTGGAAACGGGTTGGAACAAAAATCGAACACGCTTGGAATTCGCTTGGTTTGATTTTACCGTCCGGGGAAACCGAAGAGCGCGAAATTAAGCTTGATAAGTATTTTCACTTACCCTTAGAAAAGGGCGAATACCGAATAACAGTGGAATATATCGCTTCAAATACCTTTAAAATTTCTTGATTTTTATCAATTTGATAAGGTTTTATCAAAATTTACTGTTATATTTTGATTTTTTTGTTGCTAATTTTTGATTTTTTTGGTATAATAAAAAAATCTTAATAAAAATTTAAACAAGGGAGATTATAAAGATGAAAAAAATTCTATCAGTTCTATTGGCAATCGCTTTAGTTTTTGCGCTTGCTGCATGTGGCGGTTCAACCACAATGACTATGGGTACAGGTAGCCCAACAGGTACATACTACGCATACGGCGGTATCATTGGCCAGTACATCAAAAACAATGCTGGTATTACAGTTAATGCTGTATCTACCGGCGGCTCTAAGGACAACATTCAGGGCATTGACGCAGGTGACTATCAGTTAGGTACTGTTCAGTCTGACGTTATGGACTACGCTTGGAATGGCACCCGTTCTTTCGAGAAAGATGGCAAAATTAATACCTTCCGCACAGTTGCAGGTCTTTATGCAGAAGCAGTTCAGCTTGTTACCACTAATGATGATGTTAAATCAGTTGCAGATTTAAAGGGTAAGAAGGTTTCTATCGGTGCTCCCGGTTCGGGCGTTTACTTCAACGCTATGGACGTTCTTTCTGCTGCAGGTCTTACTGAAAAGGACATTAAACCCCAGTATCAAAACTTTGATGAAAGTGCAGATGCACTTAAGAATGGTCAAATCGATGCTGCGTTTATCGTTGCAGGTGCTCCTACCCCCGCTATTACCGAGCTTTGCATGACCAACTCAAAGGCTCGCATAGTTCCTGTTGATGGCGCTATTGCAGATAAGCTTATGAAAGAGAATACCTTCTATTCAGTTTATAAGGTTCCTGCAAACACCTACACCAATCAAAAAGAAGATGTTTTAACCGTTACAGTTAAGGCCACCTTAATTGTTGATGCAAATGCAAGCGAAGAAGATGTTTACAATCTTACTGCTGCAATATTCGAAAATAAGGATGCTATTGCAAAAGAACATGCAAAGGGTGCTGAATTAAGTCTTGAAAATGCAACCGACGGTATGACCGTTCCGTTCCATGCAGGCGCTGCTAAATATTTCAAAGAAAAGGGTATTGAAGTAGCTGTTCAGTAATTTATAGTACTTAGTTTCTAAAAAAGTAATAGCTGCGGCATAAAGTCGCAGCTATTTTAATCATTTTTAAGGAAGGTAGGGAGTTTATTGTTATTCTCTAAAAAGAAGAACACGACAGTGGAAGAGCCAATGGATTTAGAAGCGGTAATGAAAAAATTCGACCGCGAATCCAACACGCGTGTTTGGGAAGGCACACCAAAAATTATAATAAACTGTATCTTGGCTGCCTTTTCTTTATTTTGTATTTATGTAACATTTTTTGCAACCTGGCTTGATGCAATAAGACTTTCAAGCTTTGTTGGTTGTATCGTATTTATAGGCTTTTTAGTTTATCCCGCTAAAAAGGGTATGCAAAGAACAAACTATATGCCTTGGTACGATTTTGTGCTTATGTTTGCAGGCTCGGGTTCGTTTTTCTATTTCACCTTTGATGCGATGACAATTATCCAACAAGGCAATAAT
This sequence comes from Acutalibacteraceae bacterium, assembly GCA_045602785.1. Taxonomy (GTDB): domain Bacteria; phylum Bacillota; class Clostridia; order Oscillospirales; family Acutalibacteraceae; genus UBA737. The sequence continues at coordinate 3,376 of JAZSCF010000005.1, forward strand.
TTCCAACTATACCAAATTATAATTGGTACCATTGGTATTCTTTGCCTTTTAGAGCTTTGCAGAAGATGTGTTGGTATTCCGATTATCATCGTGGCAAGTGTGTTTATTGTTTACGCTATAGGCTGGGGACTTACTAACCCCGATATTCTTCGCCGACTTGAAGGCTTAGTGGGTAAGCTTTTCTACACCACCACTTCGGGTATTTTATCTACTCCGATTAATACTTGCTCAAAGTATATTGCTATATTTATTATTTTCGGTGCATTTCTTGAAAGAACAGGCATTGCCGATTTCTTTATTAAGATTTCCAACTCGGTTGTAGGTGGATTTTCGGGCGGTCCTGCAAAGGTTGCCGTTGTAGCAAGTGCTATGGAAGGTATGGTTTCGGGCTCTTCGGTTGCTAATACTGTAGGTTCGGGCTCGGTTACTATTCCGCTTATGAAAAAGACAGGCTACAAGCCCGAATTTGCTGCCGCTGCAGAAGCCGCAGCATCTACAGGCGGACAAATTATGCCGCCAATTATGGGTGCCGCCGCTTTCCTTATGGCAGAAAATATAGGTGTTCCTTATAGCAATATTGTAGTACGCGCTATATTGCCTGCTGCCTTATATTTTTTGGGTGTGTTTATAACCGTTCACTTTGAAGCTAAAAAAGAAGGTCTTCGCGGTCTTACTAAGGAAGAATTACCAAGATTTTTACCGCTTCTTAAGCGTTCGTATTTGTTATTACCGCTTATTATTCTTATTGCGCTTGTAGGCTCGGGCTCACGCTCGATTGCTTATGCCGCTGCTATTGCAATAGTGGCTACAATTGTTGTAGGTATTTTCAATAAGGAAGACCGCATAACGCCAAAGCGTATATGGGAAGCTCTTGCAGCCGGCGGTCAGGGTATGATTACGGTTGCTGTTGCCTGCGGTGTAGCAGGTATTATTGCAGGTACTATTACTATGACAGGACTTGCAAATATGATGATTAACGGCATTGTAGCATTGGCAGGCAGTCGGGTTATAATTGCGTTATTCTTAACAATGATTTGTTGTATTATACTTGGTATGGGTGTCCCCACAACTGCAAACTATTGCATTATGGCGGCTACTTGTGCACCTATTCTTATTAAAATGGGTGTGCCCGACCTTGCGGCGCATTTCTTTGTTTTCTATTTTGGCATCGTTGCCGATTTAACCCCACCTGTTGCTTTAGCAGCGTATGCGGGAGCGGCAATTGCGCAAGCAAACCCAATGAAAACCGCAATTACTTCAACCAAGCTTGCAATCGGCGCGTTTATTGTTCCGTATATTTTTGCGCTTAACCCTGCAATGCTGTTTATAAACACAAATGTGGGTGAAGTGATTTTGATTTGCGTAACCTCTGTTATTGGTATGTTCGGCGTTTCATCCGCGCTTGAAGGATACTTTATCCACAATATGCGTTGGTATGAGCGCGTGGCAGCGGCAATCGGCGGATTGTTGCTAATTTACCCAGGAATTGTAACCGATATAATCGGTTTTGGATTAGTGGGTACAGTTGTTTTAATGCAATTTTTTACCAAAAAGAAACTTAGTGCATAAAATTAATATGATACTTTTTTGCTTTACGCAGTTATTTGTGTACTTTCAATTGACTTGTAAACTTTCGTGTGGTATTATATATATGTCTAGATGTGTCTATTAATAAAAAAAGGTGAAAAAAATGGCGCTAAAACTTATGTACATAACTAATCGTCCTGAGATAGCTCAAATTGCCGAAACGTCAGGTGTAGACAGAATATTCATTGATCTTGAACATATTGGCAAAATGGAACGGCAATGTGGAATGGATACAGTGCAATCCAGTCATACAATCGAGGATATAAAATCGGTGTCGGAAGCTATAACGACAGCGGAATTGCTGGTTCGTATCAATCCGATTCATGATGCAACAAACCAATACTGCTCATCTGAAGAAGAAATTGATTTAGCTATTGAAAACGGAGCACAAATACTAATGTTGCCGTACTTTAAGGACTTGGAAACAGTTAAAAGATTTATTTCTGCAGTACATGGGCGAGTAAAAACAATGCTACTGCTTGAAACACCGGAAGCTGTAGAAATTATTGATGAGATATTGAATCTTGAGGGGATTGATTATATTCATATCGGTCTTAATGATTTAAGTCTTGGCTACGGGAAAAAGTTTATGTTCGAATTATTGACAGATGGTACGATTGAACGTTTGTGTTCTAAATTCCGTGAAAAAGGAATCCCTTATGGTTTTGGTGGTATTGCTTCACTAGGTAAGGGTGACATTCCGGCGGAAAGAATTATAAAAGAGCATTATCGCCTTGGTTCCACTTGTGCAATATTATCCCGTAGTTTTTGTAATGTGGATAAGATTAATCACATGGGCGTTATTAGCTCAACATTTGTTAATGGAATGCGTGAAATTCGCGAATTTGAAGCTGAATGCGAAAAATACATTAGTTATTTTACTGATAATATGCACGAGCTTAAAAATGCTGTGAAGAAAGTTGTCGCAAGGAAATAAAACTAAGGATCGGCATTAATCTTGCAGTACACTTATTTTTCTTATTGCCCATAACATTTGACCTATATAATAGGCTGGCTTTAGTTGGAGTATTTTTTCAATGTAACTCCTAACCAAAAGCAATAGGCAGCAAAACAAACAAATTTGTTGACTGAGCGTTTTTAAAAACGCTCAGTTTTTTTATACTATTAATTGACTTGCAAAATGTTATGTGCTATTATATATATGTATAGTTATGTCTAGGAATATATTTTATTATAAATAGGTGATGTTAAATGGCGAATCGTTTGCCACTCTCTACCCCTACAATGCACGAAGAAGAAATGATATTTGTTAAAGAGGCGTTCGAGAAAAATTGGATTGCGCCTTTAGGTTTTAACTGTGATAATTTTGAAACCGAAATAGCAAATTATTTATCCCAAAATGATAATTTTTCTTGCTTGGCGTTATGTTCGGGCACCGCGGCGCTTCATTTAGCTGTTAAGCTGGCAGGAATAAAGCGTGGCGACATTGTTTTATGTAGTGATATGACCTTTGCGGCAACCGTAAACCCCATTGTTTACGAGGGCGGCGTTCCGGTGTTTATTGATTCGGAAAAAGATACTTGGAATATGGACCCCATAGCTTTAGAAAAAGCCTTTGAAAAATATCCACAGGCAAAAGTGGTTATGCTTGCGCATCTATACGGAACCCCTGCTAAAATGGATGAAATAATTGCAATTTGCAAAAAGCATAACGCAATTTTGATAGAAGATGCTGCCGAGGCTCTTTCAGCAAAATATAAGGGTCAAAAATGCGGTACCTTTGGTGAATACAATGCAATAAGCTTTAACGGCAATAAAATTATCACCACTTCGGGCGGCGGAATGTTGATAACCGTAAGCGCAGAAGCCCGCAACAAAGCATTCTTCTGGGCGACCCAGTCGCGTGAACCGTTCCCTTGGTACGAGCATAGGGAAATTGGCTATAACTACCGTATGAGCAACGTTGTAGCAGGTATAGGTCGCGGTCAGCTTTTACATCTTGAAGAGCACCGCCAGAAAAAGACCGAAATTTTTGAGCGATATAAAAAAGGCTTTGAGAATTGCCCTTTAAGTATGAATCCGTATTTAGAAAATACAGTACCTAATTTTTGGCTTTCTTGTATATTGCTTGATAAAAGTGTTAAGGTTACACCTTGCGAAATTGTGGAAAAACTAAACGAGCATAATATTGAAACCCGTCTTTTATGGAAGCCGATGCATATGCAACCCGTTTTCAAGGATAATGATTTCATTACCGCAGAAAACACTGCCGTTAATGAAGATTTATTCTCGCGAGGACTTTGTTTACCAAGCGATATAAAAATGACCGAAGCCGAACAACAAATGGTTATCGATTTAATAAAATCTTACCTTTAAGGTGATTACATAATGTATGCTAAATTCTTTAAAAGAATCATTGATTTTTGTTTAAGTCTTTGTGCGTTAATTGTTCTTTCGCCTGTTTTATTGGTTCTAATAATTTTGGGGGCTATAAAAATGCAGGGTAACCCATTTTTTACCCAGCTGCGTCCCGGCAAAAGTGAAAAGATTTTCAAGTTAATAAAATTCCGTACAATGACTTGCGAAAAAGATAAGGATGGGAATTTACTCCCCGACGAAGAACGACTTACAAGCTACGGCAGATTTTTACGCTCAACTTCTCTTGATGAATTGCCCGAACTTTTAAACATTTTAAAGGGCGATATGTCGATAGTTGGACCAAGACCGCTTTTAGTATGCGATATGGTTTTTATGACAGATATTGAAAGAGTTAGGCACACCGTACGCCCCGGACTTTCCGGTTTGGCACAGATTAACGGCAGAAACGCAATAAAATGGGAAAAAAAGTTAAGTTTCGACTTAGAATACATAGAAAATATAACTCTTTCGGGTGATATAAAAATTATTTTAGAAACACTTATAAAGGTGTTTGAGCGCGCAGACATCTCAGAAGAAGGTTGGGAAACCGCACAGGACTTAGGCGATTATTTGCTTAACGAGGGTAGAATTGATAAAGTTTTTTACGAACAAAAACAAAAAGAAGCTTTGGCTCTTATAGGTGAGTGGGATGGATAATAACAAATTTTCGGTTGCTGTTTCTATTTACGAAAAAGATAATCCCGATTATGTGGACATTTCGTTAAATAGTATTACGATTGAGCAAAGTTTAAAGCCAACGGAAATTGTTTTGGTAATGGACGGACCGGTTTCTGATGAATTGGAAAAAGTTATAGAAAAACATGAAAACGCATATCCGGGTTTTAAAGTTATTAGATTGAAAAAAAATCAAGGATTAGGAAACGCGTTAAAGTTGGCGGTAGAAAATGCGAGTTGTGATATCGTGGCACGTATGGATAGCGACGATATTTCTTCTCCGGATAGATTTAAAAAACAAATGGAATTTTTAAATCAAAATCCGAATGTGGATATTGTGGGCGGCAATATAACTGAGTTTATAGGTGATCCCGAAAATATCGTAGGTAAAAGAACTGTTCCGATTAGTGATACGCAAATAAAAGAGTATATGAAAATTCGTTGTCCACTAAATCATGTTTCGGTTATGTTCAGAAAATCTTCGGTATTAAAATCAGGCAATTATTTGGACTGGTTTTGTAATGAAGATTATTATCTTTGGATAAGAATGTATCTCGCCGGTATGAAATTTGCAAATATTTCTGAAGATTTTGTTAATGTTCGTGTTGGTAAAGATATGTATAACCGACGTGGTGGGATTAAGTATTTTAAAAGTGAAGCAAGAATTCAAAAATATATGCTCGATAATAAAATTATAGGATTTGGCACATATTTTTTGAATGTTTCAAAGAGATTTGTGGTTCAGGTGCTTATGCCTAATAAAATACGCGGTTGGGTCTTTAAAAAATTTGCTAGAGAAAAAATGTGAGGATTATTATGAAAGAATTAAATTTTGAAGAGATGAAAAAAATCGAATTAACAATTCTTTCTGAAATAGATGATATTTGTAAGAAACAAAATATAAACTATTCAATAGCTTACGGAACACTTTTAGGCGCTATCAGGCATAAAGGGTTTATTCCTTGGGATGATGATATAGATATTGTTATGCCACGCAACGATTATGAACGTTTTATAGCTTATTGTCAGGAAAATACAACTTCTTTTATGTTGTTGTGTAATCGCACAAATGAAAGATATAGTTATCTTTTTGCAAAGGCTTGCGACAGATCTACAAAAATTTTAGAAGATGTTAGCAATCCATATAATATCGAATATGGAATATGTTTAGATATATTTCCTGTAGATGGATTGGGCAACTCAAAAGAAGAAGCAATCAAGAATTTTAAGAAAAGCAGTTTTTATAGAGAATTAATTGTTGCTGCCAATTGGAAAAAGTTTTTCAGAAGCAAGGGCCGCAAGTGGTACGTTGAACCGATTAGATTTATGTTTTTTGTTGCCAGTCGTTTTATTAACGCAAATAAGCTTTCCAAAAAGCTTGAAAGAGGTTTTAGTAAAATTGATTTTGAAACTTCTGCTTTTTCATCATCAATATGTGGGGCATACAGAAAAAGAGAAATAATTAGTACAGAAATTTATTCTCAGTTTACCGATATGTCATTTGAAAATCTTAATGTGCGCGGATTAAAATTTTACAACGAATATTTAACTGAAATTTATGGCGATTATATGAAATTACCCCCGGAGGAAAAAAGAGTTACACATCATATGTTCAAAGCGATAAAAAAATAACATCTTGAAGGAGTGGGAAAAATGAAAGTTTTGGTTGTAAGCCATAATGTGTTTTCTAAAACTGAAAATATGGGAAAAACATTGAGTTCATATTTTTCTGCCTTTAAACCTGAAACTTTGGCGCAGTTTTATATTCATAGTGAGATACCCATAACAGATACCTGTTTTAATTATTATCGAATCACTGATAAAGAAGCCATAAAGTCTATTTTTACTCGCAGGTGTGGTACTGTTTTTGGTAAAGAAGATATAAAAAAAGATATATTAACCGCCAGAACGGATATAGGAAAAGAAGCTGAGCTGTATCAAAAAGCCCGAAAAAGAACACCATTTATCTATTTTTTAAGGAATCTTTGGTGGGGACTTTCATCTTGGGAGAACAAAAAATTCAAAAAGTGGATAGATGATTTCGGTCCCGATATAGTGTTTTTGGCATCAGGTGACTATTCCTTCATTTATAAAATTGCTTTAAAGATTGCAAAAAAGCGTAATATCCCTTTGGTAGTGTCTTGTATGGATGATTATTATTTTAATAATAAAAATGCCGACAAGTTTGCCGGCAAATTGTTGCACAAATGGTTTATGTCGGTCGTATATAAGACTTTGAATTTCGCAAAAGGTTTGTTTTGTATATCGGATTCTATGTGTAAAGAATATGAGGCTTTTTTCGGTAAAAAAAGCTTTGTTTTACATACATCTGCTTCTTTTGAAAAGGCATTTGAGCAAGAGAGACAGAATAAAATTTCTTATCTGGGTAATTTGGGCTATAATCGCCATTTACAAATATTGAATTTGGGTAGAACTTTAAAACAACTAGATAATGCGCCACCGTACATTGACGTTTATTCTTCGGAAACAAGGAAAGAAGTTTTGAAAGATTTCACTTTACAAAACGGTATAAATTTTCACGGTGCAGTACCTGCTGAAGAAGTTCAAAAAATAATGTCTGAAAGCAGATATTTGATTCATACTGAATCATTTGACGAAGAAAACCGTAGGGCAGTAAAATATTCGGTTTCAACCAAAATAGCGGATAGTTTGATGAGCGGTTCGTGTCTTATTGCGTATGGCCCGCAGGAAGTGGCATCAATCAGTTATTTAAAAGAAAACAATTCGGCATTTGTTATAACGGAAGGCGATTCGCTTAAAGAAAAATTAAATGAACTATTTGGCGATTCAAATATTAGCAAACAAATTATAGCTAATGCAAATAAATTGGCTCAAAAAAATCATAATTTGTTTCGCAACGCTGAGTTTTTAAAAGAAAAATTAGAGGAAATGGGTTATGAAGGTTCTGCAAGTTAACTGTGTTTATAAAACTGGCAGTACAGGCAAAATAGTTTGCGATATCCATACCGAGCTTTTGAATAGAGGGTATGGGGCCGTTGTATGCTACGGTAGAGGGATTAAAACAAACACTGTTAATATTTATAAAACCAGCAGTGAACTGTATTCTAAAATTAATAATCTATTAACTCGGTTTACAGGAATAATGTATGGCGGTTGTGTTTTTTCCACAAATAAACTTATTGGTATTATAAAAAAAGAAAAGCCCGATATTGTGCATTTGCATTGTATAAATGGGTATTTTGTTAATATTTACCGCTTGGTTTCGTGGCTAAAAAAAAGTAAAATTAAGACGGTTCTCACATTGCATGCCGAGTTTATGCATACCGCTAATTGCGGACATGCTTATGAGTGTGAGAGATGGAAAACGGGTTGCGGAAATTGTCCGCGTCTTAAACAAGAAACTAAGTCATTGTTTTTTGATAGAACCGCGCTTTCTTGGAAAAAAATGAAGAAAGCGTTTGAAGGATTCCAAAATCTTAAGGTAATATCGGTTTCCCCGTGGCTTATGGGGAGAGCGGTACAGTCCCCTATTATGAAGGATTTAGAACATAGTGTCATTTTAAACGGATTGGATACAACCGTCTTTACAGAAAAAGATGTATCTGATTTAAAGAAACAACACGGTATAAAGGACGAAAAAATCATATTTCATGCCACCCCGGTTTTCAATAATGACAAGGAAAATATAAAAGGTGGGCATTATATTATTAAGCTTGCCAAACAAATGCTTGGAGAAAATGTCAAGTTTATTGTTGCAGGCAAATATCCAAAGGATCTAATAGTGCCTGAAAACATGATATTGTTAGGTAATGTGTCCAACCCCGAAACATTGGCGAAATACTACACCTTGGCTGATGTTACAGTTTTAGCAAGCAAAAGAGAAACTTTTTCTATGGTATGCGCGGAAAGCCTTTGCTGCGGAACTCCGGTTGTAGGGTTTGAAGCGGGCGCGCCTGAACAAATTTCTATACCCGACTACTCAAAATTTGTAAAATTCGGGGATATTGGTGCCTTATATCAAGCTGTAAAGGAAATGTTAGAAAAAAATCTTAAAGTACCGATGGATGTTTCTCGCTTGTGGTATGATAAAAAGAATATGATTGATAAGTATATTGATGAGTATGAAGAAATGCTGTCAAAATAAATATTTAAAGTGATTTAAAATTTGGAATAGAGGTTTTTAAATGATACAACATACTAAAGAAAAAATACAAAAACCGCTTTTTTCTATTTTTGTTATTTATGTGTCACTTACTTGTGCTATATATATATTGCCGGCTGCAAACTTTCTTTTGCCGTATATTTTTGTAGCATCTTTGATGCTTTTATCTTTGCCAATATTACTGCACAAAGATTCTTATTTGGTAAAATATACATTACTTATGATATTAGTAACCTTTTATTTGTTTTGCAGTAACTTTTTTGTTAATGGACTTGCTACAGTTGATGTAATAAATGACGCTATAAGAAATTTGCGTTTTTTCTTGCCTGTGCTTTGGGGCGTATATGCTATAAGGTTTTGCGACGGCAAACAGCAAAAGGCAATTTTAATAATATTGCTTTTAATTATAGTCTATGTAACGATTAATACTATGATAGCGCTTGAGGAAGAGCCTTGGATAGCGCGTATTCTTGCATCCGACAAAACTACCACTTCTGCTGAAATAAATGCCTATAGAATTGGCAATGTAGGTGGTTATTCTTTCTCTTATATGATGGGTGTAGTTACACTTATTTTTGCGTATTTTTCCTTCATGTTCAAAAAAACTTCGACGAAAGTTTTATGCGTTGCTATAACAGTGTTGTGTTTTTATTATATAATTCAAACAATGTATACAACACTTTTGTTGCTTTGTAGTATAGGTGTTATTTTAATAATATTTTTACATATAAAAAGCCCGCAACTTCGTGTGTTGGTATTAGTAGTATCAGTAGGACTAGTGTTTTTATTACCAAAACTTTTTGAGTATTTGAGCGGTGTTTTTTCATCCGAATCTATTTTATCCACAAAATTTGATCAAATGACAATGGCTATGTCGGGTGAAGGCATTGATTCATTGGGCAGAAGACCGCAACTTATTTCCAATGCTATTAAAAACTGGCTTGAACATCCTTTTTTTGGTTCATATAGTGAAAATCCATCCCATTCGCTTGTTATGGAATATTTGCAGCAAAACGGTATATTTGGATTTGCGGCTTGGATGACAGTGTATATTGCGTCTTGGAAAATTTTGTATAGAACATTAAAAGAAAATGGCATTAAAACGCAACTTTTTAATATTTGTATGTGTTATTTTTCGGCTTTGTCATTTTTTAACGATACAAAATATACTTTTGAGATAACCATAGCAACATTTTTTATAGTGCCTATTGTTTCGGCGTTTTTCTGCAAAAAACAAGATGGTTAAAGGTGATTGAATGAATAAAAGCTGTTCGGTTTCTAGCGTTTTCTCTACTGCAAGAATATATGCCCTTTTATCAATAGTAAGCGCGCATTTTGCTTATGTTGGCACTTTTTCTTTTGTTATTTTAAACCGCTTTGGCACTATTGGAGTTATAGCTTTTCTTATTATGGCGGGATATTTTTTCAAAACCGAAAAATTTGCTTCGTTTGGTGTGTTGTTAAAGAAAAAAGCAGTTTCACTTTGTATACCTTGGCTTTTTTTGGGTACGCTTACTTGGTGTTATAACGCAATATTAGTTCCAAATAATAGAGGTATTTTGCAGTATTTAAAATGGATTTTTGGCAACGGTTCGTATCTATATTATATGCCAATGCTTTTGCTGTGTTTTATACTGATGTATAAAGCGCCAAAGTGGTGTCGCTTTATTGCAATAGGTTTAAATGTATTATCCATATTGCTTACAGCATCGGGATTATTGAAACCGATATTGGAGTATTTAAATATAACCAATTATTTAAATGTGTTCAATTGGATAGGCTTTTTTGCTTTTGGAATGCTTTTGCAGGATATTAGCGAAGAAAAGCTAACCACTTTTTTTATAAAAAGCAGGTTTTGGTTTATATCCGCGTTTTTAATCGTTTTTTCATTAATAATAATCTTTAATAATATACCTGCTGATTATTTTTCTTTTATTGCAATTCCGTATGAAATGATAGGCGCGTTTGCTATCTTTGGATTATCAACATTTTCACTTACAAAATTTTCTGTATTCAGGCAACTTTCGAATTGCTCTTTTTCGATATATCTGGTTCATATAATATTTATTGGATTGCTTGATGGTGTTATGGATAATTATACTATTACACAATTATTGTCGCCTGTGGTAACAATATTTTTGATGTTTATACTGTTCGCAGTGGCAATAAGTATCTTTGATAAACTAAAAATGAATAAATTATTGGCAATTATTACTGGTATAAGAAATTAAAAAAGGAGAGTTTTTATGAAACCTTGGAAAAATGATGTAGCGGTTCTTTGTATTTTCTTTGCACGTCCCGAACAGTTTAGAAAATCTTTCGAACAGGTTAAAAAGGCACGACCGAGAGTGTTGCTTTTATGGCAGGATGGACCGAGAGAAAAACGACCTGATGATATTGAGAATATTAAAAAATGTCGTGAAATAGCGGAAGATATTGACTGGGAATGCGAAGTGCATAAGAATTATCACGATAAAAATATGGGTTGCGACCCTTCTACTCATTTGTCACATAAGTGGGCTTTTTCTATTGTGGATAAATGCATTGTTTTAGAGGATGATGTTGTGCCATCGCAATCTTTTTTCCCTTTTTGTAAAGAACTTCTTGATAAATATGAAAATGATACTCGTATTGATCGTATTTGCGGTCAGACTTTGTATGGTGGTGTGCCGGATAAAAGATATAGTTATTTCTTTGGTCGTTCAGGTTCATCTTGTGGATGGGCAAGTTGGCGCCGCGTGGCAGAAACTTGGGAAAGCAATTACGATTTTTTAGCTGATGATTATATTCTTGATTTAGCTAAGAAAAGGAATGAACATAGACGATTTAAAACTTCTCTTAGTATGGCGAGAAGAAGAGCTAAAGAAGGTGTTGCTTACTGGGAACATATTGTTGGTTTTAGAACATTGCTTCAATCAGGATTGATAATTTATCCAACGGTTAATATGATAGAAAACGTGGGCACATCCGCTAACGCAACACACGCACCTGATAATATAGCTGAACTTCCTAAAGTAATTCAACAGATATTCATAACAAGAGCGGAAGATATAGAGTTTCCGCTAAAGCATCCAAAATACATAATTGAAGATTATCATTATTTCGAAAAAATGATGACTGTG
>JAZSCF010000006.1:0-4366 GCA_045602785.1 Acutalibacteraceae bacterium
GGGCAAACGTAATCGGGATTAGTTGCCAAATAGGGTATTTCGCGTGTGGTAAGCAAGTATGACACGTCCCAAAGCTTTTGATAATTAAGCTCGGTATCGTAACCCATAATAATGCAGTCAGCATCTTCGGTATTTTCGGTAACGGTAAAGCCGTTTTCCCTAAGCTCTTGCTTTAAAGAGTCGGTACCGCAAACGTAAAGACGCGCATCCTTATGGTACTTTTTAAGGTAAAATGCCGTTGCCTGTGAAGATGTTATAAAATCTTCCTTAGTAGCATCAATACCTAATTTTTTAAGCTTTTCGATATAAGCCGAAACGCTTTTGGAAGAGTTATTTGTCATAAACATATAACGTTTACCCTTTTGCTTAATTGTTTGTAAAAGCTCAATAGTAAACGAGAAAAGCTTATCACCCAAATAAAGCGTTCCATCCATATCGAAAAGGAAAAGTTTTATGTCTTTAAACATTAAATTCTTGCAACTCCTGTTTCTTTTGCAGTTTTAATAACAGCCTTTGCTACAACTTCAGCAACACGCTTATCAAGTGCGGGTGCAATAATGTTTTCTTCGGTTATTTCATCATCAGGAATAAGTGAAGCCAACGCATAAGAAGTAGCAACCTTCATTTCTTCGTTAATACAGGTAGCTCTGCAGTCAAGCGCACCGCGGAAAATACCTGGGAAAGCCAAAACATTATTAATTTGGTTAGCAAAATCAGAACGACCTGTACCTACAACTCGTGCACCTGCTTGTTTTGCTAAATCAGGCATAATTTCAGGTGTAGGGTTAGCCATTGGGAACATAATAGAATCCTTTGCCATGCTCTTAACCATTTCGGGTGTAACAACATTGGGAGCCGAAACACCAATAAATACATCAGCGCCCGCCATAGCATCAGCCAAAGTACCTTTTTTATGCTCTAAATTAGTAACCTTTGAAATTTCTTCCTGTGCAGGATTGTTGTTTTCATCGCCTTCGCAAATAATACCAAAACGGTCACAGAAGGTAAGATTCTTAACACCCATATTCATAAGGTGCTTACCAATTGCAATACCTGCAGAGCCCGCACCGTTAATAACAACCTTAACTTCACCAATCTGCTTTTTAACAAGCTTTAAAGCATTAATTAAAGCAGCTGCAACAACTATAGCGGTACCGTGCTGGTCATCGTGGAAAATCGGAATATCGCAAATTTCTTTAAGTTTTCTTTCAATCTCAAAGCAACGCGGTGCCGAAATATCTTCAAGGTTAATTCCACCAAACGAGCCTGAGAGAAGATAAATTGTTCTTACAATTTCATCAACATCCTTAGACTTAATACAAAGCGGAAAAGCATCAACATCAGCAAAAGCTTTAAATAATGCGCATTTACCTTCCATAACAGGCATACCTGCTTCAGGACCGATATCACCAAGACCTAAAATAGCGGTACCGTCGGTAACAACAGCAACAAGATTGCTTCTTCTTGTAAGCTCGTAAGACTTATTTATATCCTTATTTATTTCAAGGCATGGCTCAGCAACACCTGGGGTATATGCTAAAGATAAATCCTCACGTGAATTAATTGGAGCGCGTGAAATTACTTCAATTTTTCCGCCCCATTCGTAGTGTTTTTTCAAAGATTCTTGTCTGATATCCATTTTATTAATCCTCCCAAGGGAATTTATATTGTGTAAGACCTAATTCATCACGAATAGCAATAATTTCCTTTTGAACAGATTCGTTAATTGGAACACCGCTCTCACGAGCAATACCAATTTCATATTCCTTTTCACCTGCGGTGTAGATACGCTCAGCACCGGGAGCTTTCTTGGATTCACGCATACTACGGCAAATATCACCGGCTTTTTTACGTGCGATTTCTTCACCCATAAAGTGATTTGTATCAATAGCGATAAACCAGTGACCTAATTGATACGGACGGATATTTCCGTTTTCATCCTTACCGTCAAGTGCCTTACCGTAAGCACCGTCTTGAAGGATAGATGAGAAAAACTCAACAGCTAAAGCAAAACCGTAACCCTTATAACCACCTAAAGCTTCACCAATACCGCCAAGAGTTGTAAGAGCAGCTGTACCTCCACGAATCTTTTTAAGTGCAACACCTGCATCACCTTCAACAGCATTACCGTCGGTATCAATAATAGTACCGGGGTGTACATCTTCACCGATTCTTTCGTAGTATTCAACCTTACCGTTTTGGGTAATAGAGGTTGCACAGTCAAAGTTAAAGTCGAAAGCTTCATCGGTAGGAACACCAATAGTAAAGGGGTTAGTACCAAACATACCCTCTACACCGTGAGTAGGAGCAACCGAAGGACGGGCATTAGTACCTGTCATACCAATACAGCCTGCTTTAGTAGCCATTGTTGTATAGTAGCCCGCAATACCGTAGTGGCAAGAATTTCTAACAACAACCATACCCATACCGTAGGTTTTTGCCTTTTCAATAGCCATACTCATAGCCTTGTGACCAATAACCTGACCCATACCGTGATGACCATCAATAACAGCTGTTGTAGGGGTTTCTTTAATGATTTCAAAATTGGTGATGGGTTGTTGAATACCTGCTTTAATTCTGTCAAGATAAACAGGCTTAAAACGGTTAACACCATGTGATTCAATACCACGCTTGTCAGATGCTAAAAGTACATCTGCACAAATTTCTGCATCCTCTTTCGGAATACCGTAACCAACAAAGGAATCAATTACAAAGTTGGTTATTGTTTTCCAGTCTACAATGTTTGTTTTGTTCATAAAAAACTCTCCTCAATTTTCTATTTTAATTATATAAATAAAAAAACGAAAAATCAAGAGTATCGTAAATACTCCTAACTTTTCGTTTCTCCATTTCTCAAACGATTACAATTTTTAATTTTTCAAATTTCCCAAAGCTCTCGTTTCCCTGTTGAAACAGCAACCGTTCCGGATTTAAGCGCCATCATAACCTCGTCCTTGGTTTCAATAAGTCCGCCGGCTATAACATCCGCTCCGCTGTTTGCAAAGCGCTCAAGGACCTTTTTTATAACACCGGGCATAATTTCTATAATATCGGCACTTTCGGAAATATCGCGAAAATTACTTACACCCTGTGAATCAAGCGCAAAAAAGCGCTGTACTGTAAGCAGGCCTTCTTCTTTTGCATAATTAATAAGCTGACTTCTTGTACTTATAATGCCTGTTACTCCGCAAGAAGCTAAAAAGGCTACTCCTGTACGATCCTTGCCTATTCCGTCAGCCAAATCTATGTGTACAAAAATCATTTTGCCGTGCTTTATAGCTTCTTCAATTCGCTCTTTTACGGTAATAAGATTAGCTTTAAGATAAAAAATAACCTCTGCCGATGAAGAAAGTGCATCCGTGAAACCATCATCACGTACCGCCGCTATAACAGGGCTTCTTTCCAAAGTATTCATAAGGTCATTTTTTGTCATAAAACAAATCCCCTTCATATACCGAAAAGCAAAAAGCTACAAGAAAACCTTAAGTGATTTTCATCTTCACAATCACTCTATGATATTATACATTACTTGTTGTCCCTTGTCAACGAGTAATTTGCGTAGTATAAATTATATAAAATCACAAATATATATGTAAAAAATAGTAAATTTATTGTTTTTTTGCCAAATTTTGAAAAATTACAAAAAAGTACTTTATTTTTTTAAGTATTTTTGTTATAATTACTTGGATACTGAATGTATCGCATAAAAATGTTAAAGATGGACATGTTCCATAAAATTTTAGGAGGTTGATTCATAATGAGTCATAAGTATGTTTACCTTTTCTCAGAAGGCGACGCTTCTATGCGTGAACTTCTCGGCGGTAAGGGTGCTAACCTTGCAGAAATGACCAAAATCGGTCTTCCTGTTCCTCAGGGTTTCACCGTTTCTACCGAAGCATGTACACAGTATTATGAAGACGGCAGAAAAATCAATGACGATAACCAAGCGCAAATTATGGTTGGTATCGACAAGATGGAAGAAATCACCGGTATGAAATTCGGCGATTTGGAAAATCCGCTTCTCGTTTCTGTTCGTTCAGGCGCACGCGCTTCGATGCCCGGTATGATGGATACCATCCTCAACCTCGGCTTGAACGAGACTGTGGTGGAGACCATCGCTGCGAAGTCCGGCAATCCCCGTTGGGCGTGGGACTGCTATCGCCGTTTCATCCAAATGTATTCCGACGTTGTTATGGAAGTCGGTAAGAAATACTTCGAGGAACTCATCGACAAGATGAAGGAAGAAAAAGGCGTAACGCAGGACGTTGACTTGACTGCGGAAGATCTGAAAGCTCTCGCGGGTCAGTTCAAGGCCGAGTACAAGAGCAAGATCGGTAAGGATTTCCCCTCCGATCCCAAGGAGCAG
>JAZSCF010000007.1:0-27094 GCA_045602785.1 Acutalibacteraceae bacterium
TACAGCGTAAACGAAAACACCCTTACTAAAGAAGACAACATCATTTCTGCTGCTTCTTGCACCACAAACTGCTTAGCTCCTATGGCTAAGGTTCTTAACGATTATGCTCCTATTCAGAGCGGTATCATGAGCACTATCCACGCTTACACCGGCGACCAAATGATTCTTGACGGTCCTCACAGAAAGGGTGACCTTCGTCGTGCACGTGCAGGTGCTGCTAACATCGTTCCTAACAGCACAGGTGCTGCTAAGGCTATCGGTCTTGTAATTCCTGAACTCAATGGCAAGCTCATCGGCTCTGCTCAACGTGTTCCTGTTCCGACCGGTTCTACCACAATCCTTACTGCTGTTGTTAAGGGTGCTGACGTTACTAAGGAAGGCATCAATGCTGCTATGAAGGCTGCTGCTTCTGAATCCTTCGGCTACAATGAAGACCAAATCGTTTCTTCTGATGTTATCGGTATGCGTTTCGGTTCTTTATTCGATGCTACTCAGACAATGGTATCTAAGGTTGCTGATGACCTTTATGAAGTACAAGTTGTTTCTTGGTATGACAATGAAAACAGCTACACAAGCCAGATGGTTCGCACCATTAAGTACTTCGCTGAAATCTAATTAAATTCAGTTTTTACTCCCTGAAAGTTTAAACTTTCGGGGAGTATTTTTTTATTGTTTTCTGACTTAGAATATGGTATAATACTTGTGTATGTACTTTTGGAGGTGGGGAATATGCGAATATTAGTTGTTGGTGACGTTTGCGGAAGTATAGGTTGTCAATATGTTCGCAAGGTTTTGCCCACTTTAAAAAAAGAAAAGCGCATAGATATGGTTATAATAAATGGTGAAAACTCTGCCGATGGAAACGGTGTAACCCCTGCGAGTGCCGATTATTTGTTTTCGCTTGGCGCGGATGTGCTTACAGGCGGTAACCATTCTTTAAGAAGAGCGGAAGTTTACGACTATTTAGACAGTAACGATTTTTGCTTAAGACCGCATAATTTAAATGATTGCCAAACAGGTAAAGGATATTGTGTAGTGGATTTTGGCAAAACAAGGGTTGCGGTTATAAATTTAAGCGGTAAAATTTATCTCGAACGCTTGGGTAGCAGTTGTCCATTTGCTGCGGCGGATGAGCTTATAGAAAAAGCTAAAGCCGACGGTATAAAGATAATAATGGTGGATTTTCACGCCGAAGCTACAAGCGAAAAGCGTGCTTTAGGTCTTTATTTAGACGGTAAGGTTTCGGCGCTTTTTGGAACACATACCCATGTACAAACTGCCGATTTACAAATTTTACAAAACGGAACAGGTTATATTACCGATATTGGTATGACAGGACCTATAGATTCGGTTTTAGGTGTCAAAAAGGAAATTATTATTAACCGCTTAAAAAATAATGATACTTCAAAATTCGAACTCGCGAACGGCGAGTGTATGCTAAACGGATGTATTTTTGAAGTGGATGAAGCCACAGGAAAAACGGTAAATTGTGAAAGAATTTATATATAGATAGGAAACGAAAATGAAAAAAGTTATTGCTTTTTTAATGATAACCGCTTTGATTCTAACGCTATGCGGTTGCGATAAAAGCGGTACGGCACCTAACAAAGTGTCAAGTGGTAGTAGTACTAGCGAAAAGGCAGAATATGAAAAAAGCATAACCCTTTTATATTCTAAGGCCGATACTTTTAACCCCTATACCGCTAAAACGGAAATCAACCGTCAGCTTTGTAAATTACTTTATGAGCCGCTTGTTAAAACGGATGATAATTTTGAGCCGCATAACAGTATTGCAAAGAGCGTTAAAATTTCTAAAGATGTATGCACTGTAGTGCTTAAGGATGTTGAATTTTCGGATGGTACTCGCCTTACTGCAGATGATGTTGTTTATTCATATAAGCTTGCGAAAAAATCCAAAACAGCCTATAAAAACAAGCTTTACGCGGTAGAATCGGTTAGCGCAAAGGATAGTAGTACAGTAGTATTTACCCTTGAAAAGCGCGACCCTTATTTTGCTAATGTGCTTGATTTTCCGATTATTAAATCGGGCAGTGATAAAAAGACCGACTCGGATAGTGTGGAGTTTCCGCCTATAGGGGCAGGTAGGTATAAGCTTAATAAGGATAATACCGCCCTTACAAGAAATGATAATTATTTTGATAAGAAAAGCAGTATTAAAAAGGTTAACCTTATAAATTCGCCTGATATGGAGTCAATAACCCATTACATTGAAATTGGCGCTATTGATGTTTATTTTAGCGATATTTCAAATGGTGAAATCCCCCGAATGAGCGGTACTAAAACCAATATAAACCTTAATAATTTGGTGTATATAGGGGTTAATCATACTAATGAAAAATTAGGGCTTGAAAATTTAAGGCAGGCGATTTCAAGCGGTATAGACCGTAGCGAGATTACAAAAAACGCTTATTTTAATAATGCTATAAGCTGTACGGGCTTTTTTAATCCCTTGTGGAAAGAAACTCAGTCATTACAAAATATACAAATTACACCAAATTCGCAAATAACTGTTGAGAATTTAGAAGAAATAGGTTATAATAGATTAGATAGTGATGGTGTACGCCGTAATGGTAACAGTCCATTAAGCTTTTCTTTACTTGTAAATAAAGAAAATTCGGCACGTGTTGCAGCGGCAAAGCTTATAGCCGAACAGCTTAAAAAGCAGGGAATAAAAATCACTGTTGTAAAGACTTCGTTCAAAGAATATAAAAGGCGCCTTAAAAAAGGTGATTTTGATTTATATTTAGGTGAAGTAAAAATAACCGAGAATATGGACTTTTCAGAACTCATAATCCCCGGTGGCTCTGCGGCATACGGTATTAAAACTCAAAAAAAAGATGATACCAAGAAGGAAGAGCAATCCGAAACAGATACCGAAAATAAGGAAAAAGAAAAGAGTAAAACCCTTGACTGTGCTAAGGTTATAAAGAACTTTTATAAGGGTAAAAATTCTATCTCTGATGTTGCGGTGACCTTGCAAAACGATATGCCGATTATTCCGGTTTGTTACCGTACAGGTGTACTTTTCTGTAATGAAAACATTGAGAACTTGAATATGGCTTCTCTTAGCGATATTTATTTTTCAATTGACTCATATAAATTTAAGAAGAATTAGGAGTGTTTTTATGATAGCTTATGAAACTCGATTAGGTAAAATAGTTTTATCGGAACAGTATCTTTCAAAGCTTATTGGCAATGAAGTTGTTTCTTGCTTTGGCGTTGTAGGTATGGTACCGAGTTCAAGCAAGCAGTTTGTCTTCAATAAATTTTCTAAAGAAGAAAAGGTTGAAACCGGTATCAAGGTTATAGGTAATACCGATTCTATTTCGGTTGAGCTTCATATTGTAGTAAGCTTTGGTATGAACATTAGCGCTATTGCAGAAAGCATAACCGAAAAGGTTAGTTATGTAGTTAAAGAAGCAACCGGCATTACGGTTGATAAAGTAATCGTAAAGATTGACGACATCAAGGAATAATTGCTTTATTCTGTGTCTTTATTTAGAAGGAGTGTAAGATTTTGATAAACGGTAACTTATTGCGTGATGCGTGGATTTCTGCGGCAAATAATATTGCTAACCACCGCAAAGCAGTTGATGACCTTAATATTTTCCCTGTGCCCGACGGTGATACAGGTACAAATATGTCTATGACACTTTCAAACGCGGCTCGCGAGCTTGAAAAATTAAGCGGCGAAACTGCAGGCAAAGTGGCATCAGTTAACTCTTCGGCATTACTTCGCGGCGCTCGTGGTAACTCTGGTGTTATTACATCACTACTTTTCCGCGGCTTTGCAAAGGGTATCGGTAATGATGAATTTGTAACACCCGAAAACCTTAAAAATGCTTTTGCATATGGTGTTGAAGCGGCTTATAAGGCTGTTATGAAGCCTACTGAAGGTACAATTTTAACAGTAGCAAGAGTGGCTAGTGAATACGCTAATGAAGCCTTTACACAAGGTAAGGATGAATTGGCAATTTTCGAATACGCTATTGAAGGCGCCAAAAAAGCTTTAGATGAAACTCCCGAGCTTCTTCCTGTTTTAAAGAAAGCAGGCGTTGTTGATGCGGGCGGTCGTGGCTTTGTAATTATACTTGAAGGTATGCTTTCGGTATTTAAGGATGGCGTAATTATTAAGGGTGCAGAAGTGGCTTCTAATGAAGCTGAAAGCGAGTCTGAATCCTTTAATGCTGCAGGCGAATTTGAAACCGAAATCACCTTCACCTACTGTACAGAGTTTATTGTAAACAGAGACCCTGAATGTTCTAAAGAACCTAATGAACTTAGAATGTTCTTAGAAACTATTGGTGACTGTGTAGTTGTAGTTGATGATGAAGAAATTATTAAGGTTCACGTTCATACCGACCACCCAGGTAACGCAATTGAAAATGCGCTTACCTTTGGCCCGTTAGTTCACCTAAAGATAGAAAATATGCGTGACCAACACGAAAGACAAAAGCACGATGCACAAGAGGCTAAGAAAAAGCCCGCAAAGAGTGCCGACAGAACCGAAACCTTTACCCCTGTTGAACCCACTAAGCCTTTCGGCTTTGTATCAGTTTGCGCAGGTGACGGTTTGGAAGAATTGTTCCGCGATTTAGGCGTTGATACTATTGTTGCCGGCGGTCAGACAATGAACCCCAGTACCGATGATATTTTAAAGGCTATTGAAGCAACTCCTGCTGAAACTGTTTTTGTATTACCTAATAACAAAAATATTATTATGGCGGCAGAGCAAGCTATCCCGATAAGCACCCGTAAGGTTATAGTTATACATACAAGAACTATACCTCAAGGAATATCGGCAATGTTAAGCTTCGACCCTGATAGCGATGATAATGCTAACGCTATTGAAATGCAAAAAGCTACCGAGCGTGTGGCTACAGGTCAGGTTACCTTTGCAGCACGCGATGCTGATTTTGATGGCTTTAAGATTAAGCAGGGCGAAATTATGGCACTTTTAGGCGGTAAGGTTACCTTTACCGATACTGACCTTGAAAAGAGCGTATTAAAGCTTCTTAAGAAAATGGTTAAACCCGATAGCGAGTTTATAACCGTTATCTATGGCGAAGATGTTAGTGAAGCTCAGGCTGAAAGCATTGAAGCGCAGATAAACGAAAAATTTGGTTCCAAGTGTGAAATTACCTTTATCAACGGCGGTCAACCAATTTATTACTATATCCTTTCAGTAGAATAGGAGTGCGAAAAATGACAGCTAATACTGATATTCAATTTTTAAAGGGTGTCGGTGCTAAAAGAGCTGAAATTTTAAAATCTAAGGGCATCGACACAGTCGGTGCCCTTTTGCGCTATTTTCCAAGAAGGTACCTTGACTGGACAAAAATCACCCACGCGAATGAAGCCCCTTACTTTGAAAATGTTTGCGTAAGGGCAACTATTGTAACACCTATAGAAACCTTTGATACAAAGCGCGGTATTAAAATTTATAAATTTATGGCAGAGGATAGCGGCTTTCGTTTTACTGTAAGTCTTTTTAATCAATATTATCTTGCTAATAAATTAAATGTTGGGCGTGAATATCTTTTCTACGGTAAGTTTGATGGGGATTTCTTTAAGCAAATGAATTCTCCGCTTATAAAGGAAGTAGGGTATAACGGCTTAGAGCCAATATATAATGCGAGCAAGAGTATGTCATCAGCCGCTTTGCAAAAGCTTATTAAAACTGCGCTTACAGTAGTAGATATGCCCGAAGTTTTAAGCGAAGATATAAGAAAAAGAAACAACCTTTGCGATATTAAGTATGCGCTAGAAAACATACATTTTCCTAAAACACGCGAATCGTTTGAAAGGGCAAAAAAGCGCCTTGTTTTTGAAGAACTTTTTTGTCTTCAAGCGGCGCTTAATGTTATAAAGCTTAAAACACATACAAAAAGCGGATGTGTTATAAAGAATAATTATTTTGATGAATTTCAAAATAAATTAGCGTTTCCGTTAACTAATGCGCAAAAAAGGGTAGTGGCTGAATGTCTTATTGATATGTATTCGGGAAG
The DNA here is from genome assembly GCA_045602785.1 of Acutalibacteraceae bacterium. GTDB lineage: Bacteria > Bacillota > Clostridia > Oscillospirales > Acutalibacteraceae > UBA737. The sequence continues at coordinate 6,030 of JAZSCF010000007.1, forward strand.
ACCGATGTCCCGCCTTGTGCAAGGTGATGTTGGTAGCGGTAAAACGGTTGTTGCGGCGGCTCTTTGTTATATTGCCGCTAAAAACGGCTATCAATCGGCACTTATGGCACCAACCGAAATTTTAGCCGAACAGCACTATAAAACATTTTTAGGGTTAACCCAAAACACCGATATTAAATGTGCTTTACTTACAGGTTCAACTACTAAAAAGCAAAAAGGTGAAATAAAGCAAAAGCTTAAAAACGGCGAGATTGATGTTGTTATAGGCACACACGCGCTTATTGTTAATGATGTTGAGTTCCAAAATTTAGGTATTGTTATAACCGATGAACAACACCGTTTCGGTGCGGCGCAGCGCGAAAAGCTTGAAAATAAGGGTACTAACCCACACAAGCTTGTTATGTCGGCCACACCAATACCGCAAACACTCGCCTACATTCTTTACGGCGACCTTGATATAAGTATTATTGATGAGTACCCTAAGGGTAGACAAAAGATTGATACTTATAGTGTAGACTCTTCTTATAGAGAACGCATTTATAAATATATTAAGAAATTCTTATTAGAAGGCAGACAAGCTTATATTGTTTGCCCGTTGGTTGACAGCAATGATGAATATGATATTACTTCGGCAACGGATTATTATAATACCCTGAAAAGCGGTGCCTTTGCAGGTTATTCGTTAGGTCTTTTACATGGTAAAATGACTGCTAAAGAAAAGGAAGAAGTGATGTCGCGTTTTGTTTCGGGTGAAATACAGCTGCTTATTGCTACTACAGTTATTGAAGTTGGCATTGATGTGCCTAACGCGGTAGTAATGCTTATAGAAAATGCTGAACGCTTTGGTCTTTCGCAGCTTCATCAGTTGCGCGGAAGAATAGGCAGGGGCGCCTATAAATCCGACTGTATTTTAATATCTGATAGCGAGTCTTTAGATACCAAAAACCGACTTGATATAATTAAAAATAATTCCGACGGCTTTAAAATTGCCGATTATGATTTAGAACTTCGTGGTCCCGGCGACTTTTTAGGTAACCGCCAACACGGTATACCCGAGCTTAAAATTGCCGATATCTTTGCCGATAAGCAGGTTCTTTTGGATGCTAAAAAAGAGGTTGAACTACTGCTTAAAACCGAAAATGCTTTGAGGCTTCCCGAAAATACGGCATTAAGAGCTGAAATAATTGATATCTACAGAAAACTAAAATAGCTTACTGAGACTTTTTGAAAATTTCGCTAATGCCCATAATTATTAGAAGAATTGCAAATATTTTTCTTGTAAAGCTTCCGCCTAAAAAATCGGCAAGCAGTATTCCAATAACGGCGCCTATAATACCAAAAATGGCAATTTTTATGGTGGTTTTCCATTTGATTTGCTTCTTTATGGAATAAATTATTATAGAAAGAATACCTATAGGCACAAAGAAAAGTAAATTTATTCCTTGGCTTGTGAGTTGTTTTTGGTCGGTGAAAAGGGAAAGATAGATTATAAGTATTCCGCCGCCGCCAAGCCCCATACTGCCAAGTATTCCCGAAAAAAGCCCTGCTAAAAGGGCTGGGATATTCACTTCAGTAGCAGGCGCACACCTGCATAAACCATAAGTATACCGAATATACGCTTAAGCCATTTTGGTGATATCTTTTTAAGGAGATAGGTACCTAAAACAGCCCCTAAAAGCCCTGTGGGAATATAGATAAGCGAATCCTTAATTGTTACAAAATCTTTAAATAAATATATAGCCGCAGAAACGATTGTTATAGGCAGTATTATAGCAATAGCGTTTGTGTGGCTTTCTTTTTGGGTAAAGCCTATTTTCTTTAAAAGCGGTACCGCAAGCATACCGCCGCCTGCGCCTAATATTCCGTTTACAAAACCTATAGCAGTTCCTATAACTGCTACTATAATATTCTCTTTTATTTTCATAACATACCCTTTAAGTTTTTTGTTAGTATACCCAGATGAACTAATATTAAACAAACCGTAAATTTTATTATAAAAACTTGAAAAGAACGGTAGACTGTGTTAAGATATTCAAAAAGGAAGTGTTAGCTTGAGCGAAAAACGAAATGAGATAATGGAAGAACAGCGCAGAGCGCGCGAAGAATATATAAAGCTTAAAAAAATGCAACAAGGAGAGCTCGCTCCTGAAGCTAAACCAAGTGAAGTGGCAGTAGCGCCAAAAACCTTTGGTGAAAAAGCGGCTAATTTTTGGTATCACTATAAAATACATACTATTTTGACAGGCTTTTTAATTATGGTATTGGCAATTTGTATTACCCAATGCGCAACGCGAACAAAGTATGATTTTGGGGTTATGTATTTTGCGTATGAAACCGCTTTAGATACACAAACACAGGCTATAGCAGACTATTTTGAGCAATTTGCAGAAGATGTTAATGGTGACGGTGAAGTAAACATTCAGGTTATAAACTGTAGTGTGAATGATAGTGATAAGGACCCTTCTCGTTTTACGATATTTTCTAAAGTGCAGGCAGTTTTAGCCGCAGAAGAAAATGTTTCGGTTTATGTTGTAGATGAAAAAGCAATGGAGTATTTTGACAATGCGCTTAATATTCCTATTTTTACGGAAGAGCCTATGCCTTTGAATGAAGCGTTTTATAAGAAAACATCTGTTGGGGATTTTTCGCTTCCAAAAGGTCTTTCAATAGGATTAAGAACAATAAAGGGTACAACCTTTGAAGAAAACGAAAAAGCGGTAACTGCCCACAAAGCAGGCGAAAAGTTTATGGAAAAATTTAAGAAGCAAGGCGATTAAAGCCTTGCTTCTTTTTCTAATGGGAATTCCATATTTAGCATTTTGTATTTTGCGCCTGCAACATCGTTTTCGGGTAACTGCTCCCAATTGGAGTTGTCTATTATTTGTTTTATGGCATGAAGATTTTCTTTAGTATCGGTAATACCTTTTATAAGCGGTGTACGGATAATATAGGGTTTACCGCTATTTTTTAAAATTTCAAAATTTTTGAGAATTTTATCGTTATTTACACCTGTGTATTTTTTGTGAAGCTTATTATCGGCAAGCTTTATATCCATTATTATATAATCAAGTTTGTTTATAACCTTTTTAAAGGTATCGCTATCACAATACCCACAGGTTTCAATACATAGGTGGTAGTCCTTTAAATAGTCAATAAGTTCTAAAAGAAATTCGCTTTGCGCTAACGGCTCGCCACCAGAAAAGGTAAAACCGCCAAAGCCTTCGCCTAAAACTTGGGCTGTGGGGATAAGCTCGTCACTTAAATCCTTTGCGGTTACGCTTTTGCCTGCAATACTAAGGCAGTTTTCAGGGCAAATATGCAAGCACCTGCCGAATGGTTGACATTCAGGGTGGGTGCATTCTTTTTTGCACCTATCACACTTTATACAACGCGCAGATTTATACATAAGCTGCGGTGTAAATGAAAGCCCTTCGGGGTTATGGCACCACATACAGCGTAGCGGACAGCCCTTAAAAAACACGGTTGTTCTAAGACCGGGACCATCGTGCACCGCCATTTCTTTAATATCAAAAATTGTTCCGTTCATAATTATAAAAACAAGTATTTAACGGCGCGCGCATTATATTCGGCAATTTTTTTGCCGCCGTTATCGTTGGGGTGTAATCCATCAATAAGGTCGCGCCCGTTAGTTTGCCATTTTTCGTAAATACCGCAAATACCGCAGTTAAAGGTATCTACAAAAACTACATCAGAAATACGGTCACAAATAGCCTTTATAAGCTGACCTTTAAGTTTAATAGAAGCGAATGAACGAATATTCTCATCTGCCTGTATAGGCGAGCAATATAAAATTTTAGCATTTGGGTAAAGTCTTCTTAAATGCTCGTAAGTATAGCGCATAGCACCTGCAAAGGTTTTGCAGTCCACTTCAGATAGCGGTAGAGTAGTGTTATCGTTATTTAAAAATTGGGTGTTAATTTCTTCGGGGGTAGGCACGTCATCAGGTGTAGCATCATTTGTACCGGCCGAAACGAAGATAACATCAAAATCATTATAATCTTCATTCTTTTGGTAAAGGGGATGATTTTCATCCTTAGCGCGAAGCACCTTTTCAACCTGATTACAAATTGTGTTATTAGGTCCGCCACCATCTTCTGCACGCCATACGGGAGCACCGTCGTAAACGGTGTCTTCATAATCACACCAGTGTGAACCGCTTACGGCTATGTTAAGGTGATGCTCGGGATTAATAATTTTATTAAAATGGCTAACCCAAGCGTTAAGAAAGGTGATACTGTCACCCATAAAAAGAACTTTCATAAATAACTTCCTTTATACCCTATATGCCTGACGGGCAATTACGTGGTCTTGGTATTCCTTATCAAGTTCTACAAAGTAAGCACTCCAACCCCAAATACGAACAACAAGCTGTTTATAGTTTTCGGGATGCTTTTGTGCATCGAGTAACTGTTCGGTATTAACAGTATTGAGTTGAAGCTGATGACCGCCAAGCTCGATATAACGCTTAACCAAGGTTGCAACCTTTTCAATGCCGTCAGGGTCGGCAAATACGCTTTGGTGGAACTCAAGAGTTAAAGGACCGCCGTTCATAGCGTTTTCGAAGTGTTGCTTTGTCATAGAAGCGATAACCGAAACCGGACCCTTAACATTTGCGAAAAGGCTTACGGAGTAGTTTGTACCAAAAGGCTCTTTATCGCGTCTGCCATCGGGTGAAGCACCAATTTCATTAGCGTGCCACAAGGAGAACATAGCGCTACCTGTACCTGCTCTATAGATACCGCCGCGGCAGTTCACTCTACCTTCAAGACATTTTGCAAAGCTATCCAAAAGTGAGGTTGCAATAGAGTCAACATAGTCATCATTATTGCCAAGCTTAGGTGCTTCATAGCGTAAAATAGGTAAAATTTCACTATGCTTTTCAAAGTTAGAATCAATAGCTTCTAAAAGTGTTGTTTTATCAATTGTTTTTTCTTCAAAAACATATTTTTTAATAGCTGCTAAAGAGTCCGCAGCGGTAGCAATACCTGTACCATGGATACCAAAGTTATTGTATTTAGAGCCTTCTGCTATGTTGCAACCCATTAAAACATTCATAAAGGGGGAGGGTACAAACCAAAGGTTTTTAATACCGTCGCAAATGCGGTCACATTCGTTATTTATTTCTTCTACAACCTTATTGTAAAATTGGTCGTAGGTTTCGCATTCCATAAAGCCGTTATGTAAAACGGTATCTATAGCCTTGGGGTAAGACATTGCGCCAATGTTATCAACATCTGCGCCAACGTTTGGAATAATAAATTCCCAACAAGCAGCAACTGCGTATTCTACAGCATCCTTATGCTCGTATCCTAATTTTTCAAGCGCAGGGATAACAACATCATCATTAGAATATTGCGGGAAGCCAAGACCTGCTTTTGTAAGGTTTGTAGCCTTTACAAAAATTTCGGCAGGGGTTTCCTTATTTACACGAAGGTTAATCTTAGGGTCAATAAGCTTATTGTTGCAGGAAGCTTCCATACAAAGCTCGGTTAAAATGTTGAAAACATATTCGCCGTTTTGGTCTAAACCGCCAAGCATCATACTCTGACCGTTATCGCCCTGTTGTACACCCACATAAATGTCACTATCCTTATTGAAAGAAAGGAAAAAGTCTTCAAGTAATTCGAGAGCGGTTTCGCGTGTGTAAACACCTTTATCCATATCAGCTTTTAAGTAGCCTATCATATTCTTGTCAAAACGGCCAAGTGTATTGTGATAGTTACCTTCAAGCCATAAAGCGTAATGTATAATGCGGAAGAACTGAAGCGCTTCACGGAAGTTGCGCGCAGGATAACGCGGAACTTGGGTGAGAATTTCTACAAGGTCCTCACGTCCTTGCTTTTTAGCTTCTTCTAAATATTTATCCGAAAGGGCAATGATATTATCAATAGCGCGGCGGCTGTATTCATCAACCTCTTCACGCTTTTTAAGAAGACCTTTTGAAATAGTTTCATAATAATTGGGAGAGAAGTTTGAAATATAGCCTAATTCGTGAATGTAGTATTTTTCCTTTAATTCTTTCCATTCGTCTTCGGTAAAGCAATCGGGTAAATTAGCAACAGTGCGAAGAAAAACAATTTTTTCATCGGGTAAAATAACCGCTTTTTCTTCATTTACCATACGCTCAAAACGATCTGCCATGCGTTCGATTGGTGAAAGACCTTTTTCGCTATATTCTTTGCCTAAATCCCAGTCTACTGTGTGGCGGTATACGTGGTGTTCTTTATTTATTATGGTGTTGTATAATTTTTCATAACCTTTCATAATAATTGCCTCCTTAAATAATTATTTGTAAAATGAGTGCAGGGTCCTCCGTTTCGCCTATAGCATCGGCTTTTCTACCCCATAATCTTAAATTTTTACCATCAATAATAAGTTTGTTGCCATTTATGGTTATATTCTCGGTAACATCTTTAGCTTGCGTTTCTAATAAGCATTGCGCGTAGATTTTTGCGTTTTTGGGAATAGCATCCGAAAATTCGATTTGGAGCGTGTTATAGTAGCCGAATACACCAATCGGCGCGGTTAATTCTTCGGGGAAGATAGTAACCTTTGCGAGCGCTATAAAGCTTCTGTTCACATCTAAACAACGCTTTAATGTAGACACTGCGTATGCTTTTGTTTTGTTGTTACAGCTTGCCATAACAAAGGGTTTTACTGTATCAGCTTCAACTATTGGAAGCTTGGTACCTCTTGCGGTTACGGCGGGAGCAGCCGAAGAAATTTCCTGTCCCTTTGCGTCGTACCACCAAGCAGGCGATGTTTCAAAGAAAGCGCTATCGGTTAAAAGCTCATCTGATTTAATATAATCGGCATCAAAAATAGACATTGGCGGTGCTATGCGTTGCCAATTAAGGCAAGCGCCAACATTCCCGTTATATGCCATAATACCCATATTAAGACCAAGCCCTGCAGCAATTTCGGGCGAGCTTTCAATATTCACATAGCCCTTTGCGTTATGTATGAATTTTTCCTTTTTTACATTGCTCAAAAGCGCGTTTGTTCTGCAAAGGGTAATTGTATTTGAAAATGGCTCACAAACATCGTATGTACGGAAAAAGTCACTAATCTCCATAATGTTTGCCATTTTTTTAGCAACTTCATCTTCGGGGGTTTTAGGACCGCCAAAGGGAGTGTGAACTACTGCGTGTTCTATTAGTAAATCGGGAGCGTTTTCTCTAATACATTCGGTCATCATTTCAAGATAATCGCGCCTGAAAGCGTGCTTACCCCAGTCAATTTTCCAATATTTAACGCCTGCATCATGGCACCATTTTGCACGCTCGCACCAATGCTTGCGGTGGTCTTCCATAGTGGTATTTTCATCTTCAAAGGGTATTTGCGGTGAAATCCAAAGACCTAAACCACAGTAACCCATAGCTTTAACCTTTTGGCTTAGGGTTTTAAGGCGCTCTGTAGGGGTATCGCCGTAGCCCCGAAATTTTTCACTGTCTAAAACAAGTGAACCAAAGGGTGCTTTTGACTTATTGGCATTTATTCCAAAAGGTACATCCCAACCGTCATCAATAAGGAAATAAATACCGCCCAAGTATTCTTTTGGCACTACGTGAAAAAGCGAGTTTTCGCCAAAAAGCATACTGTCAGTCAAAGCATTACGCTGCTTTACGGGAATATTTTCGCCCTCTATATTAAGTTTTGTTGCAATTTTTTCTTGCAAATCCCAAGTGCAAAGATAATTGCCGTTTTCATAAAAAGGTTTGTTTAATAAATTCATAATTATTCCTATCTTGTTATTATATGTTTAATATAGCATATGCGATAGTTTTTTGCAAGATATTTATTACTCAAAAGTCACCTTACAGCCAAGGTGTTTTTGACATTCGGTAAGACCTTCGCCTACAATGGCTTTTGTGCGCTTTAAGGACTCTTCAAGCTTAGAAGAAATACTTGAGTATTCAGTGCCGTCTATGGGGTAAATTGTATATTTATAGCCATTTCCTTTGGAATATTTTTTAACCCAAGTGGGAATAACATCTACACTTTGTAGAGATACTGTCCCATTTGATTTTTTAAGGGTATAAGAAAACATAATTCCGTCTTCTGTGTGACCTTTAGGGGAACTACTTATAAGCTCGCGGCGTTGGTTAGAAACCGCGTTACCTAAAGAGTAAACACAAATGGTGGTGCGGTTGCTATCTTCAGCGTGAATAAGTTCAATGGGTTGAACAACATGTGGATGACCGCCCACAATTATATCTACACCGATATTTGAAAGCTTTTGAGCAATTGATTTTTGCCAGGTGTTAGCGGTTAATTGATATTCTTCGCCCCAATGCATATAAAAACTTATAAATTCGGCACCGTTATTCTTCATATCAGTTATAATTTCTTGTGCTTCGGTATAAAACTTTTCTATTCTCTGATATGAAAAGGTGTTTATATAATCATTCGCTTCTTTTTTTATAGCACCGCCGTTAAGGTATTTGCGGTCGGGGTCACTACCGGGGGTTTCATAAGTGAAGTTTGCAATACCTATTTTAATACCGTTTACTTCTTTTACAATATACTTAGGGTCTTGAAGTGTTTCTTTGGTGCCTGTGAATTCTAAGCCTTTTTCCTTTAAAACATTGGCAGTTCGTTTAAGACCGAAAAAGCCTGTATCGTTAGAGTGGTTGTTAGATGTCATAAGCATATTGATACCGCTATCCTTAATTGCATCTGCAAGCTGGTCAGGGGTGTTAAATGCGGGATATCCTTTAAAGCTACCGGATTCGCTGCCGCCAAAGGTTAATTCAAGGTTACCTATGGTTAAATCGGCTTTTTTATAGTGGGCGTCAGTTTCTTTAAAAAAGTCGGAGAAATCATATCCGTCGGATGTTTTTGCGCCTGTTAACTGTGTTTGGTGTACCATAATATCGCCAATGCTTAAAACTGTTGCAGTAGTATCGGGCTCGGGTTCGGGAGTGGGTGGTACACTTTGTGTATTTTCGTCACTTTGCACGCTTTGTGTTTGGGAAGAACTGTTGTTAGTGTCGGGTTTGCTGGATATTGAGCTTACAACAAAGCATATAAGCGCAATAGCGGCAATAAGCACTACCGCGCAGGATGTTAAAAATATATTTCTTCGTAAAATTGCTTTTTGACGTCTTGTTCTTTGTTTCATAAAGTATCTCCAAAGGTTTAAATTATACTGTGTTTATATAATATACTAAAATAGTATAAAAATCAATATATATTTATGGTTTTGCTTGACTAAACCACTAAATATAGTGTATAATGTATAAGTATATTTATGTTCATTAAGGAGTATTGTAATGGCAAAAACCAAGGTGGAATACGGAAACGACAGTATTCAAAAGCTAGAAGGTCCTGACAGGGTTAGAAAAAGACCTGGTGTTATATTCGGTTCTGATGGACTTGATGGCTGTGAGCACAGTGTGTTTGAAATTATTTCCAACTCAATAGATGAGGCACGCGAAGGCTACGGTAATAAAATAGTTATAACAAAATATATTGATGGCTCTATTGAAGTGCAGGACTTTGGACGCGGCGCACCTGTTGATTTTAACAATAAAGAGCAATGCTATAACTGGGAGCTTTTATATTGCGAAATGTATGCCGGTGGTAAATATAATACCAACGACGGCAGTAACTATGAGTATTCGGTAGGTCTTAACGGCTTGGGCCTTTGTTCAACACAGTATGCTTCTGAGTATATGGATGTTGAAATTAAGCGTGACGGATATAAATACACCTTGCATTTTGAAAAAGGCTACAATGTAGGCGGTCTTACAAAGGAGCCTTATTCGGGTAGAGATACCGGTACAAAAACACGCTGGAAGCCCGACTTGGATGTATTTACCGATATTGATATTCCGGTAGAGTATTTTACCGATACTTTAAAAAGACAGGCTATTGTAAACGACGGTCTTGTGTTTGTCTTCCGTGAGCAACAGGGTAGTCGTTTTATTCAGCAAGAGATAAGCTACAAAAACGGCATTACCGATTATGTTAATGAAATTGTTGGCGAAAACGGTATGACACCTGTTCAGTTCTGGCAAACCGAGCGTAAGGGTAAGGACCGCGAGGACAAGCCTGAATATAAGGTTAAAATAAATGTTGCTATGAGCTTTAGCAACAAAAATCCTTTAAAGGAATATTACCATAACTCAAGTTGGCTTGAGCACGGCGGTGTTCCCGAAAAGGCAACAAGAAGCGCATTTTTGGCAATGGTGGATAACTATATTAAGCAATCGGGCAAATATAAGAATAACGAAAGTAAAATTACATTTTCGGATATTGAAGAATGCTTGGTATTGGTGATTTCATCCTTTTCAACTATGACTTCTTATGAAAACCAAACCAAAAAGTCGATTACCAATAAGTTTATATACGAAGCTATGGTTGATTTTTTACGCCATCAGTTAGAGGTTTACTTTATAGAAAACAAGGCCGATGCGGATAAGATTGCCGACCAGGTTTTAGTAAATAAGCGTAGCCGTGAGCGTAGCGAAAAAGAGCGTATAAACCTTAAAAAGACTCTTGCTACAGGTAACTCTATGGTAGACAGGGTACAAAAATTTGTTGACTGCCGTAGCCGTGATGTTGCCGAACGTGAGCTTTATATAGTGGAAGGTGATTCGGCTTTAGGTTCTTGTAAATTGGCGCGCGACGCCGCTTTCCAAGCCATTATGCCTGTTCGCGGTAAAATTCTCAACTGCTTAAAAGCAGAGTATGAAAAGATTTTCAAAAGCGAAATTATTACCGATTTATTAAAGGTTTTAGGTTGTGGTGTAGAGGTTAAATCTAAAGCTAATAAGGGGCTTTCTACCTTTGACCTTAATAATCTTCGTTGGAATAAGATTATAATTTGTACCGATGCCGATGTTGACGGCTTCCACATAAGAACCCTTATTTTAACTATGATTTACCGCTTAATGCCAACTCTTATACACGAAGGCAAGGTATTTATTGCTGAAACTCCGCTTTATGAAATCACCACTAAAAATATGACCTATTTTGCTTACGATGAAAGCGAAAAGAAGCAAATTTTAGAGCAAATAGGGGACGATAAATACGATTTACAGCGTTCAAAGGGACTTGGTGAAAACCAACCCGATATGATGAACCTTACAACTATGAATCCCGGTACACGTAGGCTTATTAAGGTTTTACCTGAAGATGCCGAAAGAACGAGCGAGATGTTTGACCTGCTTTTAGGCGATAATCTTCAAGGCAGAAAAGACTATATTTCGGAAAACGGATACCTTTATATTGATGAAGCAGATATTAGTTAATGCACAATGCGTAATTCGTAATGCGGAATTAAAGGATGGTATAATTGGAAAATACAATAGTTGTAAAAAGTAAGGCTTTTGCAATAAGAATTGTTAACTTAAGCAAATATCTTAACAGCGAAAAGAAAGAATATGTTTTATCAAAACAAGTATTGAAAAGTGGCACAAGCATAGGAGCAAATGTAAGAGAGGCTATAAGAGGTCAAAGCAAAGCCGATTTTTATGTCAAAATGAATATCGCTTTAAAAGAAGCTAGTGAAACAGAGTATTGGCTTGAAATACTTAATGAAACAGGTTATATAGATGAAATTTCATTTAAGGATATTTATTCAGACTGTCAGGAACTAATAAAAATTTTAATTTCTATAACTAAAACTCAACACTGTAATGTGTAATTACGAATTACGCATTACGAATCATGAATTCAAAGGATGAGAATATGGCACCGAGAAAAAAGAAGGAAGAGGCACCAAAGCGCAAGAATAATGCTAATGCCTTTATTGCGGGGGCAGGTACTATTGTAGAAAGTCCTGTTACCGAAACACTTAAAACTAATTTTATGCCTTATGCTATGAGTGTTATAGTGTCGCGTGCGATACCCGAAATAGATGGCTTTAAGCCTTCGCACCGTAAGCTTTTATACACTATGTATACAATGGGGCTTTTAAATGGTAAGACAATAAAATCGGCTAACATTGTGGGTAGAACTATGCAACTAAATCCCCATGGAGACGCCGCTATTTATGAAACAATGGTGCGTTTGTCTGAAGGACATGAAGCACTTTTGCATCCGTTTGTAGCATCTAAAGGCTCGTTTGGTAAGGCATATTCGCGCGATATGGCTTATGCGGCTTCGCGTTATACCGAAGCGAAGCTAGCGCCTATTGCGGCTGAATTGTTTGCTGATATTGATAAGGAAACGGTAGATTTTGTAGATAACTATGACGCTACAATGAAAGAGCCTGTACTTTTCCCTGTTAGCTTTCCTACAATCCTTGTAAACGCTAATATGGGTATTGCGGCAGGTATGGCAAGCTCAATTTGTCCTTTTAACCTAAAGGAAGTTTGCGAAACAACTATCGCATACATTAAAGATGAAGAAATCAATGTAGCCGATACGCTTTTAGCGCCTGATTTCCCCGGTGGTGGTCAGCTTTTATATAACCGCGCCGATATGGAAAAAATTTACGAAACAGGTCGCGGCAGCTTTAAGGTACGCGGTGTTTACACCTACGATAAATCGCAAAACTGTATTGATATTACCGAAATTCCGCCCACCACCACTTGTGAGCAGATTATTGAAAAGGTAGTTGAGCTTGTAAAGGCTAAAAAGATTACCGAAATTAACGATATTCGTGATGAAACCGACCTTGACGGTCTTAAAATTACAATCGACCTAAAGCGTGGCGCAGACCACGATAAGCTAATGAAGAAAATTATTAAAATGACTTCATTTGAAGATAGCTTTGCATGTAACTTTAACATACTTATTGCAGGTTCTCCGCGTGTTATGGGTGTTAAAGAGATTGTTGATGAATGGGTTGCTTACCGCGAAGAATGTATTAAAAGGCGTGTTTACTTTAAGCTTTCTAAGGCTAAGGACAAGCTTCACCTTTTAAAAGGTCTTGAAAAGATTCTTCTGGACATTGACAAGGCTATAAAAATTGTTCGCGAAACCGTAAAGGAAAGCGAAGTTATTCCTAACTTGATGATTGGCTTTGGTATTGACCAAACCCAAGCAGAATATGTGGCTGAAATAAAGCTTCGTCATTTGAACCGCGAGTATATTTTAAAGCGCACCGCCGAAATTGAAAATCTTATTAAAGAGATTGAAGAAATGGAAAGCATTTTAAACTCTCGCGCCAAGGTTAAGAAGATTATTATTAAAGAGCTTGAGGGTGTTATAGAAAAATACGGCGTAGAGCGTAAAACCAAGATAATAAGCGCCGAAGCCGAAACGGTAGAAAGTATTGAAGTAGAAGTTGACAACTCGCCCGTTACTGTATTCTTTACAAAGGACGGCTACTTTAAAAAGATTACTCCGCAGTCACTTAGAATGAGCGGTGAACAAAAGCTTAAAGAAGGCGACGAAATTACGCAGGTTATTGAAACCACCAACGCGGCAGAGCTATTGTTCTTCTCAAATAAAGGACAGGTTTACAAGAGTAAAACTATTGATTTTGCTGATTCAAAGGCAAGTATATTAGGTGACTATATTCCAACTAAACTTGAATTTGACCCCAATGAAAACGCTATTTATATGGTTGAAACTTCCGATTATTCGGGCAATATGGTATTTGTATTCGATAACGGTCGTATATCACGCGTTCCGCTTTCTTCCTATGTAACCAAGACCAACCGCAAAAAGCTTATTAAGGCTTATTGCGAAAAGCATACATTACACACCATTCTTTACTTGAAGGAAGACTGCGATTTATTGCTTTCTTCTACAAACGGCAGAATGCTTATAGTAAACAGCGCATCCATTCCCGCCAAGCCTACAAAGGATAACGGCGGTATTGCGGTTATGACTCAAAAGAAGGGTCAACGCATAAGCGAAGTAACAATTTACGAAAAGGGCAGCCTTGAAAGTGAACACCGTTACCGCACTAAGAACCTACCTGCAGCAGGTAGCAAAAAGCCTGCTAATACCGCTGAGCAGTCTATGTTGGAAATTTAGTGTGCTTTAATTGCAATTCGTAGGGTAGGGGCTTGCTCCTGCCGTAGCGTCTGCGAAATTAAATATATTTATATTGCAAAACCCTAAAACTTATGATAAAATAAAAAACCGCCCGACTTAGTATTTTAGTCAGGCGGTGTCGGTACAAATTTAAGTTGTTGCAAACGCTTTTTACCGACAGTTATATATTATGTAATTTTATTTTGATTATTAAAAGAATATTTTTCCAATTAGGAGTGTGAAAAATGGCAAAAGAATTAGCAAAGCAGTATAATCCCAAGGATGTTGAGGATAGAATTTACAAAACATGGCTTGATGGAAAGTACTTCCACGCTAAATGCGACAAAGATAAGGATACCTATACAATAGTTATTCCGCCACCAAACATTACAGGTCAGCTTCATATGGGTCACGCGCTTGACAATACGCTACAGGATATTCTTATCCGCTTTAAGCGTATGCAAGGGTTTGATACTTTATGGCTTCCCGGTACCGACCATGCATCTATTGCAACAGAAGCTAAAATTGTTGAAAAAATGCGTGAAGAAGGCATAACTAAGGAAGATTTAGGTCGTGAAGGCTTTTTAGAGCGTGCTTGGGACTGGAAAAAACAGTACGGCGGCAGAATTATAGAACAGCTTAAGAAAATGGGCTCTTCTTGTGACTGGGACCGCGAACGCTTTACTTTGGATGAGGGCTGTAACAAGGCTGTTAACGAAGTTTTTGTAAAGCTTTACGAAAAGGGTCTTATCTACCGCGGCGAGCGTATTATCAACTGGTGTCCCCATTGCAAGACATCTATTTCGGATGCCGAAGTTGAATACGAAGAACAAGCAGGTCATTTTTGGCACTTACGCTATCCTTTCTCGGATGGCAGCGGTTATTTAGAGCTTGCTACAACCCGTCCCGAAACCTTGCTTGGCGATACTGCAGTTGCAGTAAACCCCAATGACGAAAGATATAAGGATATTATCGGTAAAACCTTAATTTTACCGCTTGTTCATCGCGAAATCCCTGTTGTTGCCGATGATTATGTTGAAATTGAGTTTGGTACAGGTGTTGTTAAAATTACCCCTGCACACGACCCTAACGACTTTGAAGTAGGTCTTCGCCATAATCTTCCGGTTATCAACGTAATGACCGATGACGCAAAAATTACTGAAGATTATCCTAAATATGCAGGTATGGACAGATACGAAGCCCGTAAGGCTATTGTTGCTGATTTGGAAGCTGAAGGCGCGCTTGTTCGTATTGAAGACTATACACATAATGTTGGTACTTGCTACCGTTGTAGCTCTACTGTTGAGCCACGCGTATCTAAGCAGTGGTTTGTTAAAATGAAGCCTTTGGCAATTCCTGCTATAGATGCAGTTAAAAACGGCGAAACCAAGTTTGTGCCACAGCGTTTTGAAAAGGTTTATTTCCATTGGCTTGAAAATATACGCGACTGGTGTATTTCCCGTCAGCTTTGGTGGGGTCATCGTATCCCTGCTTGGTACTGCGCAGATTGTGGCGAGATTACTGTCTCTAAAACAGAAGCGCACGAATGTAAGCATTGCGGCAGTAAAAACATAACTCAAGACCCTGACACCTTGGATACTTGGTTCTCATCAGCACTTTGGCCGTTTTCAACACTTGGTTGGCCTGAAGAAACTGAAGATTTCAAGCATTTTTACCCCACAAATACCCTTGTAACAGGTTATGATATTATTCCGTTCTGGGTAATGAGAATGATGTTCTCAGGCATTGAGCAAACAGGTCAGGTTCCGTTTAATACCGTGCTTATACATGGTCTTGTTCGTGACTCGCAGGGTCGCAAGATGTCTAAATCCTTAGGCAACGGTGTTGACCCGTTGGAAGTTATTGACACTTACGGCGCCGATGCACTTCGCTTCTCGTTGGCAACAGGTAACAGCCCAGGTAACGATATGCGCTACATCCCCGAAAGAGTAGAAGCAAGCCGTAACTTTGCTAACAAAATTTGGAACGCAGCAAGATTTATACTTATGAATCTTGACAGTGATAAAGAAATTCCGCTAAACTTTGCTGATTTAGCACTTGAAGATAAGTGGATTTTATCAAAATACAATACCTTGGTTGCCGAAGTTACCGATAACCTTGAAAAGTTTGAATTGGGACTTGCTATACAAAAGCTTTATGACTTTATTTGGGATGTTTTCTGCGACTGGTTTATTGAAATTTGTAAGTCACGCTTAAATGGGGAAGACCTAAAAGCTAAGGATACTGCAAGAAGTGTACTTTTATATGTATTTACAAATACATTAAAGCTTTTACATCCATTTATGCCCTTTATCACTGAGGAAGTATGGCTTAGTATGCCACACAGCGGCGACAGTATTATGATTTCTGATTGGCCTAAATTTACAAGCGAGCTTGAATTTAAGGCTGAAGAAAGTAAGTTTGAAAAGATAATGGCTGTTATTCGTGCTATTCGTAACCGTAGAGCCGAAATGAATGTTCCGCCCTCTAAAAAGGCAAAGGTTTATATTGTATCTAACGATAACAGTACCTTTGAAAGCGGTAGCGCTTATATTTGCCGTTTAGGTTTTGCTTCAAGTGTTGAAACTGCTGATAGCTTCCAAGCTGAAGGCTCTGTTCGTGTTATTACTGATGATGCAACAGTTTATATGCCTATGAAAGAGCTTGTAGATGTTTCGGCTGAAATCGAGCGCCTTAAAAAAGACCTTAAAAAAGCCGAAGAAGATAAGATTTTCTTCGAAAAGAAGCTTAATAATCCCGGATTTATGGCAAAAGCGCCTGCACAGCTTGTAGAACAACAAAAGGAAGGCTTACAAAAGGCACTTGATAAAATAACGCTTATTCTTGATAGTATTAAAGATTTAGAGAATATGTAACCCTTAAACAGAAGGTGCGATAATTGTTTATCGCACCTTTTTCGGAAGTAAAACTCATTATCGGTACCCCGCGTGTTTTTAACAGGCACTGTTTTATACGGTCTTGCTTCCAATAGTATGTTGTGTATTTTTTCTAATAAAATACTTGTAAAATTTTGGTGTAATATGAATTATATTGAAACATTAAACTATATTCATTCTTTAGGTAATTTTTCAAAAATCGCCACTTTAGACAGAATGAAAACTGTTTTAGAAGCTTTAGGCAACCCACAAAACAGTTTTAAATCTATACATATAGCAGGTACCAACGGAAAAGGCTCGGTATCGGCTATGCTTCACTCGGTTTTTAAAACAATGGGGCTTAAAACAGGGCTTTTTATTTCACCTTTTATTTTAGAATTCCGCGAAAGAATACAAGTAAATGGTGAATTTATACCTGAAGACGAGCTTTGCTTTTTGGCACAAACGGTTATAGATACCGGAATAAAGCTTACCGAGTTTGAATTTATTACCGCTATAGCGTTTCTTTATTACAAAAATCAAAAATGCGATATTGCAATAGTTGAAACAGGTCTTGGCGGTAGATTGGATGCAACTAATGTTCTTACTAATGTAAAGGCAAGTGTTATTACAAAAATAGGTCTTGACCATACTGCGATTTTGGGCGACACTATAGAGCAAATAACCTGTGAAAAATGCGGTATTATAAAAAATGCACCCGTTATTACAAGCTTTAATCAGACCAAAGAAGCGCTTAGCGTTTTAAAGCAGTATAACCCGATAATTCCTGATACTAAAAAATTAAATGTTATTAAATGCGATGTGTTTTCAAATAAATTTTTGTATGACGGTACTTTATATAAAACGTCGCTTACGGGTGAATATCAAATAGAAAATGCACTTATAGTAATTGAAACCGCTTTGAAATTGGGCGTAAGTAAAGACATTTTGCAAAAAGCTTTAGCAAATACATTTTTCCCTGCAAGGATGGAAGTAATAAGTAAAGCTCCAATCGTTATTGTTGACGGTGCTCATAATCCCGATGGTGCGGATGCTTTGGCAAAAACAATGCGTGCATATAACGGAAAAATTACTGCCATTATAGGTATGTGTGCCGATAAGGATTGTGAAATGGTTTTAAAAACCTTATTGCCTTACTGTAGTCGCGCGGTAGCGGTAGAAATAGACGGTATGCCGCGTTCACTAAAGGCGGAAGAGCTATGCTTAATGGCGCAAAAATACTGTAGTTGCGAAACCGCAGATAATTATACCGATGCTATAAATAAAGTAAGTGGTGAAGATGTTGTTTTTGTTTTTGGTTCGCTTTATTTGGCATCAGGCATAAGACAAAAATTAAAAAATTTTTATAAAGTATAAATTACGACAAATTTTTTAAGGACAAACCTGTATCATAGATAGGGGTTTGTCCTATTTTTATTTTAGGAGTGTAAAAAATGGCAGTAAAAATAAATGTAACGGGCGAGGTTGTTACGGCGTATTTAACGGGCGAATTGGACCATCATACCGCTAAAGAGATGCGCGAAGCGGTAGACAATGCGGTAGAGCTTAATATGCCGTCACTTTTAGTGCTTGATTTTTCGGGCATTACTTTTATGGATAGCTCGGGCATAGGGCTTGTAATGGGGCGTTACCGCAATTTGCAAAAAACGGGAGCGGCTTTACATATTAGCGGCGCTTCATCTACTATTTATAAGGTTTTAAAGCTTGCAGGAATAGAAAAATTAGCAAAATTAGAAGGAGAAAATCAAAATGGTTAAAAATAGCTTTTGTATGAATTTTATGTCGCGTTCAGCTAATGAAGGATTTTCGCGTGCGGTGGTATCGGCATTTGCTTCACAGTTAGACCCAACTATAGAAGAAATCAACGATATTAAAACTGCCGTTTCAGAAGCGGTTACAAACTGTATTGTACACGCTTACGGTGATACTACAGGAAAAATTTACATATCGGCAGAGCTTAATGATGATAATACCATCAAAATTAAAATACGCGATAAGGGTAAGGGTATTGAAAATGTAGCAAAAGCTATGGAACCGCTTTTCACAACCTTAGGCGGCGAGCGTGCGGGACTAGGCTTTGCGGTGATGATGTCATTTATGGATAGCGTAAAGGTGCGCTCCACAATGGGTAAAGGCACAAGCATTATAATGGTTAAAAAATTGCGCCAACGCTTTAGTGTGAATGGTTGAACCGAAAATTAGTCGTGAAGAATTTATAAAACAAAATCTACCGCTTGTACATTCTCTTTGCAAACGCTTTTGCGGGCGTGGAATAGAGTATGAAGACCTTTATCAAGCGGGGTGTATAGGACTTATAAAAGCGGCAGATGCTTTTGATAGTAGTAAAGGCTTTGCGTTTTCTACCTATGCAGTGCCTGTTATTATGGGTGAAATAAGAAGACTTTTTCGTGATGGCGGCGCTGTTAAGGTATCGCGTAGTTTAAAAGAGCTTTATATGAAAATAACCCGTAAAAAGAGCGAGCTTGAGCAAAAGCTTTACAGGGAGCCTACGGTTAGTGAATTGGCATTAGAACTAGGTGTTAGCCCCGAAGATATAACCGAAGCTATATCGGCAGGGATGTCTACAGTATCGCTTACTGTTAGCGGTGAAGATGGGGTTAGTGAAACCGATTTGCCTTGCGAGTCTTACGAAGAAGAAATTTGTAATAAGGTAATGCTTGACAGCGTTTTTGAATACTTGTCGGAAGAAGAAAAGCTAATTGTAAAATATAGGTACTATGATTCCTTTACCCAAAGCAAAACGGCAAGGCTTTTAAATATGTCGCAAGTACAGGTGTCGCGTGTAGAAAAGAAAATACTTTTAAAGCTTCGTAAATATTTATCTTAAATACTTGATAAACTCTTGTTCTTTTGGTATAATTTAGGTATATTTAAGGGGTTGGAGTGATTCTTTGTTTCCTGTAATAACTCTTTTAGGCAAAAGTATAGCGTCAGATGTTGTATTTACGTTAATAGGCGTTATGGCTTCGCTTGTGGTTTGGATACTACTTGGCAAAAACCGCGGATTTACCTTAAAAAATATGGGCTATGCAGCGCTTTTTGTTTTAATAGGCGCTTTTTTAGGTAGCCGTATTTTTTATGCGCTTATAAATTATAAGGCAACGCTTTCAATACTTAGCGGTCTTTCGGGGTTAAAGTTTAAAGCACTTATAAAAACTGTTTTTAGTATATTTGGCGGTTCGGTTTATTTTGGTGGATTTTTAGGCGCATTACTTGCTTTAAGAATATACACTGCGCGTTTTTCTAAAAATACCCGTAAAACTGCCTTTGATATTTTTGGTGTTTCGGTACCGCTTTTTCACTTCTTTTGCAAAATCGGTTGCTTTTTAAAGGGCTGCTGCTACGGAATAGCTACCAAATACGGTATTGCCTTTAGTAGTAGTGATTTACCTGATGGCGTAGCAGGGGTTAAAAGATTGCCAATAGCATTAGTAGAAGCGTATTTTAGCCTGCTTTTATTCCTTTTGCTTTTAAAATTTTTTAATTCCAAAAAGTTTATTGGCAGAATAAATTATGTTTACATATTTTGGGCTTGCGTTTTGTCCTTTGGTGCGGAATATTTACGCGGCGACATTAAGGTAGAAAAAATATTTGGTTTTTCTTACACCCAAATTTTAAGCGGTGTATTATTTGCTATAGCGTTTTTCTTCTTTTTGTTCCATATTGGTTATGCTTTTAAAGAAACCTTTAGAAAAAGTGAATGTGGTAATCCGCCTAAGAACATCTTTAAAACAATCTTTTTATTTTTAGTAACCTTTGGCATTTACGGTATTGTTGTTATGGCTTCGGTTTCAAGGGATGTAAACCGAGCAATAACACCTTACGATAATAAGCGCACTATGAATTATTGTTTGCTGTTTTTCTTGGTAGGTTGGCTTACTTTGGGTATAGGCTATATTGTGTGGTATTATAGGCTTACAAAAAGGGTTGCGAACGAGCTTGTAAGGCGCAATATTGATTACCTTTTCACAAAAGGTGATTTTTGGCTTTGGAATGTACTGGGAAGTCGGGAGGCCAAGCGGTCTTAGGAAGACAAAATATCTCTCCAACTCCTTGGCTCACAGAACGACATGGCTACGATCCGACTTGGTATTATAGGCTTACAAAAAGGGTTGCGAACGAGCTTGTAAGGCGCAATATTGATTACCTTTTCACAAAAGGTGATTTTTGGCTTTGGAATGTACTGGG
>JAZSCF010000008.1:0-2284 GCA_045602785.1 Acutalibacteraceae bacterium
GTAAAGTTAATGGCAAGCACTTAATTGAAGAAGACGGTAAAATTAATTACTATCTTGACGGCGAAAAGACTGTTGTTACCGACCTTATTGAAATTGATAACGAGTGGTATTATATTAATGAAGGCGTTTGGGAATCGTCTATTGATACCTTGTGTAAAATCAATGGTAAATGGTACTCACTTAAGGGCGGTATATGGAGCAAAGACACCCGCCTTGTTAAGTATAATGGTAAGACTTACTATGTGATTGATGGTGTGTGGAACAGCAAGATTGCTGACACACTTTACAAGATTGATGGTAAGTGGCACTATATCAAGGACGGTAAATTTAACACTTCTAGTGCTGCTACTTTAGTTAAGTACAATGGCACTTGGTATCATGTTGAAAAAGGTCTTAAGACTACTAAGACTACTGTTGTCAAGTATAACGGTGTATGGTACTATGTGAAGAATGGTAAGAAGAACACTTCTACCACACTTGCTAAGTACAACGGGACTTGGTATTATGTGAAGAAGGGTAAGATTGACTGGAAAGCAACTACTCTTGTTAAATACAACGGTAAATTGTATTATGTAAAGAGTGGTAAGAAGAATACGGCTACTAAACTCGTTAAGTACAATGGTAAATACTATTATGTAAAATCCGGCAAGGTAAGCTATACAACCGGCATTAAGAAGATAGGTAGTAAGTACTATTACATCAAGAGTGGTATCTGGAGTAAAACCACCACCCTTTACAAGAAAGACGGCAAATACTACGCTATTAAGAGTGGTATGTGGTATAAGAGCAAAGCAATTATCAAATATAAAAGCAAAAAGTATTATGTAAATAAGGGCTATGCTCAAATGGATATTTCCGGCAAAATAAAAATCGGCAAAAAGCGATATACCGTTAAAAAAGGCATAATAAAATAAAAACAAGGCTCTCGTGCTTTCACGAGAGCCTTGTTTGTTGGAATAAATTGTAATTATTAATCGTTTTTCACAATATAGGCAAAATCAATTAAACCATTGCTGTTTGAAGGGTTGAAGTTTTGAAGATTTTTGTTATAAGCCAAAATAGTATCTTGTGTCATTAAAGGCACTAAATTATTTGATTTTAATATTGTGTTTTGTGTTTTGGCTAGGTTTTTTTTGTTATAATTGATACCGAATTTTTCTAAGTATTCGTTAATTCTAGGCGAAGCACAGTTTACGGGGAATATACTTAAAGCATAGGTTTGGTCTTTTAATTGTGAAATAAGCTTATCTGGTGATGAAACTGCTTCAATGTTTATATAAGCGCCGAGTTGGTTTTGCCAATGACCTACAATATCGGTTACAACTGTTTTTGAAAAACCATCATCATAATAATATAAAACTACATTTTCAGGGAATTTTTTATCCTTAAGTAATTTTATTTCTTTAATAAAAAGCTCTTTTGCGGCTTCTAAATCGTAAATAGGCATCCCTGTTGAGCCGGCTTCAGCTGATAAAACATCCGGAAAAATGTTCTGTGCCGGATAATATCCGTCAATCAAGTTTTTTGAGAAAACTTGGGGATTTGCGAGGGTTATTAGTGCTTTTCTAATATCCTTTGAAAAGCCATCGCTAACAGTTAAAAACCAGCATATATTATTATTTTTAGCAACGCCAAGGTTGTTTTCTTTGGCTTCATTAATTGTATTAGGGGAGATAAACGTAATATCGGCATCGTTAGCTTTTAATACTTCTATAGGCGTTCTTTCTTCATCAATAGCTAAAAAAACAGCCGCATTTTTTGCAATAAAATTGCCGGTGTAATATTTGTTACGGTAAAGTCTTATACCAAAAACTGTTTTTCCCCATTTGGTAAGACGGTAACTGCCGTTGGAAAGAATGTTTTCGCTTTCTAACCCGTATTTACCCGCAGTATCGTTAAAAAAGGCTTCACTACAGGGCATTGCTACGCTTGTGGCAAGGGTTTCCAAAAAAGAGGGGTCATCTTTTGAAAGCTTGATTTCAAGAGTATATGGGTCGGGCGCTTTAACACCTAAATCATATATAGATTTTTTGCCGTTTAAAATATCTTTTGCATTTTTAATGTTTGTTAGGCGTTTAGCAAAAGGGGATTTGGTTTTGGGGTTTACTGCGCGTCTTAAAGCAAATAAAAAATCATTAGCGGTAACGGCTTCTTCATTACTCCATTTAGCATCACGGCGTAGATGAAAAGTGTAGGTGAGACCCTTTTTTTCATAAGCCTCGGCAACACCGCAAACAATTTTCCCATTTTCGTCCTGTCTTAAAAGACCTTCGAAAATATTGCG
>JAZSCF010000009.1:0-18717 GCA_045602785.1 Acutalibacteraceae bacterium
CCATTTTTAAGAATATCAGCACTATAGTTCTCACACGCTTGCTCACACCTAACATGTATAAAAACTTTACGATAACTGCAGTATGTAAAATAGTTTTTGCCTTCTACAACACCACCGCAATGTTCACATCTTATCTCTGACATAAATGCATCACTGCTCTTTTCCTGAATTCAGCGCACCGAACTTTAGTTTGTATCGCATATTATCGTGGTTAAGATTTATATTTCGTTCTCGTTCTTCAAATAATTGTTCACGCAATATCTCAATCTTTTCATCTTGCTTAATACCCGACCAAGCCAGTGCCACTATAGATATCATCATAAACAAGACAATTGCCAGCACTATGTAAAGTCCAATACCCTCTAATACAATTACGTTCATATCAACCATCAATTTCACCTTCCTGTTCTGCCTGCTTCTTTTTATATTCAGCACACCATTTTTCATAATCTTCTCTTACGCCGGGCTTTGCAAAGAATCTGTCAATTGCCCATACAGTAACCCTTGCCCAACGATTAATAATATGAGGCGGTATTTTCTCAAGCCTAGCAACATCATTTTCGCCAGATACTACCTTTAAAACCATCTCTGCCACTATCAACCATCCTTTCTGCAGTCAACTGCAAAATCAAACATAATCAATTCCCAACACTTTACCTATTGCTTTACCAACGTCTTCACTTCTTTCACGGTCCTTACGCTCGGAAAAGAATGAATCAATAGTATTTGTCTTATAACCGGTTGCTTTCGCCAAATCCTTGTTTTTCCAACCCCGCAAACTCATTTCACGTTTACAGTCAGCAATAAAAACTCTATCCAACCTTGCACTTCCCTTCCAATTTTTGTTATTTTGTAAAGACCACTTGACAAAAGTATCAAAAAAATGTACTATGTACTTGCGACAGTTATCATAGTGTGTACTTTTGACCTTGTTTTGCTTCTTAACAAGGCTCCCTTGCCTAAAGGGAGCTGTCAGCGTGAGCTGACTGAGGGATTCTCTGTTGTAACACGTTCTTTTGTGCACCCACCGAATTTTGTGTAGGAATCAAAACCCGGCGGCGCACTATTCTTGGAGGATGCCAAGCAATGTTATTCTTGCGGGCACTATAGCCGAGCCGTCCTTAAAACCCGACTATAGCACTTTCACAAAACGAAAATTTTGAAAGGTCCCCGCAAAACCGCAACTGTCAAGTGGTCTTGACGAGGTTATTATAGTTTACATTTTGCTAACTGTCAATAAATAAATTAGCAAAAGACTAACTTTTCTATCTTTTGCACATAAAAGAGGTTAGCAAAATGGAAACTTTGCACAAAATTTCAGCATTATTAAAAGAACAAAACAAAACTCAAAAGGATCTAACAGACTTTTTGGGGGTAAAAAAGACATCATTTAGCGCTTGGAAATCGGGACGTAATGTTTCATATATGAAATATTTGCCGCAGATTGCAGAATTTTTAAACGTATCAGTCGATTTTTTACTTGGAAAAGAAAAAAGCCCGCTTTCAAATGAAAACGGACTGTCCGATTCTCAGAACGAAATTATCGCTCTTTTTGATGCGGCTCCACCTGAGCTTCAGGCTGCAGCTCTTGCTGTGTTAAGATCTGCCGAACATCGTCCTCACACTCAGGATGACGAATAAGCAAATCAACAAATTCCTGTCGCATATATTACACTCCTTTCGCATTCTTTATTGCGTATTGTGTATTATAAAGTCGCAACACAAAGAAATTTGTTGAATTTTGTCATATCATAATATTTTATGACGAAAAATATAAAGCTCGCTATCACACGAGCAAAAAGGTAATATTTATGAATTATTTAAAAGCAAAAAGAATTTTGAATAAAACATTAAAACAAATATTTGGAACAAACAATTTTAAAAAACTTTCACCATTACAATTCATTGCTACAAAAATTATTTTAAATACACTAATATTAAATGATGATAAGAGATTTAAATATATAAACTCTAATAATTTTTGTTTATATGATACTTGCATTTTTACTTCGTTTCTTGTTTGTTTACGATATTACAACAACGGTAACAAATATATAAATTTGAATAACCGCGATATTTTTCAAAACAATTTATGTTGTTATGTTACAATGTTATATGAATCAATTTTTAACAACGGCAAAACATTAGATACTACACTGGATATTCAACGTTTTGAAAATTATTTTGAATCACTTGAATTATATTACGATAAGCACGAACAATATGATTTGGCCGCAGTTAGAACAGAATTTATGAATATAATTAAACATGAAAAAATATATAATCATCTTTTCATTCCCGAAGAACCCGGTCTTACCTATATATATAACGGAATTGAAGAAGAATTTTTTTTAAAAGCAGAAGCTGATTATATTTTAGATTTTGGATTGAATAAATTTAATGACGAAATTTCTCAAATATTATAAAAAAAACTATGAACTCTACAACTAAAACTAACATCATAATTACAGTAGCATCAATACTACTAATTGCCGCTATAGTTACATCAGCTATACTTAACTATAATGCAACCTATATAAAACCCGAACGTGCAGAACAGGTAACGGTTTATGTTACCAAAACAGGCAAATGTTATCACCGTGCCAAATGCGACTATCTCGCATATTCTAAAATTCCAATGCCGCTAGACGAAGCGTCAGAGTATTTCCGCCGATGCAGTGTATGCAACCCACCAAAAATAAAATAATATCTATCCTGGCTTCTTCCTTGAGGAGAGGCTCCGTCACAGGCGGTGGTGAGGTGTAACATTAACTCATGCCACTTGCGGCACACCATACTTCTTCACTATTACATATTACCTATCACTACAAATCAAAAGGACGGTGAATATATGAACGGCGTTATTTATGCTCGATACTCTTCAGAACGTCAAACAGAACAATCCATCGAGGGACAACTTCGTGAATGTAACGAATACGCAGCCGCTAACAACATTAATATCATAGGCACGTATATTGACCGTGCAAAAACAGGTCTTAATGATAACCGTGCTGAATTCCAACGTATGCTACGTGACAGTAAAAATAAAATATTTGATACCGTCATTGTCTGGAAAATAGACCGCTTCGGCAGAAGCCGTGAGGATATTGCAAAAAACAAAGCTATCCTTCGCCGCAATGGTGTTTCCGTACAATATGCAAAAGAGCACATCCCCCAGGGTGCCGAAGGTATAATACTTGAAGGACTGCTTGAAAGTCTTGCAGAATACTACTCTGCTGAGCTACGTGAAAAAATCACACGTGGTATGCGTGAGTCCGCTTATAAGTGTCAATATAACGGTTCGGGTCTTTCAATTGGATATAATGTTGACGACGAACATAAATTTCATGTTGACCCTGAAGGCTCAAAGGTTGTTAAAATTATTTTTGATATGTATGATCAAGGCAATACCGTAGCAAATATATTACGTTTTATAAAATCAAAAGGAATAAAAACACGCAACGGCAAAGAATTTACACACTATGGAATTTCACGTGTACTACGCAACCGTCAGTATATTGGTGAATATCGTTGGAGTGACATAGTAATTTCTGGCGGTATGCCACGAATTATATCGGACGAACAATTTGAAAGAGTCAATAACGAATTAAATAAATCTAAAAAAGCACCGGCACGTTCACGTGGTGAAAATGTTGTTTTTCTTCTTACAGGTAAGGTTTTTTGCGGTCATTGTAAGTCTACAATGATTGGTGATTCAGGTACAGGTAAAGGTGGAAACAAATTTTATTATTATTCCTGTCATCACAAAAAACATAAACGTACTTGTAATAAAAAATCCGTAAAAAAAGACTGGCTTGAGCGTGAGATAACCCGCCTTACAGTTGCACATATTCTTCAGGATGATATTATTGAATATATTGCCGACCGTGTAACTGCAATCCAATCCGAAGAGCGTGACGACAAATCAACACTTGACTATCTGAACGCACGCTTAAAAGAAACACAAACAGCAATAAAAAATATTATGAAAGCTATCGAAGCTGGCATAATTTCAGAAACCACCGGTGAACGTTTACGAGAACTTGAAGCAGAACGAGAACAGATAAAAACCGATATAAAAAAAGAAAAACTTGCTCTACCAATAATTGAACGTGAGCAAGTCATATATTTCCTAAATCAATTTAAAATCGGCGACATTGACGACAAAGAATATCAACGTCAAATTATCGACATTTTCGTCAATAAAATATTTTTATATGATGATAAAATTATCATTACTTATAACTACAACGGCGAAAACGAAACAACAGCAACAATAACAGCCGAACAGGCCGAAGAAGCAGCAAGCACAGCCCTTCCTTCCCGATCTTCCAAGTGTTCGACTAAACACCCGCCGCTACCACCAAACTTTAATAAGTCGAACACATTTGCAATATTCTTTTCGCAAAATGGTACGTTTGGACTTGTCGCAAAAATTACTCATAAGGCATAATGCTTTATGAGTAATTTTGCTATTAAACAGAAACACCGCCCCGAACCATAACGGAACGAGGCGGTGTATTTTTGGTGCAGTGAGAATACGTCTCTACCTTTTGATAAAAATACATTTTCCTTTATTAAATTGTAAACGCCAAATTAAACCACAACACAACAAACCAAATATTCTTAATCCACACAGGTTATCCTTTGCCCTGCACCATTATAATTATATTCTCCGTCTACCAAATGTCAAATATATTTGACATTTTGCCCACTGGTCTTCTTTTTGATATCATTATATCATTATTTCCCTTCCGGCAGGCTTTTGATATTAAAAAGTATTGTCACCACGCCGGATAGCGCACAAGCGCTTAAAACGCCAAGCCAATCGACGTCGGTAATACCAATCACGTTTGTACCAATCATGGCAAGCGCTGTCTCAGCCATGGTCTTTAAAACTCTAATACCTACAAATTTTAACCACATACCAAATATATTTGTGTTAAACCAATTAATAATTTTGTTCATAGTATCGTCTCCTTTTATATTTCGTTTGTTTTAATAGCTCTATACAAAAATACAAGTGCGTCTTGTCTGGTCAGGTTGCTGTGGAGCTTATAATTGCCCTCATCGGTACCCTTTAAAATACCGTTTTTAATCGCCCAATCAACCGCTTCCTTTGCGTATGTATCGGGTGTGTTATCATTAGTTTTCACATTGTTCATCTCCTTACGTATATCGTTATACATATAATTCATATCAACATTTCCGCTTATGCCGTCAATTCTGCCGGTAGACGAATATTGCCATATATCATATGGTGCTGCAATATCAGGTGTTCTGTCAGAATATTTTGCACACCAAATTGAATAGCCTGCATCATAAAGCGACTTAACATCAAGATAGTTTTGAAACCAATTTTGATTGGCATATATACCAACCTTAAAGCCTTTTTTCTTTATCGCTTCGCAAAATCTCTTTGCAAATGCAGTCAGTCTGGTTTTGCCAAGTACAACAGTTGAATTATCTTCCATATCCAAATATACACAAAACGGCTTATACGTGCCAATTAATCGCAAAGTGTGTGCAACCTCGCTATCTATCATAGACTCGCTTGTCGCATAACTGTAAAGATATATAGCATATGGAATACCCAGCCTTTCACATTCAGCTATATTTTTTTTATACTGTTTATCGTCTTGCTTTTTTATATCGTTGCCAATCCCACAACGCAAAACAGCAAAATCAATTTGGGGCTTTACCTTGTTCCAATCTATAATGTCTTGATATTCGCTAACATCAATTCCTTTAAGTTCTTTTGCCATTATAAAATCTCACCTTTCTAATTATGATATTTTTCAAGGTCATCAATTCTATGATTGATGACCTTTATTTTTTCTTCCTCGACCTCTTCTTTCCTCTCAAGAATATATACACGCTCAACGACCTGATTATGCTTTTCTACCTTTTTTTCTAATTGGTCTATCCGATAAATTGTAAGATCGGTTTGTGATTTTATATCCTTTGAGGTCTTTTTGTTACCAAGTGTAACCGTAATAATCACACCTGCCAGGGTGATTAGTGCAACAGCGATTTCGGTCATTTAACCACCCCCTTAATAAACCAATTCCCAATTCTTTGAAGTTATTGTTGCCTTTTGTGTATCGGTTAATTTTTCACCTACTGTTTTATGTAATGTAAGTGTTTGTGCCGTACTACCCGTCAAGTCTGCAAGTCCATCTATAATGCTTTGTATTGTTTCGGCGCTTAAATTTGCACTATGTATAAACAAAATACTTAAAAATATACTTTCTTTTGCAAACCTTACATATTCTAATGCAACACATAGATTAAAAGCGTTTGTTGCATTTGTACAATTCGTTAAATCAAATGTTCCAAGTATTCTTTTAAGGCTTTGATTACCATTAAAGGCTTGTCGCATATTTGAAATGTTAAGTTTGAAGTTTGAAAAATCAATTTCTTCAAGTGTTTGGGTTTTGGCAGAATAACACATTCGTTCCATATCGACAGGGTTATTGTTAATGTTGCCTGATATTTTAATTTTCTTTAAGTTTGATTGTCCAAAAACAGCATTACTAAAAGAATTAACATTTGGTGCATCAATACTTAATTCGTAATCGGTTGGGAATACGGAATTGATATATGTTCGGGTTAACTCTGTTGCATATTCAAGTGGGTTGTAACTGCTACCACCGCCCGATATTTCACTAATCTTTTCGGCATAGGTATCAATTGTTCCGTCACCTACTGTTACACCTTTATTTTCAATGGCTATCTTAATATCTGCCTTTGCAGTTTGTAATCGTTGTATTTCAGTTGTTATACTCATTTAAATACCCCCTAACAAAGCTTCTATATCGCCAATTAAATCATCTACATACTTTTTGTTGGCGCAGTCAAGGTCTTTGACAGGTGTGTTTGTCATTAAATTACCATTCGATTGCCTACGAGGTATGCTGCCGTAGTCGTTATTGTATTCAAAAAAAGCATGGTCTTCAACAGACAACATTTTATCTAGATATTCATTATCGATAGCTGCTACACCATAAAGCTGTTCGCACTGCCAAACGCCTTTAACCTTTTGAACAGAAGACTGTAATGCCTCTGCGACTGCCTTACCGCTTTGTGCATTTTCGCTTTCAGCGTTATAACGTTGGTCAGTAACAGCATCTATACCATCTGCTCCGGTTTCACCCTGGTCTCCCTTTTCTCCCTTAGGGCCCTGTTCACCTTTTACGTTACCTAAATTTTGAACTGTACCGTCGGTATAGGTAATAACAAGCTCATCGTCAACAATTTCTGCCGACTCAATCCCCACACCGTCAAATTCACCGTTTTGTAGTTTTTCTTCAACCTGGGCTGCAAGGCCTTCCACCTGCCTATTTGAAGTCTCTGCCGCAAGGGCATTGTTTTTTGCACTTTCAGCAAGCGAAGATATGCTTTCATAGTTTTCGCCTTGCTGATACGTACCGTCAGGCTTGTTATTAAATCGTAATACAGCAGGAAAGCTATAAAGTTCCATCTCGGTTTTGTTATCTTCCGATAATGCGGTTATTACCAAATAAACCGTAATTTTCCCACCAAAGCGTGTGTGTCGCTCTTCAAGTGTAATACTTACAGTGTTTTCTGTAATCTCTTCCGGTACACTTGACCAAATACCACCCTCACCGTCATAAACGTCGAATCGGTACATATGCCTTACGTCTCCTGACTCATCCGTTACAGTTTCATACAATTCATCCGTTAAAATAAACTCAATCGTCGTTACTTTATGATCCCCCTGCGTACCGCCAAATTGTTCTGTAGCAGGAGTAATACCGGCTATATCTACTGAATAATTTAACGTTTTTAGCGCCATATTTTTACCACCTTTCTAAAAGCAGAGCGCCCGGCATTTAGCCAAGCGCTCATAAATAATTTTACGGTTTTAATAATTCAAACAAAATATTTTTTTCATTTTTACCAAATCCTTTCATTTTATTAATAGCGTTTTTGGTCTCTTTAGTACTAAGACCACCACTACCGTCAGTATCATAAACCTTTACTTCCCCGTTCTTACGATTAAGCTCAGTTTTTACTGCATAATACTCAGCAACGGTTATACCATTTTGCTCAAGGTATTTAAACTTTGCAATTTCAAGGCCAAGCGAAAGATCGTCTTTGCTTATGCCGCTATCTAACATTTTATTACGTGCTGTTCGATACTTTTTAGAATTGCTTCCGTATTTACGACGTATTGTATAAAGGTCCTCAAACTGCTTTGCCTTGCTTTTAAGTTCGCCTTTGTTAAATTTTTGCTTGTTCTCAAGATAATCTTCTACACCATCCTCAACCTTTTCTTTATCAGAATCGTCAAGACTATCATATGTATTATTGCCCTCAAGCTCACTTACTAGCCGAGCCGAACCGTCAACATCAATTTCGATACCCGGTATCCAGTCAACAGCTTCTGCAAAACCAACCAAAGCCGCTCTTTTGCTACCTTCAAGTGTATTAACACAATCTTTTTCAATCAAACCCTTAATTGTTTTAAAAGCACCTTCAGCATCACGCCAAATATTTTTAACCGGCACTCCGGTTATTAAACTAAACGCTGTGCAAATACTCTTCAGACGGTCAAGTTCAGTTGCATTTTCATCAAATGCCTTTTCAATTGCCTGTTTCACATCCGCTATTGCGGCAATATCCATTCGCTCAACGCTATATCCTTGTAAAAGCGATACAATATCTTTAGCGTATGGTAAATAGTTAAAAAAGTTCATATCACTCACTGCAGACTCAACAAAACTTTCAAGCCACTTTTCAAAGTATGTTTCATCTTCGTCGTCATCACGCATTGCATAAACAAGACTCTTAAATGCAGCGTTTACTATAATTTGACCAATCACTACCGCAGTTGTGTTTGCCAAAGCCTTTACAGCACCTTTTTTATGTGAGCCAACGTCACGCATAGCGCCCATCATCATATTGTATGTAACAGTCGGTTCACTCATAAAGGCTGTAGCCATTTTAGACAATGCACTTTTACTGCGCATTGCTTCAGACTTAACAAGTATACTGTCATATACCTGTGTCTTGCTAAGCGTTTCACTGCATATTTCCGCCGCTTTATTAAAGAACGACTCACTGCCAATCTGCAGTTCAGGATTTTCTTTTGCTACCATTGCCTTTGATGCGGCCCATATATGTGCCCAGGTTAATTGGTCTGCCATATTTGCACCCCATCCGGCAACATCATCAATAAATTGTCCCACATTTCTTTTTGGTTGTAGCAAATAATCGCTATTACTTGCACCGACTCCGGTATCAAAACCGCCCATTTCTTTTATAATAGCCTCTCCAACATACTGCTTCATTTGATTATAGTTACGTTCAGCGGTTTTAAGTGTCGTTTTCATAAAATACTTGGGTGGTATATACCTAAATGCTCTTACAACAGAAGTAGGCTGCTGAATAACTACCGAAAGGCTTGCAAGTACTGCCACTTTTTTATATCTTCCTGTCACTTTTCCAACAAGCGAATCCATATCTGAAATACGTACACTGCCGCTCATGTCACGTATTAAATTGTTTATGTACCTTAGGCCGCTCTTACCCATGGTGCGTTCGATTTCATTTTTGACCGATGTTGGTGCAGTTCCTTCGCTACCGGGTATTTGTGCGTTCAATACACGTGTTAGGTTGTCAACAGGTATTGCCATAGCGTTATACATACACATCTGCTCAATATGGTTAGCACACACTTCGCTAAAAGATGTAAGCAGTAGTGGATTATTTGCTCCGTGTGTTAAGTCTTTTGTAAAACTACGGTGCTTAATAGAAGAGGTCGGCTCTACACCGGGCATTGATATAAGAAAGTTATCGGCCGAGTTATACGGTATGTAATACTTTTCGTTAAACTTTTCAATGCCAAATAACTTTATGGAAACTTCATTACCAAGCTTGGCCATATCGTTTGAAAGATACGCTACCATTTCATCAGCATACGCTTTTTGTTGCTCTGTCAAAAAGTCTGATATTTTAGCGAAATCCGATACCCTTATCTGATGTGGTGCAACGTCTATCTGCTTGCGTAGAGCTTTAACGAGTCCGTCATACCTTTTTTTAGCACTGGCGTCACTTTCACCATCGTGTTTAGTAAAACCACGTATTTCACTCATAAGGCTGTTGAGTTTTTTTGTTGGAATAACAACGCCGCCAATATATGTGTGTGCCGCTTCTTGATTAAGGTTAATGTTTTCACGCTTTACTGTCGCATAAAGCAACATTGCCTGCTCAAGATTAAGTTCAATATTATCTCCCAACTTGGTCGTAAATTTAAGTGTAATGTCTTTCCACTTGTCATATCCGTACTTTTTCTTAATTTCGGTAATTTTTTCACGTGCCGCTAACATATTTTGTGCCCAGATATTTTCGCCTCTTTTAATATCAGCAAAAATTTTCTGCAACACGTTGCTACCGGTACGTTCAAAGAAATAAACCGGTGTAGTATTCTTCATATCAAGGTCAAAGTTTCCAAGATCAACAATTTTGCCTTTTTGTCTACGCAGCTCTACCATAGCTTTTCCTGACAGGTCGGCTATTTCTTCCGTTTTACCGTTAACAATCATTTCGTTAACCGTTTCAATACAGTGACTAACGTTAGCAATAATATCTTTAACCTGAGCCAGCTCGTCCGGATGTAACTCCCATATACTGCGACCGGGTAATATTTCTTCGAGCGCTTCAATATCAATTTCAATCTGCGCATCATATCCAAACGCTTCAGATGTAGCATCTGCCCCGGCAAGTTTTCTATATTCACGCCAAAGCCGTGTTACCTTATCCCTATCTGAAGGCTTAAATGTAAACTCATCACTCTGGTTAAACAATTCCAAAAACTCACTGACCGCCTTTTTAAGTCCCTGATGCACGTGCTTTGTAGAACTATTGGCGGCAAGCTTCTTATATATCCGTTCAACCTCTTTGCGTATGTTTTGCACATCTTTAGGTTTCACACGATTTTTAAGATTACGGTTTTGCTTTTGTAGTTCATTAAGTTGCTTTTGTGTTTTGGCACGCTCGTCCGAAACACCACGGCGATATGCTTCATTTACTCTACGCTTTTCTGCTTTAGGTCCTGTCTCGTTAAGGTTTTTGCTCAACTGCTCGGCAATATCTGTTGCAATAGCCTCATAGTCCATTTCTTCGGTCATATTATTAAGGTTATCAACAATCTCTGCAAGACGAATCGGCATATCAAGGTCACTGACGTCAGCATCAAAATAACCGGAGTATGCACTTACCCAATCACCGTTCCAGGCAATTTCAAGCGTTGTAAGCCCTTTTGCCACTTCGCTATTCTCACTTACAAGTCTTATGCCGGTATCTTTTCTAAAATTAGTAAGTGTACCAAATTGATGCCTTATCTCTGCCTCTTGCTTTTCATTAATAACCAATGGCCGTTCTTTAAGTGCAGACAGAACTTCGTCAGCCTCGGCCGTCCTTGGTGCCTCTATACTTTCAGCAATTTCAACCGCCACTTCGTTTATAAGACGTTCTTTAAGCGTTAGCTCACCAACAAGATTACCTTTGCGGTCGTAAACCTTTTGCCTTGTTTCTTCCTGAGCTTTTTGCGATTTATTATCCTGCGCCACAATCTGCTTTATCTTTTTAGCAACAGAGTCTTTATCTGCTTTAGATTGATACTTGCGATTAATATGCTTTGCATACGCTTCTGCGTTATATCTCATCTGCTGCATAGGCGAACCTAATGAATATTGTCCTGAAGAAATATCATTACTATTGTCATTACTTTTTTCAGTATTGACATTTTCAGTAGAATTGGATATACTGTACATAGAGTTAGTAACTGAACTGCCGACCGGCAATCGGAGCCTAGTACGCTGTTCCCAGTTACTAACTCTTTTTTTATTGCTATCCACATATAATACTTTTGAAGTATTGATAAAGCGTTGTGCATTATCTTTGCCATATGCACTTGCAAGTTTTATTTCATCAAGTTTTAAGCCTTTTTTTCCATACGGCTCAATTTCCAACACAGCGAGTATCGGTTTATTATCTGAATAAACCTCACCAAACATCGTAAGTCTACTCATATTATTTTTTGATTCCATAACAATAATTGGATTTTCTAAAATGTTCGGTACTTGCTTTATAATATCATCTGTCATTTCTGAGTGTGTTGATTTTATTTTAATAATTTTTGAAGAATCCCAAGTAATCACACGATCAGCTACGCCGATTTTTTTAAGTGCATCTGACGTATTACCAATTGTAAAAATTTTTCTTGGATCTTTTCGATCCCAACTATCGTATTGACTCTCAAACTCTGGATTTAAACTATACTTCTCCTCATTAAGCTTTTTCTTCACAATCCGCTTACTGTCTTTCGAGTTATAAACCCTTGTCAGTAAACCTTCAATGTATTCAAGGTCATCTGCAACACTCTTTGCCTGAGGCATACCACGAAGCTTATATATAATATCCTTTATCCACTGCACAACCTGCTCAAACAGAGTGGGTTCTTTTTGTTGTAGTTCAAGTAATGCAGCTTCACTACTTACTTCGTCACCTATACCAATAAATGCTTCACCGTCAGCATTTTGTAGTGCTTCAATTATTCTTGTACGGTACTTTTCACCCTGGAACAGTATCTGTGCAAAAAAGTCTGCAACAATCTCTTCCTTAGCATTTTCCATTGTAAAAGCATCTCGGTCAGCCTTTGGTATATCCTTACTGTTTTTATACTGGTCAAATTTGTACTTGGTATATGCCTCTATAACCCCCACACGTGTTGCAGTATCAACGTTATAATCAACACCTACACTTTTCAGTTCAGCTCTCACATACTGCTCAAACGCCGTACTCTTTTTAAAACAGTAATCAAAGAATTTGCCGTACAATTTCTTTGTTTCAAGCCTATGCATAAACTCATGCTTAAACACTTCCACGTACATCTGCACAGCACTTAAATCTGAACGAATAAGTATCTTATTCTGACTTCGTACAAATTTACCGTTTGTTTCAAGTCCATCTACAAACTCTACAGTAATTCCTGAATCAAGCTGTTTGCAAATATCTACTATATGCCGCTGTATATTAGTTTTTTGCTTTCCTGTTATTACTTCATCAAATGCCTCTTGACTTGTCGGCGCACGTGCAATATCTTTCTGTGTAGGTTCGGATAAATCAAATGCTCCTCTATCAATGGCTTCTCCTTGAGCCGAGGTATCGCCGCCATGTGCAACGTCTATACCTTCAGCATCTCCAAAGTATTCATCTCCACTGCCGTCGTTAAAGTATTGTTTTCCGTCAGCCCCTTGTACAACACCAGACGCCAAACCCGTCGTCTCGCCGTCATCAATAGCATCAACTGCAGAAACACTATCTCCCTCACCATTTGCAGTCGACTGCAAAGTTTCACCTTTAACCGCATCTTTCCAAATAGTATTCACAGGGTCTGCCGACAGTTCTTTTACAACCTGTCTTGCCGCTTCGCTGTTATTAAGCACCGATTGCTCCTTAGAAGTAAGTTTTTCACCAAACACAGCCTTAGCAACTATCGGTGCCAAAGTCTTAACATCACTCTTACTCACACCAAGCTCAGCAAGCCTAACTTCGCTTTTGGTCGTTATCTCACTCTGTATAGCCGTCGCAAGATTATAAAGTGCCGTACCTGATACTTTTTTACCGTTCTGCACCTTTGCCTGCGCCTTTACCGCCTGACTATAGGCCACACTACCTTCCGGCATAGCAAGCCCATTCTTAATCAGCGCACCCACACTCCCTTGCGAAAAGCCATAGTTTAAAGTTGTGTTGTGAGCATTTATTGTCTTATTTGATGCGTAATTGACGATTGAACCACCGCCGCCCATCATACCACCAGAGATAAAGCCCATAATACCCTCTTTAAGTATATCGCCGCCCTTATCCCACATAGCATTTATAACAGCATCAGTATCGCTATATCCTTTCTGCTTATATGATGATATTAGCTTTTCCCATTCAGAACGACTACCTAACACCAACGTGTCGGTAATTGTGTTAGCAAGCTCAGTTGCCATTTCCTCGCTCATTTCAATGCCGCCCTGTGCTGCTGTCTGCAGCAATAACTTGGACCATTTATTAGCAGGAGCATTAACAAACTCTCCTAAAAAATGGTCAATTGAAACTTTTTCAAACACCATTTCGGCAACTCCGGCAAACATCGAAGCCGCCGCTATCTGCCCCTCACTGGCACCTTGTTCATATAGTTGCTTCGCTTTTGATGAAGCAACACCCATACCTGCTATAACCGAATAATACTCCCTAAACACAAGAGTACCTATAGCAGAATCTATACCTGACATTGCTGCCTGATAAACATCACCCAACGAAATCTCTAAAAATTCCGTATCACCTGTTGCTTCATCTATTCTTCTTCCGATTTCACCACGAGTAATTTGTGCTTCTGTTTGAACTTGATGTCCTAACGAATAGGGGTCAATTTCAGCATTCTTAGACCATGCATCAAGATCATCAATAAAGCCCATTGCACCACCTATTATATTTATTGGAATAGATGTTATATTGTCAATACCAAGTTCCCATCCACTTAGTTCCTTTGCATTTTCTGCTTTTGCAGACTCTTCTCTGCGGTACAACACATTTCGCAATACTTCCAAAAAATCGAGTGCCTGAGTATGTTTACCTTTTGATGTAAGGTAGTAATAATATTTCTTTTCTTCTTCGGTGAGATACTCCCACTTGCCTTCAAGTCCATCGGCTGCTGCCGTACCTATTGCAGGAGGCGGCGCATACTTGCCTTCTAGAGTTTCACGATAAATTAAATATTGTGTTAATGGGTCAATGTACATTCCATTGCTAATCGCTTTTTCTAAAAATTCGCCTTGGGCTTTATATGGGTCGTACACACTATTATTGCTGTTATCTTTTTTAGGGCTCTTAATATTTCCATTTGTTTCCTGTGTCTCAATATCGACTATTGTTTTTTCTATATTACCAACTTTTTTTCCTCTTTCAGATGCTGCTTGATGCAAATACTCTATATAATCAAACTGAGCGTAATCTTCGCTCATTGTATCGACTGCCATTCTCTCGTCGCGTTTTTGATCATATCGCTCGTAAAGTCTAATTTGTTCCTCTAAATAAGCCTTCTCATCTAAAAGTTTTTGATGTTTTTCAGAAGGCTTTTTTCTAGTTGAGATTACCATTTGACTACCACTAAATGGATTAGGTTCTTCAATCCACTTTTCATCTTCCGACATATTGGTAATTTCATCATCAATAACCTTTATTTGATCTTTATTACTCTCATATGCCTTGATTCTTGCCGCTATATTTGGGGCACTCATGCCACCTTCTCTATCAGCTGTATTATTCATAATAAACGAATTATATTCATAGATATTTTTGAAATTTGTATAAAGAAAATTTTTATTCTCCACATCACTTTTAAGACCTTTTAGTAATTCAACATACCCTTTTCTCTCTTCTTCAGGCAGATAATTAAAATACCCCATACTCTCAAGAGCAACGTAATTATTTACATAACGGTTTACCTTATCGGTTGCCTCGTTCATTGTTTCGGCATCCTGCCACTCTCCCGAGCCGATTTTTTTAACTATACT
Organism: Acutalibacteraceae bacterium; assembly: GCA_045602785.1. GTDB lineage: Bacteria > Bacillota > Clostridia > Oscillospirales > Acutalibacteraceae > UBA737. The sequence goes on from JAZSCF010000009.1 coordinate 15,594, forward strand.
CTCAATTTCTTTAATATCGGTATTTTTATAATTACTAATAAGGTTATTAATAGCCGTTATTTTTATTTCAGAATCCTTTTCCGGTATAGTGCCAACTTCATATTTAACTCCACCCATAGCCTCAAACAATTCAGGATTTTCCTCTTTATATTTCTTAAAATCTTCAGCATCCTTATATCCCATCTGCTTGATGGCAGTATCAAAACCTGTCAACCTACCGTTCTCAATTTTTAAAAAATCAATAAAGGCGCTATTTAGCGCACCTTGGTTATTCTTTAAAATTGCAGTATTAGGCTTAGAAATACCAACGCCTACCAATTCCCCAGATTCGAGTTTAGAATTGTTTTTTGAACCTGTTCCTATAATATCTCCGCTTTTATATGACATAATCTACCCCTCATACAGTTCTCCATATTATATTCCCGTCTTCGTCTTTACCTGCATCATATACTTGAATATATCTATTTAGGTCACCACGCCAAAACCAATATGTATTAGTATCTTCTGCATACCAAACATTTTGTTGTACTCCAGTACTGGACCTATCAGCCGGAATTTCGTCAAACTTTACTAAACTGCCATAATCCTTTCCGTTTTGATAAACACCTCTAGGCTGATATCCATTTGAAAAAGTTTCGTACTTTGAATTAGAATTGTTGATTGATACATATGGGTTTATGCCGACATCAAAATAATATGTCTTACCGTCCGAACCATAAAATATGTTTTTGTTTTTATCTTCATCAAATCCAGCAAACCTATATATAATTCGATCACTATTTTCAGCACTCTTTCCCCCACCCGAATACCCTCTCGAGCCGGAGCTTATCGTCGAATTATATCTACTTACCGCATTGCTCTGCGCCTGCGCATCATAGCTTGCCTCTATTTCAGCAATATTTCCTATTCTGCTTTGCTCAATATTTGAAAGCGTTGTCGCAAGATTTGTAGATAAGGTATCAAGTGCATTTTGTTTTGCTAAATCAATGTCACCTTTCTGATTAGCATAACTTAGCTGCACCGCCGTCTGCTGTGTACGGTTAAGTCCGCTATCCGTAAGACCCAAATTAGCATTCTTTTCGGCAATTGTCTTCTCGTTTATAAGCTTCTGCACAGCGTTTCGCTCATAATTACTCTCATATCCAATCTTTGTATCATTCACAGCCTTGTCATACTGAGTTTTAACGGTTGACGCCTGACTGTCATGCGTTTTATTTACCGCATCTATCTGCTTTTGTTTCGGTTCTTCTAACTTCTTTTTTTCCTCTTCCAAAATTGCATCATAATTTGTCGCCATTATTTAACTCCTCCCAACATTTTATATTGCAACGAAATCCCTTCTAATAAGAGTGGACCCTCACACTCAAAGTTTATTCCAAATGTTCTTACCGCTTTTAGCGTTGGATAAAACTGTTTAACCGTCACAAAATTCGAATCTCGCTCATTTGTATCGGGGCTACAAAGCATAACCGTTTTGCTAACGTTACCAACGTCGGTAATAAAGTTAAGCTGTATCGGCTTACCGCCATTGTTACCAAAGCCAACGCTTGCACGGTCAATGTTTTTTAAATACCCCGAGGATAAAAAATCAAAAAACTTTGTTGTGCATTTAGATTTAATCGGTTTTTCGGCAATATCACATTCGTTTGTATTTTCGTTATAAATTAAAAATTTATCTTGCCCATCAGCTTTATCAGTTTCAAGAACACAAAAAGCTATAACACCGCCGGTATCGGTATTTATATACTGTCCAATAGCTAATGTGTCTTGCTTTGAAAAAACATAAAAGTTTGAACAAAAATCAAACTCCCACACATACCACGGTATCTGTATGTTACTATCCTCAGTTTTGCTAAACGATGCCGCATACTGATATCCGTAGCTGTTGTAATCCATAACGTAAATCTTATTATTTACACCTAATAAATAATGACCTTCAAAATCGCACGACACTGCGTTTTTAAGGTCATTTTCTTTAGCTAATGCCGGATGAATCATATCCGACAATTTATATATTGTTCGCTCGCTATATTGATTATTGGAATATATGGCATACACGTTGCCGTCGCTGTTTGCCCATACAAGTCTGTTGCGACACAACTGCACAGTATTAGGGCAATCACAACCTATACTGCCATTTAACTGAATCATAGGAAAATAAACGCTGTTTGCTTCGTAATCCACAACCGTCTGATTTATCAGATCATCAGCATCTATACTATTATTCGCCACGTAATACGAATAATAGGTCGAGCTCTCTTTAAATATTACAAGACTTTCACCCTGTTGCCCAAAGGCCGTCACCGCCTGTGACTTATCGCCAACGTATGCATAATTATTTTCACTAAAATACAACGGATTATTAAGGCTCGACCACACAACAAGCGACCTTTCCTTTTCCTCGGTATTTCCGCACAAAAACAATCTTGAGCCGTCATTTATCCCATTGGCCGAACCACCAAACCAGATGCTTTGTGTCATGCCAAAAACCTTTTTCATATTGTTTGCATCAGCTTTAAGCGGTGCCGTTATAACAATGTTATCCTCATTACAAGCGTACCTCTGCTTCTTTTCATTGGTATCAAGCGTCGCCACAACAAATACCTTGTCTTCGTTACCGTCATCCTGCGACGCAATTACAAAGCCTACATAGTTATATTTAATAAACAATCTTAGCCCATCAGGTGAGGTATTGCCCGCACCAAACTTCTCAATAACAATCTTACCGGCAGTAAAATTCTCATAATCAGTACTGTCATATTCAATTTTGTGCTCGGTTGTTTTAACTTCGGTTTTTCTTTCGTCGGTTTCATTTTCCCCTTTTACACAGGTTGTAATTTCCACCTTTATAATACCTTTATCAGGCAATTCCTGACCAAGCTTATATCTCATCGGGTGCGATTTATCGCTGTCTGCCTCGTTATACGCCGAATATATCATCTTATAGCTGTTGCCTATAAGGTTATATCCCTCAAACTGCGTACCTTCAAAATCATCCCAACCGGTTCTTTGGCAATGCGCATATACTGTCGGAGCATATATTCCATCATCTTTAACCTGCTCCCAAATGGGTTCTTCATTATTGCAATCCAACTTGTATATATAAAACTCTTCTCCGTTTGAT
>JAZSCF010000010.1:0-6603 GCA_045602785.1 Acutalibacteraceae bacterium
TCCTTGGCTCACAGAACGACATGGCTACGATCCGACTTGCAGCCCAGTTTGTTGTAATCTGAGTATCCTTATCAGTCCAAACAAATGCTCTGGAAATTAAAGCAGTGGTCCAACGAATGCTCTGTCTGATATAGAATTCATTACCAACACGCTTAAAGTTTTGATATTCTTTATAACTTTGAATACCGAACTTGTACATATGTGTACCAGGGCAGTCAATAATATTGTTACTAAATGAGAAGCGCTTAAGCTGTCCTAATTCCATACCGCCGTAGATAAGACCGTCGATACCACGGATACCACCGTCATCAGTACGGGTACCCCAACCAAGCGCGGTAAATCTATGGATGTTGTTATCACATACAAGATCGAAAAGTGCCATGCCGGACTCACCCGAACCATCCCAGAACTCTAAGTCAGCATTGTTGTACTCGAATAGGTTGTTAGAGCAAGAAATATTTACATAGTCGCCAAAACGTTTACTGTTATTACCCTGAGGTGAAGTAGCAGTATCGAAGTTTTGATAAATCCAGTTGTGGTTTGTAGTATAACCGTAACCACCGCACCAAGATTCAATACTGTTACCATAACGGTTCGAACCAGGTTCATTGCCTATCCAAGCACCGCCGTTATAACCGATTTCACAGTTAGTAACAGTCATATTCTTGTTAGCCCAAGAAGCTGAGATAGTGTGTGTACCGCAGTAACGAACAGTGATGTTATCAAAAACAGTACCCTCGGCGCCGTTAGCGAACTTTATACAAATAAAGGATTGTGAAACTTCAATAGACTTCCAAACTTTAGAGGGGTTACCCTTATCGCAATATAAGTAAAGGGTTGATGTTTCAGTGTTTAGATAGAAGTCGGTATTTTTCTTAAGGTCGCGAAGACCAAGCTTTTCATAACCGATTTGTTTACCTTCGTCAAAGAACATACCGCCTGGGAAAGCATACATATATGTTAACTGCCATACGTTTTTCTTGTTAGAGGGTTTCCAAACTTCTTGAGCAAAGTTCTTAGCAGAACCGAAAATCATCGGCTTTCTACCTTCACCGTAAGAACCATAAATAACGCCGCTCTTACAAGCAAGGTTTTCAGTCAAACGCCATAATGAACCTCTTTCAAACAATACAGCATCGCCCGGTTTGAGGTCGAGAGTGTCAATTGCAAAGAGTGACTGAATAGGTGTTTTTGGAGATTTACCATCGTTAGAGTCGTTACCTTTGGTAGAAACATAATATTTTGTACCCTTAATATCGTAAAGCTCTTCAGTATTAGGGGTGTTTAAAATTTCATCTCTACGCTTAATACGGTCTTCTTCACGGTAACCTACAAGACCCTTTTCATAACCTGCAGGGTCAATTGAATGTTCAATTTCATCTGCGTCAGATCTGGAAGTACCAGCTTCATACTCGTAATCAACGGTGATGTCACCTTTTAAAGGATTAACAGATGTAGTGCCAGAGGGCTTGCTGCTGGATACATTGTCATCAGAAGAAGTATCCGAAGAAGTATCACCAGAACCGTAATTGTTATCGCTTGTTACATCAGAAGAAGTATCATCAGATGAAACATCTTCTGATGAATTATTATCTGATGGTGTAGAAGAATTATCCTCAGGTTGTGAGCTGTTTGTAGAAGGAGTAGAACTACCAGTTTCAGGGTCATTCTTACATCCAATCATTCCTACTAACATAACAAGCACTAAAAGTAATGCTGCTATGCGCTTAAAGTTTTTAATTGTCATCTTCTCAGAAAGCTTCATATTTTTCATCATTGCTCTCCTTTATTTAAGTTTCTTTAGAATATCGTTTTGTTGATTGAGCCATTGAGCGTTAATGCCTTTATTAGCATCAATAAATTGCTTAACTTGGGCGCCTGTGCAATAGCCGATACCGGCATTTTCACCTTCGCCTTTTACATCAGGTGATTCGTAACCATAGTTAACAAGTTTGTCAGGTACGTTCATACACCAGTTATAAACTTCAAGGTTTTGCTTGTTACCGAAGTAGGTATCCAATGTGTAGTTAGCACCGTCAAGGAAGTATCTTAAGAAGTAAGGTACTGCTTCAACGTTCTTAGCGCCCTTTGGAATACCGTAAGCTTCGATTTCCAAATAACCTTGATAGTATTTTTTGAGTTCGGGATGTTCGGGTAGCGGTACAAAGTAAAGTGTTTTATTTGCCTTAAGATCACCGAAGTAAGAGTTCTTATTTCTTGCGTGAACTGTAGAACCTACATAGAATGGACAGCCTGCAGCATCGAAAAGCTCTTCACGGCCACGACCTAATAATTGATCCTTATTATAAAGGTCGCCTATTTCTTGGTGAGCCTTTAACCATTCGGGAGTATTCCACTTACTTGTCATTACCTTGCCGTTATAATTCAAGTTGGTTAAACCAAACGAAGAAGCGTATGCGTGGCTATGTCCTTCACCAACGGCACCAAACAACATACCGTCATCCTTAGCATCTTCGCACATTTCAAGGAACTTATCCCAAGTCCACTTACCTGCTTTCCAAAGCTTGTAAGGATCTTCATAATTATACTTATCAATAATAGCCTTGTTGTAGAACATTACATATACACCCGAAATATGAGTGTTCTGTAATGTAGTACCGTAGGTCTTGCCGCCAAAGGTTAAGTTCTTCATCATTGTTTGATCCCAAGCTTCATCCTTAAAGTCGAACTTAGAAACTGAAAGGGGCTGCATGTTCTGAATGAAGGTTAAATCAGCATAGCCTATACGAGCCATATCAGGAATATTTTCACCTGAAGCAATCAAGGCGGGGAGCTTTGTAAAGTAAGTCGAATAAGAAACTGTATTCCAAGTAACCTGAATACCTGTTTGCTTTTTAAAGGCATCCATAACAGCGGGAGCGCCTGTATATTCGGTAGCTGGGTTCCAGTTGTACATTGTAAGTTTTGTGCCACGAAGCTTTTTAGGCATTCCTGCTAAAACATCTTTCCAAGACTTACCGCCAACTTGGTTTTCTTTAGGAACGGTGGTGGTGATATTACCTGAACCACCGCTAGAACTTGTATTGGTAGGATTCGAATTTTTTCCGCTTGAGCTTGTGCTCGAATTGTTGGCTTGTGAATTATTTGAAGCAACGTTCGATTGTGCATCAGAAGAATTATTTGATGATGTTTCTTCAGAACTTACATCATCCTTGGTTTCAGTAGTAGCAAAGAAATCTTCGTTGACAGATTGCTCTGAAGAAGTTTCTTTACCTTTGTCGCCGCATCCAGCAACAACAACAAGCATACAAAGAACCATTATAAGTGCGATGATTAATCTCAATGATTTTTTCATATTTTCTTTCCTTTCTATAATATATTAAACCGCGTTTGCGGGAAACTATTAACCAACGATACCACTTGTAGCAATACTTGCAACAAACTTACGTTGAATTAGTAGGTAGAAAATAATCAAAGGTGCTAAGAAAATTAAACAACCGCACAAGAGTATCGGAACTTGCATAAAGGAAGCTTCGCCACCATCAATTCCAAGAGCGACAGCTACTGAGCCACCTGTGAAGTCTGCCAAAGCAACCGAGAAGGTTGGAGCATCTAAATACATTTGAGCTAAGAACAAATCGTTCCAGTGCCAAATTATTGTAAAGAGTAATACGGTTATCATAGCTGAGCCTGAAGAAGGAAGAACAATTGTTAAGAATGTTTTCCAAGGACCAGCACCATCTATCCAAGCTGCTTCTTCAAGTTCTTTTGGAAGACCGCGGAAGAACTGTGTATATATGTATATGAACAAGCCGCCTTTAAGACCTACTGAAAGTAAACCCGGTAAATAGAATACCCAAGGTGTACCAACCAAGTTAGGCGTTAAATCCTTACCTGTTAAATCACCTATCAAACCAAAGATTCCTAAAAAGTCAAAATGGCTGAATTGCACGTATGAAGGAATAAGTATCATCATTGAAGGAACAAGAATGTTAAGAATCATAAGTCCATTAAGAATTGCTTGACCCTTAAACTTAAACCTTGCCATACCGTAGGCAGCAACTGCACAAGTGCCGAACTGCAACAGCGCAGTTAATATTTCATATAATAATGTTCTTGTAAGAGTTTTTGAAATATCAAAAACAATCCAAGCATTTGGGAAGTGCGACAAAGTTGGTTCCTTAGGAATCCATGTTACTGTTGCATCGTAAGCATCCGCTATACCCATTATTGAGTTCAATATCATAAATAAGAACGGGTAAATAAGAACATAACTTAGAGACAAGAAGAATATATACCTAAATATATTAGCTACTATACTGGGGGCATGTTTCTTAGCTAAAATCTTACCTCTGTTATAATCAACATTTTTTACGAAATTAGGCAACTTCACAACGGCTCACCTCCTGAACATTAATTTTTACAGTCTTAAATTTGTTTTGCATAATCGACCGCACATTAACACCGCCTATTAAATTGTATAAACCACAAGGCAATAATTACACAGAGTACATTATTGCATTATTATTTACTATAACATTATAAACCATTCGACAAATTAGTGCAATAGACAATTGTTGCATATTTATTGTAAATTGTTGCGATTTTTATTAAAAAAGTTAAAAAACCATCCAAAGTAATTGTTAAAATTATTTATTATTGAACAATTTAACGAAAAAATATACTAAAATATAGAAATTAAACACATCATAAGAAAAAAATCTTGTAAAATTTAAGGCATTGTGTTATTCTAATTACACAAAAATTCAGCTTTGAGGTACATTTTTTATATGAAATATACGGATTTGCCCAATTACTATACTCATACAGTTTCCTATATTCAAAATTCATTTATCACAATACATCAATTAGGACGCAATATAACTACTCCAGGGTTTTCTTATTCTAACTACGATAATAATTATGTTATTTGGGTGGTAAGAAACGGCAAGGGTACTTTTGAAACAGGCGGTAAGAAATACAACCTTTCACAAAACGATGTTTTTTTAACAGTACCCAATGAATTGTCTATTCAAACCGCAAACCAAGAAGAGCCTTGGGAATTATGCTTTATTGCTTTTAGTGGGTCACTCGCAAAAGAATATATAGAAAAAACTATTTTCAAAGACGGTACAGTTACTGCAAGCCTTAAATCCGGTGTATTAGCTAACGAGATTATATCATCAGCAGTATTTTTAAACTCAGTAACGCCGAGTGAATTTTCTGTACTTGAATTCTTCTTTAAGTTTTTATCGTTTTTAGATATCAGAAAAGCGTATCCGCTTATTAATGAAGAAGAAAGCCAAAACAAATATGTTGCAGAAATAAAAAAATACATTCAGGCAAACTACCTTTCCCAAATTAAAATTTCCGATATTGCAAATAAGCTTAGCATTAACCGCTCTCACCTATACCGTATTTTTAAGAATGAAGTAGGAATAAATGTTGAAGACTACATCATTAATATAAGGATCAACCACGCTAAAGCATTACTGTCCACTACTTCCCTTTCGGTATCAGCAGTAGCAAATGCTGTTGGTTATAAAAATTATTCTTCATTTTTTAAAAGATTTAAAAACTCTACAGGGCTTACCCCTAATGAATATCGTGTAAAAAAAAGCTAATGAACAAAAAAGTTCATTAGCTTTTTTCTATTTGTAATTTAATTATTCAAATAACCAAGAAACTTCATCAAGCGCTAAGTACTTGCAGTAGTTTAAAATACCCCTGTATTTAACTTCATCAAATAAGTCTTTTGAGTTGCTTCCTATATAAGTATATCCGATATCAACGCCTTTAGCTTTACATTTTACATAATTTTCATAGTTTATGCTAGCTTTTCCTTTTTCTTCGCCTTCCTTAGCAACATAAATAAACTTACCGGCACAGTTTAATGCCGACAAAGCCTCAATATCACCATCGTTAATGGAATATCTCCATACAGCAATAATTGATTCAGGCAATTCATCAGCTAACGACTCTCTGATAGTAGCATCCGAAGATACGAAGATAACATCATCTTTAAATCCATACTTTTTAATAAGCTCTATCAATACAGGTAATTTTTCACTTGTCATTGTCTTTAATTCAAAAACAGGTGTTATATCATCATATTGTGCGCAGAATTTAAGGAAATCTTCCGGTTGTAAAACTTCAAGTCCGTCATAGCCTTTATATTTACCAAAATCATAGGTTAAAATGTCAGCTAATGTAGTTTCTGATATCTTTACAGTACCTGAAGTCACTTTAACACCGTTCAAATCATACGCGTTAACCTTTGAAATATCATCATCATGACAGCAAACCATATAACCATCTGAAGTTAAACGAATATCGCAAAGCATTATTCGGTGACCTGTTTCATAAGCCTTTTGGTAGGAAACTATTGACTGTTGCGGCAAATTACCCGTATAAGGTCGCCAACCCAATCTTGAAATAGGTTTTAAATGCGTAGTACTGAAATAATCTGGCTTTACAGTATCACTTGACAAAAACTTTTTAAGTGCAGAAATATCCTTTATTGTATCTACTGCTTGGTCGTTATTACAGTCATGGTAATCAATATAATCTTTGTATGTATTTAATTCTTCTTCTAATTCTTTACTAATACCGCATTCACCCGAAACTTTTGATAAATTTAGT
>JAZSCF010000011.1:0-12484 GCA_045602785.1 Acutalibacteraceae bacterium
TGGGTAACTAAAAAATCTGCAGAAGTGCTTAATTTAGGTTTGGAAGAGCTTAGCCTTCCTGCAGGTAATACCTATACTGTTGATTTTGATGTTTATGCTTTAACAAAAGGTTCAAAGGTTGTTTTTGGTGCCACAACAGGAACCTGGTCAACCACCCCTGCAATTGGTGATAGTCATCAGGTATGGAACGATGCACCTACAAGCTTAAAAAATTGGACTCACTATTCATTCAATGTTACCACTTCTGCTGAGTGGAAAGGCTTAATGTTCTATGTTATTGATGATGCCGATGGCTTCACAGGATATATAGATAACCTTACCATTAAAGATAGCAACGGTAACGTAGTAGTTTCATTTGAACCTACTGCTGCGGATATTACATTAACAAGCAACTGTGCTTCTATTGTTGATTTACCTGTTGATGTTGTTGGTGGCGAATCCGGAAATGGCGATATAAAGTTACATGTTGATACAACATCTCTTGCTGATGATGGTACTGATAATAAAAGCTTCTGGTTTAATGAATTAGGTATGGCAAGCTATTACAATAAGCTTGTTTCAGGTGAAACCTATACAGTAGTATTTGATGTTTATCCTGAAAAGATGCCCACAAGTAATAGCGTGTTCCATTATGGTACTGCTAACGGCCAACCTAACGGTTCTACAAGAGCAGGTTTCTGGGGTAGCGAGTTACAAGAAGGCAAATGGCAGACCACAAGCAACACCTTTACAATTCAAGATGGTGCTAAGAGTGGTAACCACATTCTTTATGTATATGGTGGATTTAAAGGATATATCGATAACTTTAAAATAGTAGATAAAAATGGTAATACCGTTGAAGGAACCGCTACCGATTTCTCTGGACTTACTATTCCTGATAAGCACAAGGATTATCTTAAATTAACCGATGTTGAGGTTACCGATAAAGCTCCTTCTGATGATCCTTCATCAAGCGGTATGAAAATTACTGTCTTAAAGGGTAAAGCAGGCAAGGATGGTGCTTCTATTAAATTAGGTGGCGCTAACAGTCCGCTTACTTTACAATCAAATTCTTCTTATAGACTTTCCTTTAGGTATTATCAAGCTAATCCTACTAACACAGGTGTTCTTAATCTGTTTGGTATAGATGCAGGATTTGACAATGATGTTACTTACTTCAAGAAGAATAATACTGAAGGCTGGGCAAATGGTACCGTTTACTTCACAACAGGCGAAGTAACAGATGCTAATACCGATTGGCTTGAGATTATCCTTAATCCTAATGCTTGGGTTTACTTTGATAATTTCAAAATTGTTGAACAAGCAATCGATAATAATAAAGAAGTAAGTGTTATTAAATTCGATAAAGCAGATGATACAATTTATCCATCTTCTACAGTTGAAAAGGCTACCTTTGCTTATTCTAATGAGCACGGCGGTACCTTTAAGGCTGTAAATGCTACCGAATATACCAATACTGACAAAAACTCGAACAGATATTATACCTTTAAAGGTATAAAGATGAAGCCACATACTACATATAGGGTTTCTATTGATTATTATGTAGCTTCGCCTTTTTCTGATTACGCTGCCGCATTTGGTTACGACCAAACTGCACTTGGTACAGGTTCGGGCACTAATTGGTCTACCTTTATTGATAATGAATTGTCAACAGGTTGGCAAACAGCATCATTTGTTGTTACTACAGGTGATGTTGTTCCAAACGGTGATTATATTAAATTGGCATTCTATGATGTTGCAGATACCAATTCGCCCAGAGTAATGCACTTTGACAATCTTTCTTTTACAGAACTTTATAAGGTTGAAACAGCAGTTAATGACTCTAGTCTTGGTTCTGTTACTAAAACTGCAACTATTGAAGGCGGTAAGGATGCAAGAGTAGTAGCTAATGCATATGCAGGCGCTAAGTTTGAAGGTTGGTATGAATACGGTGATTTAATATCTACTGATAGAACCTACCGTATTAAGAGCATTAACGATAATCATAAGCTTGTAGCTCACTTTAGTGGTGAAGCAAAGCCTGATAAAACAATCGTTCAAAGCTTTGAAGATTATGAAGTTGGTCAAGTAGGATTCGAGTATTATGAAATCGTTAACGATCCTAAAAACTCTTTAGACGGCAATCAATCACTTCACCTTAAGCCCGACAAGATTGGTAACTACATGGAAACAAGTATATTCTTCCCGGTAGTATCAAATGCCGAGTATCAAATGAAGGATGACTATGTTTATGATGTTTATGTTTGGGTAAAACCAACCAAACCTGCCGAAAGTGTTGCATATTATGCATTACTAGCATCTGATTTTTATGATAAATCAGATATAATTCCGAGTGGCGGCGGTTATTCATCTATCGGTGTTTCTAATAATATTAAGCCACAGAAGGCTTCCGCTTTAGAGTCTACCAAGGATGGTTGGTATAAATATCTTATCGGTACTGTTACCAAGGATCATACTGATAGAGCAGGCTTCTGCTTCCAAATTTGTAAGTTCCATGATAAGCGTCAAGAAGGTGCTTCAATAGACGATTTATACATCGACCGTATTGAATTTGTTGAACGCACACCTGATTTCGCAAATCTTAAATTTACTGAAGTTTTCTATAACGAAATTACAAATTCTAACTTTGAAAGTAAGATTACAGAGAATGACTGGGCTCCTTTAACAGATGGTTTATCTATTGAAAAGGTAACTGATAAGGAATTTGATTGGCAAGGCAAAAATATGCTTAAGTTTGATGCCGAAAAATCAAACGGTCAGGAATATGTAAGAGTTATTCCTATTGCTAAGGTTAAGAAAAACTATACCTTCGCTGCTTGGACTAAGCTATCAAAGGGTAGTGACATTTCTATAGGTTTCTATAAGAATGGACAGTATCAAGCATTTGAAAATGTTGTGAATGGTGAAAGCGGCAAGTTAAATCTTATTGATGACGACAAATGGAATCGTGTAAGCTTTACATTTAATGTTGGTGATTACACCGAGGGTTACCTTGTAATTAAGGGTACAAAGGGTACACTTTTACTTGATATGGTTGAATTGTTTGTTGCAGAAAAGGGTTATTTAACCGATCCTAATGTGTCAGCCGAGCAACCTAAGTTTGAAATGTTTGACCCAATTGCATTCCCGGATAAAATCACAACAAATGTAACCTACATCGAAAACGAAGTTGAAGATACTGAAGATTTTGTAGAAGATATAGAATACGAAGATGTTGTTGAAGAAGAACCTGAGGAAGAAACAGAAGAGCCCGAGGAAGAAAAGAAACCTAATAAGAAAAAATATAAGGTTGTAAGAAAACGCAAGGCAGGCGGTCTTGCTCCATGGGCTGTGGTTGCTATTAGTGTAGGCAGCGGTGTTCTTCTTATAGCTGTAGGTGCGGTAATCTTTTATCTCATCAAAAAACGTAATAATACTAAAAAGGAGGCTTTATAATAATGACTAAGAAAATAATTGCTTTGTTTTTAGTGCTATCTATGCTTTTAACTGTTGCAGCTTGTAGTAAAGGAAAAACACCAAGTACCAGTAAACCTGATGACAGTTCTTCTGTTGTAAGTGATAGTTCGTCGAGTGATGCTTCATCTAAGGATGAAGCAACCTCCTCTGAAGAAGGAACATCATCCGAAGATGAAGCAACCTCCTCTGAAGAAACATCATCAGAGAATGAAGTGACATCCTCTAATGATGATGCGACTTCCTCAGAAGCTACTTCTTCAAAGAATAATGTTACAGAAGTTACTTCAACCGTTGTTGAAACAGTTCCTGATGTATTACAGCTTGATATTAATAACTCAAAAGTTTTTAACGAAAAATGGAATGGCGTAAATGCTATTAACCAAGGCTTTATGTTCTTGCCTGATGAATATGGTCGTGATTATAATGATGCTCAAATAAAAGAAGAGCTTAAGAGAATGGACGATATGGATATTAATATGGTTCGTTCTTATATGGACGCAGGTTATGCTTTTAAGTCGCGTAGCGGTGATGTGATTAATTACGACTGGGACAGCGAAAGAATGAAAGCCTTCTATAAGTGGCTTGACGCTATGGAAGAACGCGACATAGAGGTTGCTGTTCAAATGGGTTGGTCTAACGGTTCTATTGCCGGTGGTACAACACAAGACTCTCTCGGTTATACAATTCCGTGGTATCAAAGCGGTAAGTTAAATATTTATTCTGATATGATTGATATGTACACCGACTGGGTTGAACTCTTTATTCGTGAAGTTATTATTAAAAGAGGCTACGATATTGAATATCTTGTAATGTTTACCGAGCCTTACCACTCAAATGCCGGCGGTATGTCAAGAGAGTATGAGGTATATATCGCTCCCGGTGTAAAGAAAAAGTTAAACGGTTGGGATGTATCGGTTGACGTTATTAAGGCTACTGATAAAAAGCTTAAGGATGTTGGTCTTCGCGATATGGTAAAGCTTACCGGTCCACAATACGGTATGAGTAAGGAATTTTGCGAAGGCGAAACTTTAGAAGAGGAAATCAATTGGTGGATTGATAGAATCGGTGATTGTATTGATGTTTATACATTCCACTGGTATTGTCCAACCTGGCCCGGTGCCGGTAGTAGCTCATCTGCAACCATACTTGATGATAACTATGACCTATGGTTATATTATTTTGAGGAAATTGAAAGAATTCTTGAAAAAACAGGTAAGCCCTTCTGGTTTGATGAATGGAACTACGGTGGTGCAATTTCTGAAGGTAATCAGGAAAAGGATTTCTATGCACAACAAGTTGCACAAACCGTAATTGCAGGTATGAATGCAGGTCTTGAAAGTTGTCTATATTGGCAGCTGTTCGAAATTGTTTGGCCCACAAGATCCGAAACCGGCGGCGAATTCGTAGAAGGTATTCACGCAATCGGTACTGCACCTTCACTTTATGAAAGCGCAATTCCTTATAAGCTTTACTACGGTTTATCCTTGCTGTTTAAGCATGCAGGTGAAAAGGGAAGTAAGGTATATACAGGTCAAGGCGAAAAGGGCGTTTGCTGCACTATGGTTGAATATGAAAAGGACGGTAAAAAATATCAAAATGTAATTGTAGTTAATTCAAATTCTACAGAACAAAAAATCAGTATTAATTTCGATAAGAAAATCGGCAAAACAATGTATAGATATGCATTTGACCCGATAAAAACAGTTCCAACAACTGCTGCAGAAATGATCAAGGCTGATAAAGGCTTTAAAAATGTTCAAAATATCTTACAGGATACAATTCCTGCAGGTTCTATCGTAGTTTATTCAACTGTTAAAGAGTAAAATTTATGGCTATTCTGAATTTTATTCGGGATAGCCATAAAACTAAAGGTGATTTTATGACTAATAAAGAATGGTTTAGAGAAGCAAAATTTGGCATGATGATTCACTGGGGCTTATATTCCTTGCTTGCTGGTGAGTATAAAGGCCAACGTTATGATTATAATGATGAATTAGTAAAGGGTTGGGATCCTGTTGGTGAATGGATAATGCCACGCTATGAGATTCCGATTACTGAATATGAAAAATTAGCTGAGGCTTTTAATCCTGTTTTCTTTGATGCTGATGAATGGGTAGCACTTGCAAAAGAAGCAGGTATGAAATATATCGTAATTACAAGTAAACACCATGAAGGCTTTGCGCTTTTCAAATCCGAAGCTGACCCGTTTAATGTTGTGGATGCAACACCCTTTAAACGCGATATTATTAAAGAACTTGCTGATGCTTGCAAGAGAGCAGATATGAAGTTTGGTCTTTACTATTCACAGGAGTTAGACTGGCACGAAGAACATGGCGGCGGTTACAATATAACCGAAAAAGATTTAAAGGGCTGCCGTTGGTCTAATCATTGGGATTTCCCAGAGGGCGAAAAGGATTATTCAATTTGTTTTGAAAAGAAAATTAAGCCACAGGTTAAGGAAATTCTAACAAAATACGGCGATTTGTGTCTTATTTGGTTTGATACTCCGGGTGTTATTACTCCCGAGCAGAGTATGGAACTTTATGATATGGTTAAAAAATATCAACCTAACGCACTTGTGAATTCCCGTATCGGTAATGGTGTAGGTGACTATTTCTCATGCGGCGATAATGAAATTCCCGATGATTATATGACTACACTTTATGAATCAGCTTGTACCTTAAATGATACCTGGGGTTATAAGAGCTTTGATAACAATTGGAAATCAGCCGAGCGTGTTTTTGAAATTAAGGAACATCTTAACGAACGCGGTATTAACTATTTATTAAATGTTGGTCCTGACGGTCTTGGCAGAATTCCTGCACCTACAATAGATATTTTCAAAAAGCTAGGTGCAATGCTTAGAGAGAAAGAAAGTAAATAAGGGGCAAAATTATGGCAAATAACAGATATATTGGAGATTATCCCGTAATAGGTATCCGCCCTGTAGTAGATGGCAGACGCGGACCAATGAAGCTTCGTGAAAGCCTTGAACCGCAGGTTTGGGCAATGGCAAACGCCGCAAAGAAGCTTTTTGAGGAAAATTTATTCTATTCAAACGGCGAACCTGTAAAGGTTATTATGGCAGACACAACAATCGGTCGTGTTGCTGAAACTGCTGCTTGCGCAGATAAGTTTAAAAAGAATAATGTAGATATTACCTTGTCGGTTACACCTTGCTGGTGCTACGGCTCTGAAACCATGGATATGGACCCCAATACAATTAAGGGTGTTTGGGGCTTCAACGGTACTGAGAGACCGGGTGCTGTATATCTTGCAGCAGTTCTTGCAGGTCATGCACAAAAGGGACTTCCCGCATTTGGTATTTACGGTCACGAAGTACAGGATGTTGATATGGTAAACGAAATCCCTGAAGATGTAAAAGAAAAGCTTTTACGCTTTGGTCGTGCAGCTATAGCAGTAGCTACTATGCGCGGTAAGTCATATCTTCAAATCGGTTCTCAGTGTATGGGTATTGCTGGTTCTATTATTGACCAAGACTTTATGGAAGAATACTTCGGTATGCGCGTTGAGAGTGTTGATGAAGTTGAAATCCTTCGCCGTATGGAAGAAGGAATCTATAATGAAGAAGAGTACAAAAAGGCTTTCAGCTGGACTCGCGAACACTGCAAAGAGGGAAGAGACGATAACCCCGACTTTGTAAAATTCTCAGATGAAGAAAAAGAAAAACAGTGGGAATTCACTGTTAAAATGTATTGCATAATCAAAGACCTTATGGCAGGTAATAAGAACTTGCCCGAAGGCTTTGAAGAAGAAATGGTTGGTCACAATGCCATTGTTGGTGGTTTCCAAGGTCAAAGACAGTGGACAGACCATTGGCCTAACTGTGACTATCCCGAAGCACTTCTAAGCTCTACCTTTGACTACGAAGGTGCAAGAGAACCATATACACTCGCTACCGAAAACGATGTACTTAACGGTATGGGTATGCTCTTCATGAGATTATTAACTCACCGTGCACAAATCTTTGCTGATGTTCGTACATATTGGAGCGGTGATGCTGTTAAGCGTGTGGCTGACTATGAATTAGAAAGTAAGGCAAAAGAATCAGATGGTATTATTCATCTATTAAATTCAGGTGCGGCTTGTCTTGATGCTTGCGGCGAATGTAAAGATGAAAACGGCAACGCCATTATGAAAAAATGGTGGGAAGTAACCGATGAAGATATTAAAAAGATGACCGATGCTACCGTTTGGTGTGAAGCAGGCTTTGATAACTTCCGTGGAGGCGGCTTCTCGAGCCACTTTACAACTAAATCAGAAATGCCTTGCACAATGATTAGACTAAATCTTGTCAAGGGCTTAGGTCCTGTTTTGCAGATCGCTGAAGGCTGGACAGTAAACATTCCAGATGAAGTTTCTGATACACTTATGGAAAGAACAAACCCAACCTGGCCTTGCACTTGGTTTGCTCCTCGTTGTGACGGTAAAGAGGGTAGTCCTTTCAAAACCGCTTATGAAGTAATGCAAAACTGGGGCGCTAATCACGGTGCAATCAGTTATGGTCATATCGGTGCCGACCTTATTACAATGTGCTCAATGCTCAGAATCCCTGTTTGTATGCACAATGTATCTGAAGATGATATTTTCCGTCCTGCTTGTTGGAATGCTTTCGGTATGGACAAGGAAGGTGCAGACTTCCGCGCTTGTAAAGCATACGGTCCGCAATTCAAGAAATAATTTATAATATCATTCAGGTATTTAGGAGACATTTTTTATGGCGAATATTAAAGAAGTTTCATTAAATATAAATAATGAAAATTGTATTCAGGAAAATTTCCACGGTGCAGGCGGTGTATATCACGCATATACCTATCGTGCTGATTTTCCCGACAAAGAATACAATGAAGTAGAACGTAATATTGAGCTTCAAAGAGTTAAAGATATGGAGCTTAAAATTGCCAGAACTTTTTTTGACTTGGTTGCATATAAGGATGGCAAATGGGATTGGGAATGCGATGAAATGCGCGCTCTTTATAAGTGGCTTTCAAAAATGCAGGAATTCGGCGTTGAAGTAGCACTTAATGCTGCTTGGTGGATTTCGGGTCATATTTTTTCCAATCAAGACTCTCCTTTATATGACAAGGACCCTAAAATCGCTGCTAAGAAGTACGGCGAATGGGTTAGTGAAGTTGTGCATCAGCTTATTGAATTGCGCGGTTTTACTAATATAAAATATCTTATTATTTTAACCGAGCCGAACGATGGTTGCTGGATAATAGCACGAGAACAAAAAAATATGCACAAGTTTGAACCCTATAAGCTTTGTGCAGTTGCTGTTGATAAACAATTGCGTGCCGATAACAGACGTAAATTAGTTAAATTAGTAGGTCCAAATTTGGGTGTTGTAGATTTTGGCGATCCTACAATGCTTGATTGGGTTGTAAAAAATGCTGGTGATAGTATTGACATTTTTTCCGCTCACACTTATATGGACTATTATAGTGATCCTAATTTGGTTCGTGAAACCCATACAGGTAGCGGTTCTTTAATGCTTAATATACCTGGCTATAGAGCACAGCAGTATGTTAAACTTGAACCTAATACCGACTATGAATTATCTTTATACGCAAAAGCCGCAAATGGAAGTGATTTGTCAACATGGCAACGCAGTTTCCTTTTTGGCGCGTTCGAAGCTGTAGAAATTGAAGAAAGATTAATTGCAGCTGGTTCAGAAGGTATTAGCTATTTAACTGAAAACAGTGTTGTTTCGGTACCTGTAAGCGAAATTAAAACCGAGTGGAAAAAATACACTATGAGATTTAACACTAAGGAAAAAGATTACGCTTATATCGGTATTTATCACGATATTCTGCCTTTGGAAGTTACGATGTTTTACGATTCGGTTTCACTTCATAAGGTTGGCGATACCAAGGAATTGCTTGAAAACGGCGATTTTAATGACCGTGAAAGCACCGCATGGCTTGCTTTTAAGGGCGGTATAGGTTATACAGACGATAAATTACCGCTTTATACAAGCGTTAAGCATATTCTAAAAAGATATTGGCGATGCGTACCTAAAGGAAAAGAACTTTGGTTTGATGAATATAATGCCCGTTATTATGATATGTATAATGATCCAAAACAAGGTATTGCTTTGGCTGAAATTCAAGCCGCATTCTTAAATATGGGCGTAAACTGTAATTTACTTTGGTCTCTTTTCGATCAAAGATGGCCGTTTTGTAAATGGGATGGTTTTGATAATTTTGTGGATGGTGACCACCGTTTTGGTGTAATGCCCAACCTTAAGAGAACCAAAACCCCTTATCCTGCTTACTATGCTTTCACACTTATCAGTAAATATCTAGGCGACCACAATTCAAAAATCTTTGAAGGTGATGCTAAAGATACAGTTTGTGCTTCGTCCGTAAAGGGTAGTGATGGAAATTATACAATTATGGTTGTAAATTCAGGATTTGAAGAACGCCAAGTTAATATAAATCTTAAGTCCAAGTTAGGCTGCGATTTACATCGTCACCTTTATGATACAAACACAATTGAGCCAGATGAAAACGCTACAATTATCGGTATTGATAAAAGCTTTGAAAATGTTCAGGAAGGCTTTGTGGATATATTGCCCGCACAATCAATGGCAATATATACTACAAGAAGGGATTAATAAGGTATGATTAAAATTTTTGGTATTGGCAATAGCTTTACTGAAGATGCGCACACATTTTTAAAAGAAATTTGTGCGGCTGACGGGATTGATGTTATGCTGGTAACCCCCTTTATTGGGGGCTGGACTTTTAAAAGACATTGCGACAAAATCAAAAGTAACGAAGCCGATTATGACCTTATTGTTAACGGTAAAAACACCGGTAAAAAGCTTACTTTTATGGAAGCGCTTCAAATGGAAGAATGGGATATTGTTACCTTTAACCAAGGTAGTGTTCAAGCGGGAAGACCGTTTACTTATTACCCTTTTATAAATGAGCTTCGTGATTTGGTTTTAAAGCATTCACCCAATGCAAAATTTTATATTTATCAAACTTGGGGCTACGAAAGTGACGCTAGTCATCCATATTTCCCCGTATATAATTGTAATCAAAAAGAAATGCATACAAGAACAAGGGATTCTTATAAACTGGCTTCCCGTCTTATTGATGCACCAATTATTCGTGTTGGCGATGTTATTCAATATTTGCGTGAAAACGTTAAAGAGTTTGATTATCAAAACGGGGGAATGAGCCTTAACCGAGACGGTTATCATTTAACCAACATTTATGGTAGATATGTGGCATCGCTTACACATTACGCATCAATTTTTAAAGGTGATGTATTTAAAAACTCGTTTATGCCATCATATAATGGTGAACAAGCAAATACGGATATTATTGATAAAATCAAAAAAGCTGTATATGAAATTATTAGCTCCCCTGTAGAGCAGGATGATGATTAATTTTCTTTTTAGGAGTGATTGTATGATTAATAATTGCCCGCCAATTTATATGCAAAGTGATAAACATATTGCGGTTAGCCGTTACGAAACATCCTACGGTATGAATATTCATACACATTCTTATTTTGAAATTGAATATGCACTAACAGGTAAATGCACCCAAATTTTTAAGAACGATTCTTTTGAATTTGGTCGCGGTGATATTGCTTTATTTAAGCAAAATTCACGTCATCAATTTTATGCTTTAAGTGAGCTTGAAATTTTAAGAATAGTAATTAAGCCTGAAATGCTGCCTAAAATTTATTATGATAATCAAGATGCATTTGATATGGTGCACATTTATAATTTGCCGCCAAATGAGGTTAGAAGGGTTGAAAATATTCTATTTGAGATAGAAAAAGAATTTATTGCGCAAAATGACTATTATTTAGAAGTAATACGCGCTTGTTTAGAAGTGTTTTTTGCTATTTTGCTTCGCATAAAAGATGCCCAAGAGCTTATTGAGCAAAAAGATAGTTTGATTGACTTTAAGATTTTTCTTACTTATATAGAGAATAATTTAACCACAGTTACTCCAAGCTCGGTAGCGGCATATTCGGGTTATAATTTCCCTTATTTTTCAAAATTGTTTAAAAAGAAGGTTGGCACTAATTTAAGTGAGTATATAAACTTTAAAAAGCTTGAACGCGCAACAAGGCTTTTAACCGATACGGCTAAGAGTATCGAAGAAATTGTATACGATGTTGGTTTTAACCATAAAAGCTATTTTCATAGAATTTTTAAGCGTTATTATGGCGTTACTCCCGAAGAGTATCGCAAATCAAAGCCTAAAACAAAAAAGTATATAAAATAAGCAAAAAAATTCATTTAATGTAATTGTGTTTTGTTGTAAAATTATAATAAGATGGTTATATTGTGATAACTTTTGTTTAATCATCTAAAAATATTGATGTTTTAACATCAAAAGGAGAATGGGAATGAAAAAACTATTATCAATTGTTTTAACCCTCGCAATGCTTTTGTCTGTTATCCCGATGGCAATCGGTGCAAGCGCAGCAGAAGCAAATGACCCTGCATACAAATTTGTGTATGATGCAGGTGAACAATTCCGCACAAGTTATGATAGTAGTAGAGCAAATACCGGTACTATAAAATTTGACTACTATCTTAAAAGCGGTAGTGTTAAAGTTTACGGCTCTGAAAACGGAGAGCAAAAAGGATACCTCGAAGAAGGTGAAGGCAGTTTCGAATTGAGTGTTGATTCAAAATCATTTTGGATTGATGCAAGAAACAGTGCTGCGGCTGAACTCTACATTTGGAACGTAGAACTAACACAAGGCGGTTCTGCTTTGGATTTCGCTTCATACACTGGTCGTACAACCTGTGATTTTTCAACAATAACATATGGTGAAATTCCTTTCCCAAATGTAGAAGATGAAGAACCCGAATTTGTAGGCTCAGGAGATTATGCAATTTATGTTGATAATTCTGCTAGTGAGATACAAACTAACAAAATTTGGTTTAATTTGTTAGGTATGTCCGGTATTTCATTGGAATCTGGTAAAGAATACACCTTAAAGTTTGATAACTATGCTTTAAATGCAA
>JAZSCF010000012.1:0-6804 GCA_045602785.1 Acutalibacteraceae bacterium
GTCGACTAATAGAAACTTGTACATCGGCAGATGGGGTATGAATAACATTATATCCGAGCATGGTAACAAATTTTACGTTGCAATGTATGTTCGTACTAACTCTGCCTCTACTCCAAAGTATGCGCCTATGAATTTTAAAGATGCTAATTCGGGCGGTATAAGCATACCAAGTGCCAGCATACGAACAGCTGCTGAAAATGCTTTCAAGGGTAATGAAGAGTGGGAATTTAATTATATTGAATTTGACTTCTCTCAAAGAAGCGAAGCAATTCATCAGTTCCAACACGGACAATTGGATTTTTATACAGCAGATGGCTGTTATGTAGATTTAGCAGCTTGGGGTATTTTTGCGCCTACCATTTCTAAAGATGATGCTAAGTCGGCTCTTATAGCCTCTGCAACATTAGCTGATAATCAGGTTTATACAGTTACTTGTAAAAATCGTGATGATTCAGTTCTTAAAACTTATAATATAAGCTCTAAACTAAACGCCGCTTCTAAGAAGATTGTTCTTCCTATACTTGAGGACACCGAAACCGAGCGTTTTATTGGTTGGGCTGAAACAAAGGGTGCAACCAACGCTACTTTAATACCGGGTGCAGAGTATACACCTAGCGCAGATGTTGTGTTCTATCCTGTTTACACAACCGTTCCGTTACATAATGTTACCTTTAAGGTTGACGGCGAAAAATTTGCCGAATTTTCTGTTAAAGAAGAAAGTGACCTTATTTTCCCAACAACCTATCCCGAAAAGGAAGGCAAGTATTTTGCAGGTTGGGATAAAGATATAACCGTAATGGGTAATGAAGATATTGTTTTAAACGCAACCTTTGTTGATAAGGCAGAAGTAGGCGTTCACTATTATTGGAACGGCGAAGCTGAAACCGAAGGCGACGGTTCAATAAACAGACCGTTTAAAATGTTTAAAAAGCTTATTGAAGCTACAAATGCTACAGGCGGTGTGGTTATAGTTGCAGGTAAATCAGCGGCTGACCAGTATCATGTTAAAGCTACCAATAAAGATGATATTACCTTTACAAGTGTTGACCCGTTAACAGGTCATGACTATAGGGGTACATTATCCGCCGATAAGAACTCTTACAGTGGTGCTTCTTTCTATGTGACTTCAGGTAGTATTTATTGGGGCGGCGCTGCTTACCAAACAGGTAAGATTACATTTAAGGATATTGATATTCTTAATAGAGCAGGTCAATACGGTCAGGCATCCTTTAACTTTGACGGTCATCCATTTGAAATTGGTGAAAATGTAAATAACTATGTTTCAGACAACGGCACCGATTTAAATTGGAAATTAACCGATATGTTTATAGGTGCTGCAGGTCCTAACAATCTTGCTAACATTAAAACTGCCAAAGCTGTTTTTAGAACCAAGCAAACAGGTGCTAACTGGCTTGCTCGCGGCGGCGGTGTTACACTTGACAGCGTAGATTACGAATTCTATGCAAAAACCTATGTTAATTTCTGTCAAAACGGTGAAGACCCCGCTATTGTAAACGGTCCTGTAAGATTTACTTACTATGCAGGAAGTACCGATTCTAAGCTTCACCATAATAAAACCTCATACGAATTTGGCGCCAAGGCTTACGCTTCTATCATTTTGAATGATGATGTAACAATTACAAATCAGTTAGATGTATCTGAAAGCGGTCTTAATAACAAGGTTTTCATTATTAAATCAAGCTCTCAGGGTGTTGTGACACACACCGACATCAAGGGCAAATATAAAATTGACTCTGATACTATGAACTATGCTCAAATCCTTGATTCAGAGGAGCAAGTAGTAGCAGAAGGCATAATTGACGGTAACTTAAGACTCTCTGTTCCAGACTACGGTGAATACAGTATTGTTTATTCGCAAAGGGATGTTTACTGTGCAGAATACATAACAACACCTTATGATGATGTTGCACCATTAAAATATTCTGTAACAAGTACCGAAACCGATAAGCACACAATAACTCTTCCAACTATTCCAAGACAAAACGCGCATAAATTCTTAGGTTGGACTACAACCGAAGGCGGCACCGAAGCCGAATACCAAGGCGGTGCAGAGTACACTCTTAGCGGCCAAGTAAAATTCTATGCCGTTTGGGATAATATCCCATCTACTTCTATTACTTTCAAGGATAACGAAGGCGAAGTAATCGAAGTGGTTGAAGGTTATGTAGGCTCACCGATAACCTTCCCAACCAAAAATATGTATAAATACGGTCAAAAATTCTTAGGTTACGCTTACGAAGGCACTACCGATGTTTTGGATAAAAACTCCGTTATGCCTGAAACTCCTAAGGTTGCAGTTCCTGTTTGGGGCGAAATTCCCGCAAATGAAACAAGACTTTATGTAAATGCCGATACAGGTTTAAGCACCAATTCAGGTATTTCACCTAATGAGGCGCTTGATACAATATCTGCAGCAGTTGAAAAATTAAAAACATCAGGCGGTTATATTATTGTTACAGGCGGTACCAACCAATTAAGCGGTGATTGGAACAATAGCGGCGATATTGTCTTAACTTCTTATGACCCTGTTACAAAAATCAACTACAAAGCCACCCAGCTTAGTGCTGACGGTAAGAGCTTTGTAAGCGGCGCGGTTATTTCTTATAAAGGTACACGCCTTGGCGGTACTACCGTTACAACAGGTAAAATCACATTAAATAACCTTGCAATGCTAAACAGCGCTGGATATACCTATGTAAACTTTGAAGCTCATCCCTTTGAGCTTGGCGAAGGCTTATCTATTTACCAACAAACAGCTTCCGACAAAGCAATAACAAAGGATATGCTTTATGTAAGAGCAATGGGTGAAACAAATTCTATAAATACCAACCCCGACGGTATTAAGTTTACTCTTAACACTATAGACGGCAATGCACGTATTTTCACCATAGGTAAAGCTGCTACCGTTGTTCCCAATATGGAAATCACAATAAATTCCGCATTCCAAAGCGAAATTAAATTCGGTAACGATAGCGCAGGCGGAATTTCAAGCGTTAAGGGCGATGTTAAATTCACACTAAACGCAAGCATTACAAAGAAGCCTTCCTTCTCTGATTTTACAAATCCCGTTGAAGGCGATGTTTATGTTTTATGCAACAACTATTCTTCAGGTGATTTGTCAGGCATAAAGCAGGCTGAAGGCTACGGTCAATACAAGGTTACTGTTGGCGAAACAGGTATTCTTTCCTACGGTGACACTAAGGGCGAATTAGTAATCACTAGAAAAGACGGTAACAACTACAAATTTGCTAAGGTTGTTGACGGTGACGGCAAAATCTTAGACTATATTGATGTTTCAAGCGGCAGTGGTAAATTCACTCTTAAAGATTACGGTAATTATGAAGTAGAATTTGCTGATGAATCATATCACAAGCTCTCTTTTGTTACAGGTGACGACAATATCGTTTTACCTGCAATCTGGGGTCAGGACGGCACTGATGTTGAAATAGAAAAAGAGCTTTACCGTTACGGTTACACATTTGAAGGTTGGACTGACGGTACAAACAACTATACCGACGGCGTAATAGTTATGCCCGAAGAAAATGTTACACTTACTGCAGTTTGGAGTGTTGCTCCAAAATATACCATAACCTTTGATGCAAACGGTTCAGATATTACTGTACCCGAAGCTGTAACCGAATATGTTAACGAAAATGTTGTTCTAAATAAGGTTTCAAGCAGTAATTCTTCATTTATAGGTTGGAGTGAAGATAAGAACGCTGAAACAGGTGCTCTTAATCATAAAATAACTAAGAACACCACTCTTTACGCAATCACAACAACCGAACCCACTTATATAATCGACACCCACTTTAGAGGCGAGCCTTACGATAATGCTAGCAGAACATCCTCTGCAAGACGTTACATAATTGATGTATATCTTGAAAATGCAAAGGCATCCTCGGGTAAATTTAAGCTTAGTTTAAATAGTAAGGCTATTTACTATTTAGGACATATTCCGATAGACGGTATAACTGCAACAGTAAAAACCACTGGATCCAGCGGTTATGTTGACGGATTCCCGGGACTTCAAACCCGTACAACCTCTTCTATTGAGTTCACTTGGGAAAGTGCAAATGAAATTGATGCACAAAACGGTAGAAGAAAGATTGCCCGCCTTATGTTACCGCTCAGTTATTGGGGTGCAGGCTACCAAAATCTCGAAGTTGTAACAACTGATGAAGTTGTAGCCCCCTTCGAAGGATATGCTACTACTATAGACAATGCTGAAGCATTTATTTCTGCTAATTTCTTTGATGGCATAAAATCAAAAGAAACTACCGCGACAGGCGAAATTGAATTATTGGGCAACCCCACAACCGGTTCAACAATGGTTTATGTACTTAATGGCAAAGGTGACGCTATCGATTATCTTGAATTTGATAACAGTAAGCTTACATCCAATGTAATTGAATACTCAACCGTTCTTTATCCGGGTGACTATAAGATTAAGGTTTTATCTGAAGGTCATAAGGAAGCAATATTCCCTGTTTCCTATAATGGAGAATCTACATTACCTACAGTATCACTTTTCGCAAACGGTACCGATATCACCCAAACAATAACCGATACTACCGAAACTATTAGCGACTTAAAATATGACAGTTGGAAAATTTCGGTAGAAAATGGTGTTATTTCTTACTATGGCGGTAGCCAAAAGGCAATTGATGTTGCAAAATTAAAGGTTCAAAATAATTGTATTAGTGGCAATGTTTATACAGGACCGCAAACCGCAGCATATAATAGTATTTATGAAATTGATGATGTTTTGATCGGACAAAACAGCCTTAAGGATTATAAAATTGTAATCAAACAAGGCGATGAAGTGGCATCTAAATACGCGCAATATATCAAGGATTATATTATCGAAAGCATCGGCTTTGATTTACCGATAGTTTACGATACCGAAGCTGCTACAGCGTTAGAAATTGTTGTTGGCGATACTTCAAGACTCAATAACCCCATAACCGATGAAGAAAAATACATAAGCTATGAGAAAAACGGCATGCTTTATGTTTTCTACGGTGATGAGCAAGGCGGCGAAATCGCTTCTGAAGACCTTTGCACCAAGATTATAGGCACCCAAAACGAAAACTTCAGTAATAAGAAGGTTACTGTTACTGCCGGTATGGGTTATGAAGGCGCATGGAGTGTTCTCACAAGATACGGCGTAACCTCTGATACCCACGTTGGTGTTAAGAAAAATTGGAACAATTACGACTGGTTGCATAGCACATTCGATAACTTCGAAAAAATCCACAGTGAAAACCCACTCGACTTTATCGTAAACTGCGGTGATATTATCGACGACGGTTATGTAGACTCTTACGCTACCGACTATGAAATCTACCTTGAAGAAATCAAGAACCTTGACATTTGTGACCCTGTAAATCCGATTGATGGCAGAGCAGAAGGAAAGATTCCTTACTATGAACTTTGCGGTAACCATGACCCCAACGGCGGTTATTATGACTCCGATGGTAATTACATCAATAATTCACTTAGATTCTTTAAAAACAGAATGTGGTATACCGAAAATGCTAACGGTGAAAAGACTGCTCACATTGGTTTCTTCACCGATTACGGCGGATATCCGCTTTATGAAAACAAATACTCAGGTTCAACTGAAAGCTACTACTCTTACGGTATAGTAAACGAAGAGCAGCTTAAATTTGTAGAAGATTCAATTATTGAAGCAAATGCTCAGGGTGCAAAACACATTATGCTTTACAACCACTACGCTATTTCTCAAGAACCATCTTCACCGATTCTTCTTGAAACGGGCTTGGCAAAAATTGCTTCTCTTTGTAAAAAATATAATATCGAGTTATATTTCAACGGCCACGAACACAATAACGATTTCACACTTTATAGTTATGATGGCATTTACGACTATGATATTAGTATGACAGCCGTAAGGCACGCTGTTGTTGAATTAACAACAAGACGCGCTAAGGTTACTATTTACAATAAAGATGGTAGCATCTATAGAGAAGATTTAATCCCACTTTCAGGTAGTGGTGCTAACGATACTTCTAAACCTATAACTCCTGATTGTCAGCACCAATATACCGATTGCGAAGATACAAAGTGTGATTTGTGCAGCGAAGATAGAGTGGCTCCGGGTCATAGCTTTACAAATTATGTGGCAAAGGATAGCGCAGAATGTGGTAAGAATGCTACTGAAGTTGCTGTTTGTGATAACGGATGTGGCAAAGAAGATGTTCGCGAAGTAGCAGGTACTGCACTTGAGCACAGCTACAAGTGGGTAACTGATAAGAAGAACAACTGCGGTGTTAAGGGCGTTAAGCACGAAGAATGTGAACTTTGCCATGCAAAACGCAACGAAAACACAGCAATTGCTGCAACAGGTAAACATACCTATAGCAACAACTGCGATACTAAGTGTAACGTATGTAGTGCTACCAGAACCATTACTCATACTTACAAGACCACAACAACTAAGGCTACAACTTCTAAGAATGGTAAGATAGTTAAGGCTTGTAGCGTATGCGGTAAGGTTTATAGCACAACTAAGATTTACTATGCTAAGAAGGTTAAGCTTTCTACCACAGAATATATCTACTCAAGCAGCAAGACAAGAAAGCCATCTGTTAAGGTATATGACTATAAGGGTAATAAGATTTCTTCTAAGTACTACACCGTAAGCTACGCTTCCGGACGTAAGAAAGTAGGCAAGTACAAGGTTACTATTAAGCTTAAGGGTAACTACAGCGGTACCTTAACTGCTTACTTCACAATCGTTCCGAAGGAAAGCAAGGT
>JAZSCF010000013.1:0-14316 GCA_045602785.1 Acutalibacteraceae bacterium
GGCAAAATCAAGTATCTTTATAATACCTACTTCACTGGCATTTTTAACGTGCGGCGCACAACAAGCGCAACGGTCACAACCCTCTATTTCAACTATTCTTACACCGCTTTGTAAATCCAGCTTACTGCGGTACTCTAAATCCTTTAAATTTTCGGGATAATAGCAATTAATTTTAGCATTGCGGTATATTACTTCGTTTGCAAGGGTTTCTATTTCCAACAAATTTTCACGCGTTAACATACCGTCAAAATCCATTGTCATTTCGGTTTCATTTAAATGAAAGCCTACATTGTTATAGCCATAAAGTGAATTAACAATACCTGAAATTATATGCTCGCCCGTATGCTGCTGCATAAAGTCAAAACGGCGGTCAAAATCTATTTTACCCGTAACAACTGTTCCCTTTTCCAACTGCTTTGTGGTGTAATGGTAAATAATGCCGTCATTTTCTCTAACATCGTATACACGAGCATCATCTAAATAACCCGTATCCGACGGTTGACCGCCGCCTTCGGGAAAAAAGGCAGTTTTATCCAAAACAGTGAAGTAACCGTCTGCTTTTTGGTAACTATCAATTACTGTAGCAGTAAACTCTTTCAAATGGGAATCGTTATCGTATAATTTTTCACTCATCCTAATCTTTCCTTTACTATATATGCCGCTTTATAAATATCGCCGCCGCCCATTGTTATTACAATATCGTTTTCCTTTGCGGTTTCAATTATTTTATCTGCTATATTTTGGAAACCGTCTACAATACAAACATCCTTAAGCCCTTTAGCCAAATCTTCAGATGAAATACCATAAGTATTAATCTCGCGCGAGCCCATAATTGGGGTTAAAATAACCTTATCCGCAATAGATAACGCTTTAATAAATTCATCCTTTAAAAGTGCGGTGCGCGAAAAAGTAAAGGGTTGGAACACCGCAATAACATTATTGTAAGAAAGGTTTTTAGCGGCAGTAAGGGTTGCAGTAATCTCGGTTGGGTGGTGTGCATAGTCATCTGCCAAGCAAAAGCCGTTATACTCGCCCAAAAATTCAAATCTTCTGCCGGCACCTGTAAACTTTTCGAGTGCATCCTTTATGCCGTATACATCAACGCCCATATCATAAGCCACCGCAAAAGCCGATAAAGCGTTTAAAATATTATGGTGACCGGGAATATGAAGTGCTAAATTAGTTAGCTTTTCGCCTTTTTTATAAACATCAAATGAAAAACCATACTTGCCTTTTTCAATATTATCTGCATAATAGTCATTAGACTTATTAAACCCAAAGGTAACCCTTTCTACCTTTGCATTATTGCAAGCGGTAACCGATAATTCATCATCACCGTTTACATAGCAAAGCTTACCCTTGGCTACAAACTTTGTAAATGAATTCACAAGGTTTTCCATTGTTTTAAAGTAATCAAGATGGTCGTTATCTATATTAAGCAAAACCGTAATATCAGGGGATAACTGTAAAAAGGTATCCACAAACTCACATGATTCGCAAACCATAGTTTCACTATTGCCCGCAATACCGTTAGAATTTATAAGTGGAAGCTTACCGCCGATAACTGCCGTAGGGTCGCACTTGTTTAAAATTAAAATTTGTGTTATCATAGATGTAACGGAGGTTTTACCGTGGGTACCGCATACACCTATAACATTATCATATTTACGGGTAAGTGCACCTAAAAGCAGGCTTCTCTCCATTGTGGGAATACCAAGCTCGTTAGCCCTTACTAATTCGGGGTTATCCTTACTGATAGCCGCCGAATAAACCACCAATTCAGCATTTTCTACGTTTTCGGGATTATGCCCCATAAACACCTTTATACCAAGGTTTTTAACACGCTTTAAGGGGTCGCTTTCGTTATTATCCGACCCTGTTAAAATATACCCCTTAGTATGCAAAATTTCGGCAAGCGGACACATACCGCTACCGCCGATACCTATCATATGAATTTTTTTAACATTATCAATTATTTTATCCTCAAGTGACAGTTGCTTCACTAAAAAAACTCCCTATACAAGAATATTATATATATTATACTACTATTTGTATAAAAAATAAACCATTTTTTGAAAGGAAACTAAAAAATGTTTAAAATCCCTTCAAATATAAGCTTTGTAATAGAAAAATTAATAAAAAACGGGCATAAAGCTTACCTTGTAGGCGGATGTGTAAGGGATATGCTAATGGGCAAATCCCCTACCGATTTTGATGTTACTACATCGGCCTTTCCGGAAGAAGTAATCAGCCTTTTCGAAAAAACAATACCAACAGGTATAAAGCACGGTACAGTAACTGTTATGGTAGATTCCTGCCCTATTGAAGTTACCACCTTTCGCACCGAAAACGGTTACAGTGATTCACGACATCCTGACGGGGTGAACTTTGTAAGAAATTTACCCGAAGACCTTTGCCGACGCGATTTTACAGTTAATGCTATGGCTTATAACCAAAACGAAGGACTTATTGACCTTTACGGTGGGGTAGCTGATATAAAAAACAAAATTTTGCAAACTGTGGGAGATGCTAAAACCCGATTCAGTGAAGACGCCCTTCGGATTTTAAGGCTTTTCCGCTTTGCCGCCACTTTAGGCTTTTCTATAGAACAGAATACCTTAAATGCCGCGCTTGAATGTGCTCCACTTTTAGAAAATGTAAGCCGCGAACGTATTTTTGTAGAGCTTAAAAAAGCGGTTATGGGGGATAATTTCAAGGTTTTTGAAGCTTTAATTTCATCGAAAGGATTAGACTTTTTGAAATTTACAAAAGCCCCCGATTTTGAAAAAATAAACAGTCAAAAAGACCCGCTTAACCGCCTATATTCAAGCATTAGCACCGATACTTTAATGCTACTTCGCCCTTCTAATAAAGAACGCGAATTTTTTACTACCTTTGATACTCTTTCAAAATTACCTACACCTAAAAATGACCGTGATATTAAAGAAATGCTAAACCATTGCGACTACCAAATTTTAAAAGCATTTTTTGAATATAAAGGCTTAGATACCGCTTTAATAGAAAATGTTATAACTTCCAACGAGCCTTATAAAATAAGCCACCTTAAAATTGACGGAAAAACACTTTTAGAGCTTGGCTTTAAGGGTGAAAAAATAGGCGAAATTTTGGAACATTTAAGAAAAACAGTGGTAAGCGACCCAAATAAAAACACCAAAGAAAAATTATTAAAAGAAATACCGTAACAAACAACTTTAAGTGCCATAAACTGTATTAGTGAAAGAAATTCTCTATAAGTTTTTGGCACTTATATTTTTTGGAGGGATTTTATGAAAAAGGTTTGTATAGTGGGCGGAGACAGTAGGCTTAAAACGGTTAAACACCACCTTGAAAAGCAAAACTTTTTTGTTAGTACTTTAGGGCTTTACCCCGAGGATAAAGGTGATATTGCCTTAAGCGATATACTAATTTTGCCCGTTCCCACCACGCGTGACGGTAAAAATGTATTTACACCGCTTACGAACCGCGTTATCCCTTTAGAAGATATTTATAAGAAAACACAGGACCAACTAATACTTTGCTGTAACTATAACTTTAAAAATCGCAACTGTATAGACTATAACACCCTTGACAGCTACGCACTTTTAAATGCTGTCCCCACTGCCGAGGGCGCAATAAAAATAGCTATAGAAAACACCGATTTCACCATTTGGCAAAGCAACATTTTAGTTATAGGCTACGGTCGCGTAGGGAAAATTTTAGCCAACAGACTAAAAAATCTTGGTGCTAATGTTACTGTGAGTGCCCGAAAACCTAAAGATTTTGCTGCACTGGAAGCGCTCGGGTTTAATAGCATAAATACTGAAAAATTGCCCGAGCTTTACTTAGGATATGATATTATTTTCAATACGGTTGATGCTTTAGTTTTACCTGACAATACCCTTAAAAACTTACCCTGTAGTCTTTTAATGGATTTATCCTCTAAAGGCGGATTTGATTTAGAAAAAGCCAAATCACTCGGTCTTAACGCCTTAAATGCGCCTGCACTCCCCGGTAAAGTTGCCCCAAAAACCGCAGGAAGAATTTTAGCAAAAACTGTAAGTGAGCTTATTCGTTTTTATAATTAAAAGGAGAATATTATGCAAAATATAACCTTAGGCTACGCTATAACAGGCTCCTTTTGTACTATAAGGGAATCTATAGAAGCCTTAAAAGTTTTGAGTAAAGAGAATATTAAAATTTTGCCCATTCTATCCGAAACGGTATGCAGTACAGACACCCGTTTTGGCAAGGCGAAAGACATAATAAACGAAGTGGAAGAGATAACAGGTAATAAAATAATTAATACAATCGCTACTGCCGAGCCTATAGGTCCTAAAGGGTTACTTGATATTTTAGTAGTTGCCCCCGCCACAGGCAATACACTTGCTAAAAACGCCTTAGGCATTACCGATACCGCGGTTACAATGGCAATAAAGGCGCATTTGCGAAACAATAAGCCTGTTGTATTAGGCATTGCCACAAATGACGCCTTGGGCGCTAGCGCTAAGAATATTGGAATGCTGCACAACACTAAAAATATTTATTTTGTGCCCTACCGCCAAGATGACCCGCATAAAAAGAATAACTCTTTAATATGCGATTTTAAGCTTATACCCGAAACGGTGGAAAAGGCGCTTAAAGGTGAACAACTAGAGCCCATTTTAATTTGACATTTTCTATATATTGGTATATAATCTAAGTTGCTTAGAATATACTAATAAGAGTGATTTAAAATGGGAATTATAGAGCTTTTACTTTTGGCAATAGGTCTTTCTATGGATGCCTTTGCGGTGTCTATTTGCAAAGGCCTTGCTACATATAAACTTGAAAAAAAGCATATGCTTATAACGGGGCTATGGTTTGGCGGATTTCAGGCTTTAATGCCGCTTATAGGCTACTTTTTAGGCACCGCCTTTGAAAAATATGTAACCGCTGTTGACCATTATATTGCATTTGTGCTGCTTGGCGCTATTGGTCTTAATATGATTAAGGAATCCCGTGAAAAAGAAAACATAGAAGAAGACTGCGGTTGTTCTTCCTTTGCGTTTAAAACAATGTTCGTAATGGCAATAGCCACAAGTATTGATGCACTGGCGGCAGGTATTTCACTTGCAATGGATTTAAAGGGAAATAACACCTACGCTTATTTGGCGGTGACGTTTATTGGTATTATAACCTTTACCCTATCGGCAATCGGTGTTAAAATCGGCAATGTTTACGGTGCTAAATGGAAATCTAAAGCCGAACTTGCAGGCGGTATAATCCTAATAGCCTTAGGTACTAAAATTTTAATAGAGCATTTATTCTTACAATCATAAATTACAATTAAGAAAATGTATAAACTGTGCAGAAAATTTCTGCACAGTTTTATTTTTTATTTAAAAATTCAACTTTCTGATTTGCATAAAATTATTGTTCTATATAGGACAACCACTTCATAAGATTTAGTGAGGTGAACAAAATGCAAGAAATTGAAAGATTTTACGATGTGCTTTATGCGGTATCACCGCGAACACGCGCGGTATTAGAAAAATTACCCGATAAAATTAAAATGGGTACTACCGAAATTCGTATGCGAGCAGGGCTACCGCTTGCCATTACAGTTGAAAATGAAACCGTTTTTATAAATATTAGCGGACAAACCCAATTTTTTATTTCTAAAGACCTTTTTATAGTTACAAAAGATGATTTAGAAGAAAGCTTTAAAAGGCTTTGCAACAACTCGTTTTTTGCCCACGAAAACGAGCTTAAAAACGGGTACATAGTTATGAAAAACGGCTCACGCGCGGGTGTGTGCGGCAATATTGGTGATAGCGGAAGCTTTCGCGATGTTTCTTCCATTAATATTAGAATTGCGCGAGAAATTTTTGGGTGTTCAAACGAAATTATAAGAAACTACAACGGCGGCGGTATTTTAATTGCAGGCGCCCCCGGAAGCGGCAAAACCACCGTTTTGCGCGACCTTATAAGACAGCTTTCAAACGGGGCTTTAGGCAAGCTTTTCAGAATTTCGGTAATAGATAGCCGCTATGAAATATCAGGCAGCAGCTGTGGTAAAAATACCAACGATTTAGGCAGTAATACCGATGTTTTAATAACCGAGCAAAAGGCAATTGGCATAGAAATTGCGCTACGCACTATGTTCCCCGAAATAATTGCTTTTGATGAAATTGCCACCGTAGACGAGCTTAAAAAGGTAAGCGATAGCTTTTATTCAGGTGTAAACATTATAACCACCGCCCACATCGGAAGCATTGACGAGCTTAAAACCCGTAATGTTACAAACCTTTTACTGCGAAGCGGTGCCATAAGCCAAATTGCCCTTCTCCCCCGTTTGCACGGCGGAAAGATAAGAATAATGGACACAAAGGAGCTTTTTTGTGAAGCTTATATTTAAACTTTTAGGACTACTTTTAATAATAACAGTATCTGCTGCTATAGGCTTTATAAAATCAAGCCAGCTACACATGCGATGCAAAAAGCTCAATATGTTTAAAAAAAGCATTTTAGAATTTAAGGAACGGTTAAGGCTTTCTTACGGAGAACTTGACCGCATTAAAGATAAATGCTTTAAAACACCTATAGATTATAGTGGGCTATATAGTAGCGACTGCGAAATTATTGAAAGTATGTTTCGTGAAATCGCGTCACTCGACCGCGAAAGCGCGTATAACCGATGCTTGCTCGCGGCAGAGCTTTTAAATAAGCAAATAGATGATGCCGAAAGCCAATATAAAGAACTTGGAAAGCTTTATAAAAGCATTGGTGTGCTTGGTGGTATTTTTATTTGTATTTTATTTTTATGAGGTTAAAAAATGGATGTTGATTTTATATTTAAAATAGCGGCAATAGGCATTATTGTCACCGTTCTTAATCTTGTGCTTATACGCTCGGGCAGAGAGGAACAAGCGCTTCTTACCACCCTTGCAGGTCTTGTAGTAGTGCTTTTAATGGTAGTAAACTCTGTAGCCGAGCTTTTTGACACTGTAAAGGATTTATTCGGGCTTTAGTATGGATATTTTTAAAATATTAGGGTTTATTTTTATAGCCGCTGTGATTTGCATAATACTTAAAAGCTATAAAGCTGAGTATGCACTCGTATTAGCAGTTTGCTCCGCTTTAGTGGTACTAACGCTTATTATAAAAAATATAACCGCTCCCCTAAACCTGATAAAAGACAAAATATCAGAGAGCGGAATTGACAGCAGTTATTTTAAAGTGGCAGTCAAGGCATTAGGAATAGGTTATATAACTTCCTTTATTGCCGAAGCCTGCCGTGATGCAGGGCAAAATTCATTAGCATTAAAGGCAGAACTTGCAGGAAAATGCGCTATTTTTATTCTTTCGGTTCCGCTTATTTTAAGCATTTTAGAAACGGCTTTAGGATTTTCAAAATGAAAAAATTATTTTTTGTTATTTTATTTATCACTTTATTTACAACTACCGCTTATGCCGAAGAACCGAACATTTATAAAGAGCAGTTGGAAAACAGCGGTATTTTGGAAATAGAAGATAAGCTACCGCAGGATGTTCGCGATTACATAAACAAAAACGGACTTGATATTAGCGACTACAACTGGATAAACAATATAAAAACCGAAAATGTTTTTTCGCATATTCTTACCTTTTTTAAAAACGGACTTAAAAAACCGCTTATATCCTTAGGTATAATAACTGCGATTATTATAATAAACGCTTTGCTTTTTGAAAAAGAAAATTCCGAAATAAGTCCTATTGTTACCTATGCCGCAACAATCTCTATTGCAGGGACAATTATAACCCCCATTTTTGCTTCAATAAACACAGCAATAGGCGCTATGAAAGCCTGTGCTACATTTATGACGGCTTTTATCCCTATTTTTGCCGCAATAACCGCCGCCACAGGCAAGGCGGTTACCAGCGTTTCTATGAGTACAATGCTTTTAGGCGCGGCAAACGGGGTTAGTCTTCTTTCAAACTTTGGAATTATCCCATTTATTGGCGGTTATTTAAGCCTGAGTCTTGCGGCAGGGGTTTCACCGTTTATGAACGGTGGCGGTATCTCGCAAGCGGTTAAAAAATTAGCCTTATGGGTGCTTTCCCTTATTACAACGGTTTTTTTAGGAATTTTAAGCATACAAACAGTTGTAAACGCCCATGCCGATAATTTATCTATGCGCACCGCTAAGTTTATAGTCGGCTCGGCAGTACCTGTTGCAGGGGGTGTTTTGTCCGAAGCACTAGGCACGCTTACAGCATCAATGTCGCTTTTAAAATCAACGGTAGGTATCTACGGTGTGGTTATATGTTGCCTTATATTTTTGCCTATTATAATTGAGCTTGTTTTGTGGCGTATAACCCTTTGGGTATCTGATTTTGTGGCGCTCCAATTTTCGCTTTCAAAAATTTCAGGGCTT
This sequence comes from Acutalibacteraceae bacterium, assembly GCA_045602785.1. GTDB lineage: Bacteria > Bacillota > Clostridia > Oscillospirales > Acutalibacteraceae > UBA737. Next base: position 8,397 of record JAZSCF010000013.1, read on the forward strand.
TTACAGTCGCTCGATACGGTGCTTTCGGTACTTATAGGCATAATTTTGCTAACGTGCGCTATGTTTATAATCTCGCTTTCGGTAGTGATGGGAAGTGTTAATGTATGACACAGTTTATAACAAGCTTTTGTGTGGGCTCGGTGCTGATAGGTTCTTTATACATTATCTGCCCTAAAGGTAATATTTCTAAGCAGATAAAATATATTTTTAGTCTTGTTTTTTTAATAATTATTATATCCGCCGCAAATGTTCCGCTTAAAAGTATTGATTTTAATGCCGTATCTCTTACGGATAATCAAATCAATACCGACGCCTTAGACACTAGTGCCGCAGAGTATGTTTTTTCCTATACACTAAAAAAGCAAAATATAACTTTCCGGAAAATTTCAATTTTTACGGATAAAACCGATGACGGCAGCATAGTAATTACTAAAGTGGTTATCGTAACGAACGAGCCACAACAAAAGGTAATAAATGCTTTAGCGGGACTTTTAGATAATCGAGAGGTTGAAATAATAAATGAATAGCCTAATTTTAAAGTACAAGGATACGCTAAAGAGCCCTAAGGTTCTTGTAATAATAGGTATAATAGGTATTTTGCTTATTTTCACATCTTCGCTTTTTCCAAAAAAGGAAGATGTCAAGGAAACCAGCGTAGATATGGGTATGTCTTCTATAGAATACCGCGAACAATTAGAACAGGATGTTAAAAAATTAGTTACAAAAATTACAGGCAGTAAAAATGTTACGGTAATAGTTACTTTAGAAAGCGGTATGCGATACAAGTATGCAGATATTAAGGAAGACTCTACCGAAGATAAATCGGAAGAAAGTGTTAAGCTTTCAAGCAGCGAAACTAAACAAGACTACATAACCGTAAAAACGGCAGATGGCGGTGAGCAAGCATTGCTTGTAACCACCCAAATGCCTGAAATTCGCGGTGTTGCGATAGTATGTATGGGCGGAGATAACGAAATTATTGCCCAAAAAATTGAAAATACCGTTACGGCGGCATTAAATATTACATCTCAAAGAGTATCTATAGCAGGAGGAAATTAGAATGAAAAAAAGTAAGGTTTTAGGTAAAGGACAACTAGCAATCGGCGTTATGGTAATAGCCTTAATAGCGGCAGTATGGCTTAATACAAAATATATGCCAACCTCCACAAAATATTTGGGTGAAGCATCCTTTGTATCTACAAGCTCCAGTAATGCGGTTGAAACATCGGCAAATGCCACACAGCAAGATTACTTTGCTTCAGCAAAGGCTGACCGCGAAAAGCAACTAAAAACCGCAACCGATACCGTAAAAGAACTTTTAAAAAGTGAAGCCTTAACCGATAAGGATAAAGAATCTGCACTAAAGCAAATTAATGCCATTGCCGACACTATGAAAAAAGAAGCTAATATTGAAGCGCTTTTAAAGGCAAAGGGCTTTAAAGAGGCGGTAGCGGTTATTGGTAACGACGGTATAAATATTATTGTTAAATCGGACGGTCTTACCACCGCCAACACTATGCAAATACAGGATATTGCGGTTAATGAATCAGGCTTAGACCTTTCAAAAATTAAAATTATACCCATAAAATAAAAGTTACCCGAACATCAAAAATGTTCGGGTAATTTTTAATACCTTGAAATAAAGCTTTTAATTGTTTTAACGGTAAAAGTGGCGGTTGGTATCATAAGGTCGCCGCTTATATACGCAAAATCGGTTTCCGAATTGTAAACCCCTTCATAACCAACTTCTTTGAGAGCTTTAAAGAAATCATGCCAATCAGTAGTACCTGCGCCTATAACACGGTGATGGTCAACAATACCGAAATTATCGTGCAAATGCAAACAAGCAACATTCTTTCCAAGTCTTCTTACAAACTCAGCGGCGGAAGGCTGATTATGCTGACCTGTTAAGTTTATATGGCCTGTATCAATACAGCAAACAAACCATTCGCCGTATTCACTGCCTTTTACATCATCAAATAAGGCTTTATATTCATCAAATGAGCCAAAAAAGTCGAGCTTATTGCCTAAGGTCCAGTTAGCGCCTACTGTTTCAAGCGCCACCTTGACACCGTTTTCTTTAGCAAAAGGTAATATACTCTTAAAGGCTCTGCGCGCTCTAAAGCGCATTTCTTCAGGTGTAGCATTAGGGTTTGAAAGATCGCTACCGGGGTGGTAAACACAGTATTTTGCGCCCAAAATACGTGCCGCCTTTAAGTCGCATTCAGCATTTCTAGGGAAGGTTACAGTATTATATTCTTCGTTATCTTCCATAAAAGTACGCATTGTACCATGGGCTTGAAAAACCACAAGACCACGCTTTTCTACTTCTTTTCTTATATTTTCAAAATACGCTTTAAATTCTTCTTCCGATTTTGAATAAATAGGGTCTCTACCATTAAAAAGATTGTATCTATGAAGGTCAAAATCTATGCCATCTGCCCCAACCTGCTTTGCAATATCCAAGCTCTTTTCTAATCCGTATCTTGAGACAAAATCCCCGATAGCAAGACTAATTTTTCTTATCATAAAGCAGCCCCCTAATCTATAAACCTTTTAATAAAATCTTTTATTATCGCGATTGTAAACTCGGCAGTAGGGACAATAAGATCATCGCTTATATATTTTAAAGTAACTTCAGAGTTAAAGTTGTTGCTATACCCAATTTCCTTTAATGCTTTAAAAACATCTTCCCAATCAATAGTACCGCCGCAGGGTATACGGTGACCGTCAAAATAACCGTCGTTATCATGAAGATGCAAGCAATATACGTTATCGCCCATAAGCCTTATAAAATCGGCAGGTGTTGGTTGATTGTGCTGAACTGTAAGGTTTACATGCCCTGTATCAATACAGCACACCCACCAGTCCGCATATTCGGGATTCATTTTTTTAACATCATCAAACAAGGCTCTAAACTCATCATAACCGCCAAAAAAATCGAGTTTATTGTTTAAGGTCCAATTAGAACCCACCGTTTCAAGCGCAACCTTAACATCGTACTCTTTAGCATACGGCAAAATAAGACCAAACGCTCTACGCGCTCTAAATCGCATTTCTTTGGGTGTGGAAGTAGGATTTGAAAGCTCGCTACCGGGGTGGTAAACACAAACAGGCGCACCCAAAATTTTAGAAGCTAATAAATCGCGCTCGGCATTTTTGGGGAAGATTACTGTGTTGTATTCTTCTTCGTTCTCCCTAAAGGTACGCATTGTGCCGTGGGTTTGGAAAACCGTAAGACCGCGTTTATCCACTTCTTTTTTTATATTTTCAAAATACTCCCTAAATTCTTGTTCCGATTTTGAATAAATAGAGTCGGGATTCGTAAAAAGATTATAATCATTTAAGTCAAAATCTATACCGTCTGCTCCCAATTCTTTTATTTTATCAAGCGAATCAAGAAAGCCGTATTTTTCGGTCCAAGTGCCCGATAAAGCGGCAATACACAGGCTAATTTTTCTTTCCATAAAACCACCCTTTTTAGTATTTTTTATAATCTAACTTTATTATATATCGCCCTTAAAATAAGTCAATAGTAAAAAAAGCAACCACTTTAGTAAAAAAAACAACTAATAATTCAAAAAAAAGTTGTTTTCTATAAAAATAAATGGTATAATAATAAAAACTATTAAAAATGTTACTATATATGGAGGTTATACTAATGGCAAAAACAAGCTCCGCTCTTTCTATTAATGTTGATGTTTTAAAGAAAATAACTAAGCTCGCCGCTACAGAAGTAAACGGCGTTGTTGGTATTCCTAATAAGAATATTGACCTTAAGGGTATTGTAAAATCCAAAAACCCCTTTGCAGGCGTTAAGGTTGAAAGTGTAAACGGCGCTTTGGAAATCAGCGTTTACATAATTGTAAGCAAGGATGTTAACGTTAAAACCATCGCTCAAGAAGTTCAGGAAAATGTTAAAGATAAAATCCAAACTATGACAGGCAGTGCTGTTACTAAGGTTAATGTTATTATTTCTGATATTAAGCTTAAAGAAGACGAAGTAGAACCCGAAGTAGAAACAGAAGAAGAAAACTAAGCCCTTTAAAACTAAAAGCCAACCGATTCTTACTAGAAATGGTTGGCTTTTTTATTATTCTACAAAAAACGGGGTAGATAGATATCTCTCCCCTGTATCGGGTAAAAGAACAACAATATTTTTGCCCCTATATTCAGGTCTTTTCGCAAGCTCTATAGCGGCGCTCAAAGCAGCACCCGAAGAAATACCCACAAGCAGTCCTTCTTTTTTGGCTATTAGTTTGCAAGCGGAAAATGCATCTTCATCGGGAGCGGCTATGATTTCATCATAAACCGTTGTATCAAGAACCTTTGGAACAAAGCCCGCACCAATACCCTGTATTTTATGTGTGCCTGCAACACCTGTTGATAGCACTGCCGAGCTTTTTGGCTCAACCGCAACAATCTTAATATCAGGGTTTTTAGATTTTAAAAACCTGCCTACACCCGTAACTGTACCGCCCGTACCTGCGCCTGCAACAAAAATATCAACTTCCCCGTCGGTATCCTCCCAAATTTCAGGGCCTGTGGTTTTAGTGTGTATAAGCGGATTAGCGGGGTTTACAAACTGTCCTGCAATAAAGCTGTTTGGTATTTCCTTAGCTAACTCTTCCGCCTTTTTAATCGCGCCTGCCATTCCTAAGCTGCCATCAGTTAATATAAGCTCGGCGCCGTAGGCTTTCATAAGTAATCGGCGTTCTACAGACATTGTTTCCGGCATTACAATAATAGCCTTATAACCTCTTGCCGCCGCAACCGCCGCAAGACCAATACCCGTATTACCCGAAGTTGGCTCAATAATAGTAGAATCTTTTTTTAATATACCCTTACTTTCGGCATCATCTATCATTGATTTTGCAACGCGGTCTTTAACAGACCCCGCAGGATTAAAATATTCAAGCTTTGCAAGAAGCTTTGCTTCAAGCTTTAAATCCCTTTGAATATTTGTAAGCTCTACAAGTGGAGTTTTTCCGATTAACTCATCAACCGATTTATATATTTTTGACATAAGCATTTCCTCATTTAAATATTTAAAATTATTGTACCACAACATTAAGAAAAACCAAGGAAAATTATTCAGTGTGGTTGTTCTCGTCAACTATACGTGTATATGAGTTTGGTATATACGATCTTATATATTTAGGTGCCAGCTCTAAAAAAGCATTTGTTACCATTTTTGCCGTTTCCGCGTCGCTCATTTTAAACTCAATATCCCAATAAAGATAATTGTCTTCTCGTCTGGTTATTGAAACAAAACTTTTAAGCTCATTAGCGGAATACTTACCGTCAAGTTGGTTAGAAAGCTGATGATATATTTCATCAGCAGACAAAAGCAAGTCCTTTACTGTAGATAAAAGACTATTAGCTGCGGCATCACTGGAATCGGTTATATAGTTATCTTCATTACCAACCGTAACCATTATTGTACCGCGCGCCGAATAGTGTTTTTTTATTAACAATTCGCAACAGCCAAATGCTACCGCACCACAAATAATAGCAGATAAAATAATTATAAAAATTTTTTTCATTGTACCCCTCTTTTAATTGATAAATTATTAAAAGTTAGGTGAGATTATTATTTATTGCTTTTTCGTTCTCATCACTACATAATATTATATCACTATTCCGCCAAAAATTCAATTAGTCATTAAAAAGAATAGCACCCGAAATCGTGAACTAACCAATTTATGCAAGTCTAATAAAAAAGTTTTCAAATGAAGCATTTGCTTCGCAAATACGAAGTAGGGCTTACGCCCAATGAAGCACTCGTTTCTCTCGTATGAAGCGAAGCGTTCCCCCTATGTGCCGCAGCACACTTCATAACCGAAGGTTGCTTCAACAACGTTAGCGTCTTCATATTCCCAAAGGGAATGCTTCATTTAGTGATCCATCGGGGATGAAG
>JAZSCF010000014.1:0-4293 GCA_045602785.1 Acutalibacteraceae bacterium
GTGGATAGTGCTCATGATACCGCTCTGAATAGGAGCATAATCGTTAAGAACCTTAGCCATAGGAGCTAAGCAGTTTGTGGTGCAAGAAGCAGCAGAAATGATGTTGTCTTCTTTAGTAAGGGTGTTTTCGTTTACGCTGTAAACGATAGTGGGAAGGTCGTTACCTGCGGGAGCAGAAATAACAACTTTCTTAGCACCTGCATCGATATGAGCTTGGCTCTTTTCTTTAGAGCAGTAGAAACCGGTGCATTCGAGAACTACGTCAACACCGAGTTCGCCCCAAGGAAGATCCTTAGCGTCTTTTTCAGCATAGATTTTGAGAGTTTTGCCATCTACAGTGATGGTACCAGCTTCGTCATCAGCAGCTACGGTGTGAAGATTTTCACCAATGTAACCGCAGTAGCCGCCCTGTGCTGTGTCATACTTTAAAAGATTAGCAAGCATAGAGGGTTTTGTAAGGTCGTTGATAGCTACTACATCGTAACCTTCAGCGCCGAACATCTGACGAAATGCGAGACGACCAATACGGCCGAATCCGTTAATTGCAACTTTAACCATTGGAATATACCTCCTAAATTTTTTACCATTTTATTTTACTCTATTATTAAAATTTTTTCAAGTACTTTGTATATATTTTAACAATTTTTTTAAATTTTATATAAATTGGCATAATAAACATATATTTAGGAGGTTAAATATGTGATAATTTTGCATAATTCTTTCGAAAGATACCTGTCTTCCCTACGCAATTTCGTATCAACATCAATAGCAAAGCACGGTGCTGAGAAGCGACACTTTAAAAATTTAAAAAAAATTCACTTTTGCGAGATAATTTTACACAAAGAAACTGTTAAATGTGTTGATATGAACAAGCTTACATGCAATCTTTTAAATGCGGCGGGATATCTTAAAAGTAATACAAGATTTAATAGTAATATTAACGGTAATTTTATTATAAATAAAGAGCTTTATAGCTATCTTTTACTCGAAATCTTTAAAAAAAGTTCACTTTTGGTCTTTTATTGTAATAATTATTTATGTATAAAATTTTTCGGCAAATCAAGAGAACTATCCCCTATTATTAACGCTTTAAATGCATACACTTTATACGAAACCAAAACCGACCAATGTATAATAGCTATACCTATTAAAAAATCAACCGAACCGTCTGTTTATATCGAAAGTGATTGGGAATTTCTTTTTGATGGCTTTTCAATTGTTAATTTAATATTTAAAGCATAAAAAAAGAAGTTAAGGCTAAGAGTCGTACTCTAAAGGACAGTAGCGAACTTAATAACATTAAACGGATGTGTAGAAATACTACACATCCGTTTTACTTTCTCAAAAGGAAATGATATTTTGCGATATATTGCTTCGCAATTCGATATATTTTACTTCGTAAAATTCGATATGTTTACCTAGCGGTAAACGCGATATGATATAAATCCCTACTCGCGTCCGTAGGACATATCGTGTGCGCAGCACATATCGAGCACCATAGTGCATATCGAAAATCCCTCAAGGGATTTATATCGCTGCGTTGTATCCTTAACGGTACAACGCATACCCTAACTTCTTTTTAACCTAATTTTTTACTATATTTCTAACCCAAACGCCTTTTTTAATAAGAATAAATCCTATAACACATTTTACAAATTCAAGCGATTGTATAAGCAAATATATTGGTACTATAGGCATAGCGGTAAAATTTGCAAGCACATACGCAATGGGCACTGTTACACCCCAAGTAAACGCACTATCAAATAAAAATGTTATGATAGTTCTTCCGCCCGAGCGTATTGTAAAATAAGCATTATGTGCAAATGCATAAACCGGCATAAGTAATGCCACAACAAGTAAAAACTTTGTTGCAAGCTCGCGAACGGCGGGTTCGGTTTTATAAATATGCGGTATAAATGGTGATAAAATAGCCAAAATTCCACCAATTACTACACAAACTGCTACCGCAAGTGCTAATAACTTCCATACCGCATCTTTTGCTTGTTTAATTTCATTTGCACCAAGATACTGTCCTAAAATAATTGCTACCGCACTACCCATTGTAAGAAATACAACACTAAACAAATTGTTAACTGTGTTGGATATATTGGCTGCTGCCACTACTCCAATACCCCTAACCGAGTAGCATTGTAACAACACAGCCATACCCAAAGACCACAAAAATTCGTTAATAAATAGCGGTGTTCCCTTTTTCACTATGCTAACGCACAAGGCTTTCGGTACATAAAGGCTTTTAAATGCACCTATAATAAATACATATTTCTTTCGATGTGCAACAGTCAAAGCAATTAGTATTATTGTTTCTACATATCTCGACATAACTGTGGCTATAGCTGCACCTGCAACGCCCAATTTTGGAAAACCAAAACTTCCGAAAATTAATAAGTAATTAAAAATCAAGTTGACGAAAATAGCGGTTACGCTAGCAACCATTGGGAGCTTTGTTTCGCCCATTTCCCTAAGTGTACTGCCAAAAACCTGCGAAATTGCAAAAGGCAATAGACCGATTATCATAATTCTTAAATATTCGGTTGCATATTTAAGTGTTAATTGAGCATCGCTTTGTAAAGTATCAGCTGAAATATATATCGAAATCATAGGCTCTGAGAAAATATAAAATACTACCGAGCTTATAGCAACTACCGCTACACCTACAATAGTTTTTGCTCTGAAGCAATATCTAAAGCCTTTCTCATCCCCTGCACCGTAATATTGAGCTGCAAAAATTCCAATTCCAGCAAGTGCGCCAAATATACACAAATTTAAAACCATTATTAACTGATTTACAATTGCCACCGCCGACATCTGCAGTGTTCCAACACGGCCAACCATAATATTGTCAAGAAGACTAACAACATTAGTAACTGTATTTTGTATTATCATTGGCAGTAAAATTGCTATTACGCGCGAATAAAACGCACGGTCACCTATAAGTTTATTTTTAATTTTCGATATATTCATTTTAACCTCGTTTTCAATTATTTTACTCACAGTATGATACTATACCATAATTCCTACTGATTGTAAACAGTAAAAATAAAAAAGATGGGCAAAAGCCCATCTTAAATTAATCATAATTAAACAAACGCATTCATACAGAATATATACACCATTATTCCGCCTATACACATAGCAATTAGTATAATAGAAATAATAGTGACCGCAATATCAACCTTTTCTTTAGTTATGTATTCCTTAAGTTTTTTTAATTTAGCAAGTAAAATTGCCGTAAAAATTATTAAAGCAATTAACAATACAATTAGTAGTCCAAAAGAAAAGCCTACCATTGTGTCGCTAGCGGGCAATAAATCTTTCATAATGAATACCTCAGTTTTTAATATTCAAATACCACTAATGTTAGTTTAACATAAAATTTTTCTCTTGGCAATATTATTTTTCGAAATAAAAATCGAAAAACTGATTATCAACAAGCGCAATTGTACCAGAAACACCCTCTTCTACCGAAAGATACAGCTCTTCCTTAACAGAATAGCGCTTATGTTCCCCTGAAAAAGTAGAGAAGGTTAAATAAAACTCTCTCACACTTTCTGGCATTTTAGTACCATAGCTTCTCACAAAGCATTCTTTCTTTGCTACTACTGCATCAACTTCGGTAATTGGTGATAACTCAACATCCTTTTCAAATTCCTTTAAAAGTTGCTTTCGTTTTTTCATTTCTCTAACAAAAGCATTTATAATTCCAATAACTAAAGCCAACATTATAACACTTATTATAACAATAGCTATTAAATCATCAGTTTCCATATGCGCAGAAGATTCTGTATCTTTCATAACAACAGTATATAAATTATACAAAATAATCACCACCAAAAAATTATAATGATTGTAGTTAGTCGAAACACTCTAAAAGCGTTTCGACAAGCCTCTTATTAAGTGGCTTTGGCAAAATTAAATTATCATATTTAATTTTGCACGATACTCTTTGCAAAGGAAAAGGACAAATTTTAAGTGAAAATTTGTCGCAAAATCAAAGATTTTGCGGCGAAACAGGATTGTTTCGCCAAACCAGTTTCATTATAGCATAAAAAAACAGAGATAACAACCGTTATCTCTGTGTGTTACTTATTACTCACACCCTGAAAACTGAACAAGTAAAGAAGAATGGATCGAAAAAATAGGTCAAGCCCTCGGTCTATTAGTACTGCCTAGCACACGTGTCACCACGCTTACACTTGCAGCCTATCAACCCGGTAGTCTTCCGGGGACCTTACTAGCTTATGCTATGGGAAATCTTATCTTGAGGTTGGCTTC
>JAZSCF010000015.1:0-16545 GCA_045602785.1 Acutalibacteraceae bacterium
GATAGTATCAAAAGCTAGTGAAGACTTACCGCTACCCGAAAGACCTGTGAAAACCACAAGCTTATCACGCGGAATTTCTACATCAATGTTTTTTAAGTTGTGTTCATTAGCACCTTTTATAATTATTTTTTCGTTAGCCAATTACTAACCCTTCCTTAATTTGTTAATTTTATCTCTAAGTGTTGCGGCATACTCAAATTCAAGTATCTTAGCCGCTTGCTTCATCTCGTTAGTCAAGCGCTTAATCTCGGCTTCGCGTTCCGCCTTTGACATTTGTGATACAGATTTTTCCTTAACCTTAGTACCAATTTCAAGCACATCGTGTACGTCCTTAATAATGGTTTTGGGTACTATGCCGTTTTCTTCGTTATATTGCATTTGAATTGAGCGTCGGCGTAAGGTTTCGGATATAGCGCGTTCCATAGAATTTGTTACGCTATCGGCATACATTATAACCTGACCGCCCGCGTTTCTAGCCGCACGACCTATTGTTTGCACAAGCGAAGTTTCACTACGTAAAAAGCCTTCCTTATCGGCATCAAGTATTGCTACTAATGATACTTCAGGAATATCTAAGCCTTCGCGTAAAAGGTTGATACCTACTAAAACATCAAACTCACCAAGACGTAAATCGCGGATAATTTCCATACGCTCAATAGTGTCAATATCATAGTGCATATACTTAACCTTAATATCAAGCTCAGATAGATAATCGGTTAAATCTTCCGCCATTTTTTTGGTTAAGGTGGTAATTAAAACGCGTTCCTTACGGCTAATACGAATATTAATTTCGCTTACTAAATCATCAATTTGTCCGTCAGACGGGCGCACCGATACTTCAGGGTCTAAAAGACCTGTAGGCCTTATAACCTGTTCGGTTATTTGCGTTGCTTTTTCCTTTTCAAAGTCACCCGGCGTTGCCGATACAAACACCGCTTGATTTATACGACTGTAAAATTCTTCAAAATTAAGCGGTCTGTTATCAAAAGCTGAAGGCAAACGGAAACCGTATTCCACAAGGTTTTCCTTTCTTGCCCTATCTCCGCCGTACATACCCCTAACCTGCGGTAAGGTAACGTGCGATTCATCAACAAAAAGTAGAAAATCATCAGGAAAATAGTCCAAAAGTGTAGAGGGTGTACTGCCTTTTGGTCGGCGCGACAATACGCGAGAATAGTTTTCAATACCCTTACAAGTGCCAATTTCACGCAGCATTTCAATATCGTACTCTGTGCGTTGGCGTATACGTTGAGCTTCTAAAAGTTTTTGGTTATCAATAAAAAAGCGTTCGCGCTCTTCCATTTCGGCTTTGAGTTCTGCCAAAGCTTCTTCAAGCTTGTCTTGTGGGACAATATAATGTGATGCAGGATAAATGGCAATATGCGAAAGCAAAGCCTTTACTTCACCCGTTACGGTATTAATTTCGCATATTCGGTCGATTTCATCACCAAAAAACTCAACTCTTACTGCATTTTCCATTGAATAAGCAGGAAAAATTTCAACCGTATCACCGCGAACACGGAACTTATTTCTTACAAAATTAATATCGTTTCTTTCGTACTGCAAATCAACAAGCTTTGCAATAAGCTCATCGCGATTTTTCTCCATACCCTGTCGTAAGGATATTACCATATTTCTATAATCAATCGGGTTACCAAGTGAATATATGCACGAAACCGAAGCGACAATTATAACATCTCGCCTTTCAGATAAAGCACAGGTTGCGCTATGGCGAAGTTTATCAATTTCATCATTTATGGAAGAATCCTTTTCAATATAGGTGTCACTTCCCGGTATATACGCTTCGGGCTGATAATAGTCGTAATAGGATACAAAATATTCCACCGCATTTTCGGGGAAGAATTCCTTAAACTCGGTACAAAGTTGAGCTGCTAAAGTTTTATTATGAGCGAGAACGAGGGTCGGACGGTTTACACGCTCGATAATATTCGCCATTGTAAAGGTTTTACCCGAGCCTGTAACACCCAAAAGTACCTGCTCTTTATCGCCACGGTTTATACCTTCAACCAACTGCTCAATTGCTTGCGGCTGGTCACCTGTTGGCTTATATTTTGAATGTAAAATAAACTTATCCACGCTCTCACCTCGTAAAACACAATTATATTAATCATTATACCACGAAATTATAAAAAAATTGCGCACAAAACTAAACTATAGTACTTTATTGCCTACATACTTTAGGCGTTAATTTATAACTTCCTGTGTTTTAACAGAAATATTATAGACAGCATCCCTACGAACACGCAAAACAAAAATTAAACCACGTATCCGTTATAATTTTCTAACTCGCATTTTTAGGTGTTTGACATTCACTTTACTGCCGTGATACTGTTCAGAATACTGTACCAATAAAAAATTCCCATTTTCATCATTAAGAATTAGATTATTTGAATAATACTGACCCGACGGATTGGTCTGAGCGATTATCGCCGCATCACTCCACACCGAGCCATCAAGAGAAGCATAGAATACAAATTTATCTTCATCTGCCGAGCGACCATGCATAACAAAAATCCCGTCAATATATGCTGTTTGTGGATTTCTTACGCCCTTGTCCACATGGCACTGTTCCATAATTTCCCAACTAAGACCAAAATCATCACTTACAGCATGGTCAATAAGGGTTTCATCTGTTTTATAATATGTATACGCATGTAATCTGTTTTCACCGTCGAAAACAAAAGAGCCGTAGCCGCGATCTATGATATCAAAAGGAATAACTGACGCCTCTTCAAAAGTAACACCATTATCAAAGCTTTTATAAACTCTATATTTATGCTGTTCGGGGTCTTTACCGAGATGGTTAGGATTGCAGAAAATCAACACGTAAATAACGCCATCTTTATAAATGGCATCATATATTCTACCTGAAAAAGGAATGCACTCCACAGGTTCGCTCCATGTCTTTCCTTGGTCTGTGCTTCTTACGACAGTAGGGGTAACCCAAGGCAGACAAGACCACACATCAATAGCGTTATTTCTTAAACAAAAAGCAACTATGGTTCCATCATCGCAAGCAACTGCTTTTTCAACAGAAATAGCATAAACACCGTCTAAAAGGCTTTTCATAGAATAATCCAAAATTTGAATATCCGAATACGTGTTTCCGCCATCTCTTGAAATACGGTATTCAATAAATCCGTAAGGAGTATGACCATCAATGCGGTGAATGGTACAGTTGGAATTAAAATCAATAAAACAATTAGGCGCAAATTCTGCCATAGCGTGTGTCATATGTCCGCTACGTCCCCGTTTTTCATTATCAACATACAAAACAGGTTCTTCAAATTCTAAAACATAATTGTTAAAAGGTATTTTTAAGTCGCTCATAATCAAATTCTCCTTTAAATAAATTTCACTTATCACGCAAGCGATCTTTCGAGTTTTAATTTAATAACTATTTTTTGAACTGTGGATCATAAGTAGCGCAAGCTCGATAATCCTGTCCTTATTTATCCATCCACCAACTCGACAATAGCTTGCGGTTGGTCACCTGTAGGCTTATATTTTGAATGTAAAATAAACTTATCCACGCTCTCATCTCGTAAATACAAATTTTCACAAATATAGTATACCACAAAAATTTTTATAAGTAAACAAAAAGCAGATGCTTTTTTAACACCTGCTTTTTGCAATAGTTTTAATCTTCAAGACGATATATATTTAATGATTTATAAATTTGAGCAATAAGGAAATCCTTACTTTAGCTTACGCTTCGCAAACAAACTGTACAGGGATATATGCCTTTTCACATCTATCATGCGCAGTCACTTCAAGACCTATTGTTGTTACCGGTTCTAATATTTTTCCTACCGTTACATTAACTTCAGCATAAGCATGACCCAAACCACAATGATACTGCTCTAAAAACATAGCAGTTTTAGTGCCCTTATCTATTGACCAACCATCAGGTAAATTCCAACGCAATTCAAGCCACAAAGGACTTCCCACAAAGCCCGTAAGGTTTTCAGCATGAATTTTAAGTCGTTTTATACTACCCTCTTTTACATCAATACCATCAATAGCGGTAACATCCACCTTCATAATAGCGGTTTGGTCAGTAAAGTTTAAAAAGCTTTCAGGATACTTATCCTTAAAAGCGAAAGCCTTTATCATCCATTCATCACGAACGGTATCAAAAAGTTCTTCACCCTCTTCAAGTGAAATCTCAGCATCTGTTGCAAACATATCAAAGCTATCACCTAAAAATGCAGGCATAAGTACACAAGTTCTGTTTGTAAGCTCTGTAATATCTTTAGGAATTTTTACCGCACTGCTATTAACATTAAGCGAACATGTTTTAATCTCTTCACCAATAGGCTCAAGCCATTTTTTCGGTAGCTTGTCAGCACCCATAATAATACCTAAAAGCGCACCAACCGTAGCGGCAGTACAGTCACCATCCTCGCCACAGCCGGCAGCTATACAAATGCTTTTGCTAAAATCACCCTTGCCGTATAAAACACCCAAAATCATAAGACCTATGTTTGCAGGCGCATCGTAGCCCCACTCGGCCTCGGGAAAGTTTTCAGGATTAGGCGAATGTCTTTGTTGACCAAAGGAATCGGGAATCTCGGTAAGTAAGCGGCTTCTTGCTTCCTTCCAAGTAAGACCCTCTTTTTCGGAATCAATTACTATTTTTACTGCTTTTGCTATATCACATTCAGCAGGGATATATGAAAGACCTATTTCTATAATCTTGTAAACATCATCTTCAGAGAAAGCAGCGCTTTCCATAGCTGCTGTAAATACCTCGGCATAAACACCTTCATCTGCATGGTCTACAATAGCATCCTCATAAGCATATTTAACCGCTAGGTCAGGATGACCGGGCATAAGGCAAGCCCAAATTTCACTTCTTATCCAAGCACCATTAGAATCTTTATAAGGATTACGATAAGCACCCGAAAGCGGTGGCTGAAGTCCTAATCGCAGATTTGCTTTACCCACACCGTATTCAGCCCAGTTAGGTGTAACGGCAGTAATCCAATATTCAGCTAAAATCTTAGCATTAACGCCTACGCCATAACGCTCTACCGCATTAAGCCAAGCAAGCTGCAAATCAAGGTCATCATTAGGAAGTGCCCCCAAAGATAAATCGTGTGTATAAAAATCAATATCCGCTGCGGTGCGAACACTCTCAAAAGGTGCACCTAATGTTCCACCTATATTTTTTCCCAACCAACAGCCTCTTACTTTATTTAAGTATTCTGATTTAGAGATTTTTTTCATGGTTGCCATCCTCAATTTAATCTTATTTGCGCTCATTATACATCTATAAACTAAAAAAATCAACTGCTATTTTTTGTTTTCAAATATTGATTTTTTGTGGGGACTTACGGGCTTTTTGGCAATCAAATTTTATTGGCTTATTTAACTTAATAAGATATATTAAACTTATTGTAATTATATATAGCTTAATCATCGCTAAAAACGGGTACTGTGTCATTTTTAATAATTATGCGACCGCTAACTCACTTTCGATATATTCTTTTCACACAGCCAAAATAAAGCCGATTTTTAACACATTTAATGTTATCAAATAGTTTATAAAAGTAAAACGACATCCCAAATTTGAGATGTCGTTTAAAATAAATATTAAAATTCACAAATAACACTGTGTTCTGTTCCGCTTTCGAAAATGGGAGCAATATTACCTTCAATTGCTTCACCATCAACTATAAGCTTATAAGTTCCCGTTCTCTTGAACGCGATATTATATCTCGCACCCCTATAAACACGCGAAACTGAAACTTCATTCCAAACAGATGGAATACAAGGACTAATTTGAAGACCTGTGTATTCACCCTTTACACCGAGTATAAACTCAGTAATATTGCGGTATACCCAACCTGCAGCACCTGTAAACCAAGCATAAAATGAGAAACCGGGACGATATTTTTCCTGTGGACCAAAGTACATATTTGTTACTACATAAGGCTCAACACCTGAATCAGCATTCTTCGGGTTATCATAACGCATCATCATTAAGCTTTCATAAGCGGTGTCAGCTTTACCTAGCTTACAATCGGCAGCAATTTTAAAAGCAACACCGTGATTATAAACCGAACCGTTTTCATATCCACCAGGAATAAAGTAAGCCATTCTGCCAATATGATAATCGCTTTCACTATAAGCAGGGGTACATTGTACATAACCAAAATCGCACTTAAGCTTATCTTCTACCGTTTGCATAATTTTATTTAAGCCGTCAGTGTCAAGCATTTCTGCAAGAACCGCCCAAGATTGCGCATTAAGATAGGTCTTGCCCTGATAGCTTTCGTGCGAGCCAACCTTTTCATCCCAGTCGTTAATACCGTAAATAAATTGGTCGCCTTCAAAAGCATTTTCCAAAATAGCGGATTTTAAAACTTCTCTTTCTTCCATAAGCTTAGCGATAAGGTCATCTTTACCGCCAATAATTTCGCAAATGCGGCAAAATTCTTTAATCGCTTTAACAGTAGCAATACTAAGCCAAGCGCTTTCGCCTTTAAGCTGATTACCTGTATTATTTATAGAGTCGTTCCAGTCGCCTCCGCCCCATAAAACCATATTGCGAGCTCCGCGATTATCCAACAAGAAACGAAGTCCGCGATACATATGCTCGAATACAGTACCGTGGTCATCACTTTCAAAATAAGGTACATCTTCATCTAAAATGGTTAAATCGCCTGTTTCGTTAAGGTATGCCAAAATGGTTTCAGGAGTCCAAACAGCACCATCATAATATGGGTCGCGGTCAATAGGTGCAAACGAACGCATAGGATTACCGTTAGGACGTTGCGTAGCCAAGCAAACCATAATCTTCTCTCTTGCAAATTTACCGTCAAATGCAGCAAGACCTGCGGTATCCTGCATAATATCACGGAAGCCCTTATTATAAACACGACCCCATGTTTTACCCAAGGAAATTTGTCTTTTAAGCCAAATATTAACCATTGTGTTAAAGTATTCATCAGGTGAATTTAGCACATATAGTGAATCCATTTCATCGGCTTCTTTTTTAACAGTTGCAATTGATTCTTCAAAAAAGCCTTGCTTTAAATACTTATCGCTTGAAGCTTTAGCATCTTCTAAATCTGTAGCCATACCTAATGCTACATACAAAACTTTTTCTTCACCTACAGCTAAATCCAATTTAAATTGCATTGCACCGCAATATGTAGCATCAAAAGAAGAACCCTTATTCGAAAGCTTTTCATTATAAAGTGCCTGCGGTTCAGAAGGTAAATTATATACACCTTTAAAATTAATATCGCTTATATCGTAAGAATCGGGCGACATTGAAGCTTTCATATAAATGCTTACATAATTATGAATAATATTATAAGCATCGTGACAAAAATAAAGTCCGTCCAGCTCTTTATTATAATCAGCGCGACCATACGCCAAGTGACTTGTCACATTTACAGAAGGCCTACAATAAGGCACTAAATCTAATTTTTTAGCAGCGTTAGAGTTATTCTTTACTTCAATTTTCCAAAGCTCTGCAAAGCCCTCTTTCGGAACAGTAAGTGTAAATTTAACCTCTACACCTTTATACTCACTAACAATTTGTTGATATCCTATACCAACATTACATTCGTATTTATCAAACGGTTTGTTGGAATAATTGCGGTTAGCATCGTAAAATTCGCCGCTTTCGCGATCTTTTATATAAATCAAACGACCTGCTTCACCATCATTAACCACAAATCTACGTTCTTCGGGAGTTATATATCTAAAGCTTTCTCCAAAACCAAAATGGTCAAGAATTAAGATAAATTGCTCGTTCCAAAGAAAATTCTTAAGCGGTCTGCGCGGGCGCATCTCGGTAATAGTATATTCTTTTTTATCATTGTTAAAATAGCCTAAATTCGCCATATTAAAACTCCTTTATACAATCATTCGCCAAAAGACTTTTTTCTATTTTTTTACCTTCGTAAGCAATACTGAAATCAACGCCATTTTCGGCAATGCCCCAAATTGATAACAGTTTTCCTTCTAAATCGGTTACGATCCTTGCGCCAACAGTAGACGTAAAAATCTGCTTAGAATCAATATAAGCTGTTACTTCCTTACCGTCAGACACAAGCTTATATTCCTTGCCGTACATATTTTGTACGTATGTAAAGGCGCCAATTTCGGTGGCGGCGCTCCAACTAACCTTTTTATAGCTTATGTTAACACCGCAAAGCATACTTATATATTCAAGTGCTGAAAGCATTGTCGGGCCATAGCCATCCATACCGTTTGCAGGATTTCCCGTAAACGGATTATAATTTTGAACGTACTTGCGATGTTTTTTAAGAATAGACAAAAGCTTTTTACCTATCATAACCACTTCGGTATGATATCCGTAATTGATAAGTGCTTCTATACATCTTTGCCATACAAGGCCGTTAATCGGACCTGACCAAGAATTATCATCAATGCCGTGTGCTTCTGTTTCCAATTGTGCAAGCTTTTCAGCGCAGTTTGAATACTCTTGATTTACGTGGAAATAAGGGTCATTTGCTGCAATTGCAGGAACGGGATATGGTGTCCAAAATTCTTCAGGATTTAAAAGATGCTCATGAACAAACTGATCAGCCATTTCCTGTGTCATAAGACCGCTATACATACACTTAATATTTTCTTGTGTAAGAGCAGGAATAACTTCATCATTTTTATCACGAAGATAAAATGCGTGTTTTTCCTTATCCCATAAAACTTCCTTAGCGCGTGTTTGAACAAACTTTGCGCCTTCTTCCCATTCATCAGCCATGCCGTTTTCCAAAATTCTTGAAATTTCAGCTAAAACCTTACGACAAGCATAGGAATAACCCATATATTGAGGTGATTTATAAGGCATATTCATAAAATCGGTCGGTGGGGTTGACTTGCCCCATGCACCGTGTTCAGGCATAGCAAGTCCATTTAGCATATAAGCTGTGCAATTATCCTCGCCAACATCCCAAATACACCAGTTTTCCAAGCAACCGTTTCCAGTACTGTCACGATAAGCCCAAAGATAACCGTCAAAATCCTTAAGAGCGTTATAAAGCATATTCAAATAATCCTTATCCTCGCCTATAAGGTAATATAGCTTAAGCGCGGGATATGGCAAAAAACAACCCTGCATCCAGTCGTAATGTGCTACCAAACCCGACCAAGGATCTCTATAAGAAATCATACCGGGAATTTTACCGTCACGACGCTGATATCTGAAGAATATAAGAATATTAGCCAATGCGGTTGCTATACTGCGTTTAGCGTACATTTCGCCACCCAATGGCTGAGTTTCAAGCCAGACGCCATTATATTTAGCGCCTTCAATCAAAACGTCATAATCGGCAAAGGTTTTAATATTTTCCTTACAAAGTGCTTCGCAATCCTCCAAAACACCTTGCAACGCCTTATCTTCAGCGGTAAAGCTTACACTTGAAGCCGAAAAATCGTATTCTTTGATATCCCACTTATACTTAAATGACATCATTTTTTCCTCCAAAAACTTGATTGACTTATTAAATTCAAAATAATATCATTTTTATTTACAAAAAACGCAAACTATTAATTATGTATTCTTATTATATAAAGTCACAGGTTAAAGCACAATAGTAAAATTATTCTCACCTTTAGCTAATGCCACCTTGTTACCACCGCCTACAAAGTAACCACTAACGCCTTCAGGCAAGCTAATTTTAACCTCAATTGAATCATGATTGCGTTTCCAAAAAACTGCAACTTCACCCTGCGGTAAAATATGGCTTGCTTCAACAAAATCAAGAGCATCAATAAAATGTGGGTTAATAACCAACTCGCTTGGGTTCGTTCCTGTAGGATTAATGTTAATTCCGCCTAAAACCTTGATAAACCAAGCACTTATATCGCCCCAGAAATGATGATTTGGAGAATCAACAAAATCGGGGTCAAAGTTTTCCCAAAGGGTTGTAGCGCCTCTTTCAATCCAGTTACCGTAAGACGGATAATCGGGTCGAGTAATCATTTTAAACGCTAAATCGGAATAGCCAAATTTACTTAGAACATGGAAAATAACCCTACCTCCAAGTACACCTAGATCAATATGGTCATCGGCTTCACTTATTAAGGCAAGTAATTTTTCAAATGCCGCATTTTCTTCTTCAGGCTCAAAGATACCGTAAAAGAGTCCCATAGCCTGACAAGACTGGCATTCACCAAAAACAGTCATTGTAGAAAAATCAATTAAATTTTCTCTGATTTTAGTTCTTAAATCGCTTGCAAAATTTTCGACATAGATTTTATATTCATTAAGTCCTACCACATCAAACATAAATGCGGCTTTATTTGCCAAGTCCATTGAAATAACGCTATCGGTAACGATAAGCGGTGCTTTTGGCATTACTTCGGGAGAGTGGCGGCCAACGTGACACCAATCGCCTAAACCGAAATTCAGAAGACCTTTTTCATCTTTTCTTGTTTCCAAATATTTAAAATATTTAATAAATGCTTCTGCCGCTTCGGTAATCATAGCTGTATCGCCGCGATAGATATATGTAAAATACGGCAGATAGAATAACACACTATCCCACGCAGGACCGTTTAGAGCATCATATCCCCAACCTGCAGTTGGAACAATGCCAGGCATAACCCCGTCGCTTGATTGCGCTTTTATAATGCTGTGCATCCATTCTTTAAAGCTATTTTCAGGGTTGAAATTTAGAAGCATTTGCTCACAAGAAAGTGCCGCATCGGCAGTCCAACCATTCTTTTCACGTTGTGGGCAATCTGTTGGGAAATAATGGAAATTAGAAAGGTCACTACGCCTTGTCATTTCCTGTAGCTTATTTACCGTTTCATTAGAGCAATTAAAAGATCCCCTTGATTTTAAATCGCTATGGAAAACCACAAAGGTTAATAAATCCTTTGTTGCTTGTTCCGGGGTAATTCCTGTAACCTTTACATAACGAAAACCGTGGTAAGTAAAGGTTGGTGTATAGGTTTCATTTTTTTCACCCTTACAGATATAAGTATCCTTGTGAACAATCTGCTTGTCTCTTTCCCAATAGTCGCGCACAAACCAAACATTTTCAACCTGGAATTTTCCGTCTTTTAATAAATCGGTATGTTGAAGAACAATTTTTTGCCCCTTAACACCATTTATTTTTAACCTACAAACACCCGCATTTGAAATACCAAAATCATAAATATAACCGTCTTCATCCTTAATAATATCAACAGGAGTAATTTCGGTTTCTATTACTATTGGTTCGGCTTCACATAGCTTGATTTCACCGTTGGGAGCGGTTGTACGCATAGCAAAATTCCAATTTGAATCATCAAAATTTCGCTCATTCCAACCTATTATTTCAAGATTTGCATCATAGGTTTCACCAAAGCGGTAGTCATCAGCCAAAATTGGCGATGAATGAGTTTTAAAGCTTTCATCGCTTTTGATAACTACATACTCATTTTCAGCATTTTTATATGCAAGATTTAATGCAACCTTTGGTGAACTCCTAAAGGGAGCCTTATCAAAATCCCAAACATACCCACCGGGATTATTTTGAAGACCATTACCTAAAACTATTCCGATAACATTTTCGCCATATTCTAGCGACACTTTATATTCATCATAATATATGTAGTCATCAGTATTACTAATATAAGGCGCAAGCATTCCTTTAGTGATTTTTTTACCATTAAGAAATAGCTCATAAAAACCGCATGCCGCAATAGCTAAAGTTCCTTCGGTAGCATTATCACACATAAAAGATTTTCTTAAATATGGAGCAGGTACGCTTTTTTCAAGGGTATTATATTCGTTTGTTGCTGTTATAAAATCGTTCTTATTAAACATTTTTAAATTCACCATTAAAAGAGTTATTTAAATTACAATGTAATCTCATAAACCGCAGCAGAAAGACTATTTTTAAAGCTTACTGTAAGCGAATCGCCATTAAATGAAACAGTTTTATCACCATTAATGCAAGGATAAATTTCTTTCAAATTACCATTTGAAAACTCCTTAGGAATGTTTACGGTGACAGAATCTTCACCGCCATTGCGGAAAATACCAAGCCTTAACTTTTTATCATCCCTGAGAGCCAAAACGCTGTATCCCTTAGTAAATAGCTTTTGTTGTTCACCAATAAATACAGGCACACTGTTTAAAATAAAATCGCGGTCTGCTTTATAAGCGGTTATAGCTTTACTTATAAGCGATAAATTATATTCATCACATTTTTCTATGTGACCTGATAAAGTCATTATGCCGAAAAAGGCACAAGCCATATTAAATATTGTTTGCTGACCATCCGCCATTTGTTGCATATAAGCTTCATCATAAGCGGAATTAATGTCTAAACGATATTTATACACAGCCGGGAAAGGATAACTCCAAATGCCCATTTTTTCAGGTGGCATACACGCCTGCATACCTCTTATAATTGGCGGGTTGTTAGTGAAAATTTCTTGGTCGCTTGTACTTTGAAGATGAAAATGCTTTAATGTAGCATTATCACAACGCATTGCACCACTACCGCAGTTTTCAATAGTAAGGTCAGGCATATCGGAAATCAGTCTATCAATAAAAGCAAAGAACTTGCGATTATTTTCTAAAAGGTTTGCAGCAAAAGAGCCCACATTACCATCACAACCAATACCTGTACTGTGATTGTAATCGTTTTTAATATAGCGAATACCTAAATCATAAAGATGCTTTACCCTTGAATACAAGTAATCAACAACTTCTTTGCAAGAGAAGTTTAAAAATTGCCTTTCTTCGCCAATAGGTTGTCCGCATCGGGTAATAATTGCATTAGGGGCAATTTTTGAAATTGCAGAATAAGAAAAAGCTGTTTCCAATTCAAGCCAAATTCCAGGTATCATTCCCTTACCCTTAATATAGTCAATAATTGATTTAAAACCGCCTTCACCGAAAAGGGAATCATTTTCAATCCAATCACCAAAATCTGTGCCATTACCGTTGCGAATAAACCAACCGTCATCAATACAAAATAGCTCAGCGCCAACGTTAGCGGCAGCATCAATAAGCGGTATAAGCTTTTCGCGAGTAGGCATTGCCCACAAGCAATTCATATAATCGTTAAAGCATACAGGTAATTCGGTAGGACGTAATCCTGTACTACGCTTATATTTCAAAAGTGAAATAATCGCATTTTCAAAGTTATCGGATACACCGTATAAAACGTTTGGTGTTTCAAATGAATCACCTGAATTTAAGGTTTTATAAAATCCGTTATTGTTTTCACTGCAAGCACAACAATCCAATGTTAAATAACAAACTTCGTTTTCAATATTTGTTCCAAGCTCAAATGACCAGTTAGCACTGGATTCAAGTTCAAAAAACCAAACCTTATTATCTTGCTTATCTTCAATTAAGATAATTGGATAATACTTATGGGTAGACCAACTGCCCGTATTTGAGATAGTTTTATCTATATGCGAAAAAGAATGCTTTGCAACAGGATATAACCCCATTTGATAAGGGGTATATTTAACCCATTGAGCTTCTCCCTGCCAAGCAAAGTTGCATAAATGGATATAAACCTCTTTGTTATGGAAGTTTGGAGCAATATTATCAAGATATAAAGAACTTAAATGAGATAAGCGCAAAGGTTCATTTGAAATATTGAAAATTTTGTTGCTTTTTACATAAACACGCGATTCATTATAGCTTTCATTTTCTTCTACTCTATATTTCAGCATATCAGGTCTTTCTTGACCGTTTCTTTCGGGGATATTTTTTATCATACTAGCCGCAACATTTGAATGATTGTTAATAATTACTTTAAAATTCTTCATAATATTCCTCAAAACACATAATTTAATATAACATTTTGCGCAAAACTCTCGTGTTTCCACGAGAGTTTTTTCGCAATATAGTTAGGTATTATTAATACAATACCTTTTCATAAAAGTATAGGTTATTTTAAACCATTATTATTTAGTCTTCTTAGACTTTTTAGATGACCAATCTGAATAGTACTTCTTACCGTCTACAACCTTGTAAGTACGTACTCTTACATAGTAGGTCTTCTTAGCTTTAAGGCTCTTAAGAGTTACAGATGTTGTCTTGTAGCTTGTTACCTTCTTAGTCTTTGTATACTTAGAACTGAACTTGCAGGAAGTTGAGTACTGAATCTCGTAACCTGTAGCCTGTGAAGAAACCTTCTTAATCTTAACCTTTAGGCTCTTCTTAGCTGCTGTGAGCTTTTCAACCTTGCTTTCCTTAGGATTAATTGTGAAGTATGCAGTTAATGTACCGCTGTAGTTACCCTTAAGCTTAATAGTAACCTTGTACTTGCCTACTTTCTTACGTCCGGAAGCATAGCTTACAGTGTAGTACTTAGAAGAAATCTTATTACCCTTGTAGTCATATACCTTAACAGATGGCTTTCTTGTCTTACTGCTTGAGTAGGTATATTCGGTGGTAGAAAGTTTAACCTTCTTAGCATAGTAAATCTTAGTTGTGCTATAAACCTTACCACATACTGAGCACTTCTTAACTATGCTACCGTTCTTCTTAGTTGTAGCCTTAGTTGTTATGGTCTTGTAAGAGTGAGCTATCTTAGCAACTGTTTCAGACTTTAATGTAGTCTTACATACTGTACACTTGTAAGTCTTTATGCCGGTTGCTGTGCAAGTAGCCTTTTTGGTTACTGTGCCTTTGTCAGACTTATGACCAAGCTTAGTGCCTACATCAGCTATAGTATCTTCTTCGCCGCAATCATTATCACAAACAGCTGTCTTAGTACCGTCTTTTGTACAGGTTGCATCTTCATTTGATACATACTCAGTGAACTTATGACCAAGCTTAGAACCAACATCAGCTATAGTATCTTCTTCGCCACAATCGTTGTCGCATTCGGCGGTCTTAGTGCCGTCTTCTGTACAAGTTGCATCTTCATTTGATACATAGTTAGTGAACTTATGACCAAGCTTAGAGCCAACATCAGCTATAGTATCTTCTTCGCCGCAACCATTGTCACATTCAGCTGTCTTTGTGCCGTCTTCTGTACAGGTTGCATCTTCATTTGATACATAGTTAGTGAACTTATGACTGAGCTTAGTGCCTACATCAGCTATTGTATCTTTTTTGCCGCAACCATTGTCACATTCAGCTGTCTTTGTACCGTCTTCTGCACAGGTTGCATCTTCGTTTGATACATAGTTAGTGAACTTATGTCCAAGAGCTTCGCCTTCTGTAACGCCGCAAACCTTACAGGTCTTAGCGGTATCGCAGTCAGCTGCTTCCCAATCATGAGCAGTGCTATCAACTGCAAAACAATATGGTAATGCAACAACAGAAGCACAGTTGCTTGTTAATGTAGTATTAGTTGGTTCATAATAAGCAACAACAGTGTTGCCTTCTTTAACGGTAAAGTTATCAATATAACCTTTGAAGCCGTCACCGATTACATAGAAAATTAAACCTTTCCACTCAGCAGTTGTAGTAACGTTAAATGAATAATGTTCCCAAGTATTTACTGCAGCAGGAGCGGGTTTCCATACTTGGTGACCGCCGTCGATTGCAGTAGTAGTATCCCAGGTAGCTGTTGTAGCGCCTAAAACAATGTTTGAACCTGCTGTTAATGCATAAACGTCAAAATCAACAGTATAAGTCTTGTCTGCAGAAAGATTGAGTTCTTCCATACCCAATTCAGGGTGAGACGCATCTTTTTTGGTTACCCAGAAATTGTTCTTAGAAGTATTATCAAAGTAAATTGCGCAATCAGGATTCTTTGCATATGCTACTTTTGCAGGTAATTCAACAACAGAAGCACAGTTGCTTGTTAAGCCAATGTCAGCGCCATCAGCTTCATAAGAAGCAACAACAGTGTTGCCTTCTTTAACGGTAAAGTTATCAATGTATCCTTTGAAGCCGTCACCGATTACATAGAAAATTAAACCTTTCCACTCAGCAACTGTAGTAACGTTAAATGAATAGTGTGTCCAAGTGTTTAAGGTAGTTGGAGCACTCTTCCATAATTGGTGACTACCATCGTTGCCATCAATCGCAGCGGTAGTGTCCCATGTGGCTTTTGTACCACCAAAAACAATGTTTGAACCTGCTGTTAATGCATAAACGTCAAAATCAACAGTATAAGTCTTGTCTGCAGAAAGATTGAGTTCTTCCATACCCAATTCAAGGTGAGACGCATCTTTTTTGGTTACCCAGAAATTGTTCTTAGAAGTATTATCAAAATAAATTGCAGTATCTTTTATTTCGCGAACAGCTCCGCATTCATTACAATCTGCATCCGATGAACCGCTGTAAACGTGACCGCCTACTTCGCGTTCTTCTTCACATATATTACATATTGTATCACATGCATTGTCATATACGTGGTCGCAAACAACTGAAAGAGGTAATGCAACAACTGTTGCGCCGGAACTTTCTTTACCATTGCAAGAAGCATCAAATTCGAATTGTGCAACTAATTTGTCGCCTTCATATACACGGAAGTTATCGAGATAACCTTTAAAACCGCCGCCTACGTGCAATCCGTGGTAAACAAGGGTTTGACCATCTTTTACAGTAAACTTCTTAGTCTGCTC
>JAZSCF010000016.1:0-31721 GCA_045602785.1 Acutalibacteraceae bacterium
GGTCTTACTGCTTGCGGTGGATGAGGAGTAAGACTTGATGAAATAACACTTCATCCGTCAGAAACTGCGGTTTTGCCACCTTCCCCTACCGGGGAAGGCTTTTTAATTTGTCGCTTTTCCGATTTATTGACATTGCAACTTAAAGAGTATATAATTATTTTAAATATTAATTCTTATAATTACAGGAGACAAGAGAACCGTCCCCTTGTCTCAGAAAAGTTTTGTTAATAAGAACACCAAGGGATTGAAAGCATAGTGAAAAATACAGCAATTACATTATCTTTTTGTATAACCAATTTAATATTCACTTTTTTTTGGATTATATATTTTTTTATAATAAATTCTGCAACTGATTTATTGCAATATTTTAATTACATTAAATATATTAATTTGTGTTTTACTTTAGTTTTTGTAATTATTTGTTTAGTTGTTTTTAAATTGGATTTTGACAAATTGTTTTCAAGATTTCCTGATGGGGAAAAATTACCGACGTTGGATAAAACTATTTTTATGATTGGTATAGAACTTCTAAGTGCTATTCTAATAGATGGTTTTTTATATACGGCTTATTTAAAACGTGTAGAAGAGGAATTTTCACAAACAAATTTATTGCGTCTTTTTGACATACCTTTTTTAATTTTGATAAATTATGTTGCTTTTATTATAGAATATTTATCTTTTAGGTATTATTTGCATAGAAAAATGCAAAAGACACAGGAAGGTTCTAGGAAGACAGGGGACGGTTCTGAATAACACAAGGAATAACACAAGGGGACGGTTCTATTGTCTCCCTGTGTATTGCGTTTTTAAAAAATTATAATTTAAAAACATAAGGTGATATAGATTGTTGGTTTATTTTAAAAAATTTTTTATATGGCTATCAATTTGTTTTGATTTACTTTCAATTGTTTGGACAATTTTTTCAATAGGATTGAAAATGACAATAAATTTTCAAATGTTTATTATATTTTTTATATTTTCATCTATTGTTTCAGCAATTATATTGTTGTGTTTCAAAAAGAGCGATAGTGGTAATTTTGTTGAAGTGATAATGTATATTACAGTATTTTTGTTTTTCATAATTACATTACTATCAGACAACTATGCAAATTCTTTGAATATCGCCCGTGGTTCTATACAATATCATCGCTTGGCATTACCTGCTATTTTACCGTTTTCTTCAGCTGTTATACTTTCTATAATAAATGTTCGCAGAAGACAAGTGACGGCTCAAATAAAAGACAAGGAACAATAGACCGTTCCAATGTGTTTCAATACAATTAAGAGTAAATGATAACATTTATGGAACCTTTAGAGTTTATTTTTGACTATATTATTCATTTATTTGATTTCATTAAAAATACTTCTTTAAGGATATTTATTCAAATTCTTGCTATGATAGTTGCAACCGTAGTGATTATTACATTGATTTTTGGAATAGCGCAATTAGTTATATGGATATTTTCATAAAAGCGATATAAGGGGCACAGGGTAAAGGCTTTAAGATAATTCTACATAATAAAACCACCACTTGTTCTTTAAATACTTACTTAAAGTCTAAAAAGGATTGGTAATATATGATTGAAGATAAGATTATCGAACTTTTAATAAAAATTATACAAGCATTTTCGGTTAATGTAGTTTTATTTATCATTTTTGTTGTTCTATTAGTTTTTATTATTAAAATTAAAAAAGCAAATTGGCTTAGGGTTATTGATTTTTATCAAAATTTCATTGCTTATTCTGTTTCTTTATATATTTTTGCATTGTTACCAATATACATATCTTGTTTTGTTTGGGTTTTAACATTCTTTATTTTAAGAAATGTTGTTTTTAGAAAAAATGAGGTAAGAAAGTATCAAATATACTCAAAACATAGCAAATATAGCAGTCCACCCGTCCCCAAAATAGCTAACCTTTCACAAATTAAAGAAGCATTTTTCCCAGTTCACGATACAAAGGTGCGTTATAAGGATTCCAAATATTCTTTTCTTTCATACTCTAATACGGGTGTTTGTTTGATTCTATTTTTGCTTTTGGAAATTGTAGAAACATCAAAAACAATCAACCTATTATATTTTGTCGAATTTATGGTAATTGCTAGTATTATATTTATATTTATAGGTAGATTTACGTATTACGTTTCGTTTTATAATCCTAATTCTGTTGGTTTTGGTAGTGATGTTAGAACGCATATACTTGTAATTTTATTTGGTATTTTATATTACTTTGTTATAATATCAATATTAATTTACATACATGGGATAAAGCTATTTTCTTGGTAAAAAGGTGAACACAGGGGGTTAAAAGAGATGAAATTTATTATTTTTTTTATCATTATTCTATTGGGTTATTCCTCTTTGTCATACTCAATTCGTTTTTTTAAAGCGAAAAGAACCCTATTAGCAATAATATTATTAGTTTTGGCGGTTGCTTTCTTTTTACTTTTCTTCTTATTGAGACAGCAAGGCGTAATTTAATAAAAATTGCAGGTGAGTAGAGACAAGAGAACCGTCCCCTTGTCTCACTTTGTCTCACTGGTTGCTTATGCAAAACAATGCGGTGTAAAAATGTCGAGTCGAGATGTAAAGTGGAAATATTCATATTAAAGGGAGAATTACAATGAATAATTATATCAAATATATAACGTTGATTTGTAGCATTTGTTCAATAGCATATTTTGTACATTTAATAAAAAATCAAAAATTATTACTTTCTATAGTTTTTTTTATTTTTTCAATTCTATTCTTGGCGGTTACCATAATATTATTGATTAAGGAACATCAAGGGTAGAAGGTAACAGGGGAGACAAGGTGACGGTTCTCCTGTGTCAAGTCCATTTCTAAAATTGTTTTTACAATTGGCGGTAGGCGAAAGCTTACCGCTTTTTCTTATGTTAAAAAAAGATTTCTCGCATTCGCTCGAAATGACAAAAAACTGTCACCCCGAGCGAAGCCGAGGGGTCTTACTGCTTGCGGTGGATGAGGAGTAAATCTTGAAAAAACACTTTATCCGTCAAAACCTATGGTATTTAACAAAAAATTTCATTTATATAACACAAAATGCATAGAACCTTATGGGCTCTATGCATTTGCTATTTATTTATATTATTTGAAGCCTTTTACTACTTCATCGTATTTATTAGTAAGAATACAGTCAGCGCCGAGAGCGAAAATTTCTTTGGCTTCAGCGAGCTCATCCGACCAGAAAACATTACAAATAATGCCGTGTTTATGGGCTAATTCCATTGCTTCTTTATCGTAATGGGGTTTGAAAAACTGAACCTTATGAGCACCGATTTTAATAGCGCGTTCAACAAGGTCTTTGCCGGTTTCCTTACCGTCCCAACCGAGTGCGCAATGAATATCGGGTGCGGCTTGCATAAATTTTTGCATTGTTTTTGCGTTAGAAGCCTGAATATAAGAATAATCTTCTGCGTTATATTTGCGAATAAGGTCAATAATTTCTTGAATTTTGGGATCAAGATAATCTAAATCCCAAATTTTAATATGTATATTCATAACAACCTTGCCGCTGAATTTTTGCAAAATTTCTTCAAAAGTCGGAATTTTAAGGCCTTTAAATTCTTGGCTGAATTTTACACCAAAATCCAACTTTAAAAGCTCGTCATAGGTTTTTTCGTAAATTTTGCCTTCGCCGTCGCTAACGCGGTCAAGTACGGGGTCGTGACACGAAACAAGCACACCGTCTGTAGTGGACCAGATATCGTATTCAATTTCATCGGCACACGCGTTAACCGCCGCTTCGTAAGCGGGTATGCTGTTTTCGGGCGCAACATTTGGGAAGCCTCTGTGCGCGCATAAACGCGGATACTTCATTTTGCTTTCGGTCCTTAAATCACTCATAATAATTCTCCTTTTTATTATATGTTTTAGCTTTATCTATCCTCAAAAATGGGGATTATATTTTCTTTAATTGCAGTTTCAACATCTTCTTTAGTTTTAATTGTCCAAGCAACCTTTTGAAGTTTAAAAAGTTCGGTAGAAAGGACAAAGGAAAAGAATTTTCTGTCCTTAAAAGAAAATGCAATAAAATCGGGCTTAGTTAAAAAGTTAGTAAGAAGCAGTGTCATAGTAAGCTTTTGGAAAAAGTTCTTTTTGACATTTTTATCCTTTAAAAAGTTTGAAGATAACTGACCGCGTATAACATTAGGCTTATTTTTATAAAACCACCTTACACAGCGTGGGTCGAAGCTTTCTATACAGTAAATGCCCTCATAATTAGCTAACACTTCAGCCGCTTTACTGCAAAGCTCGTTTACGTTGTTGTTTTCAGATTTTAGCTCGATTATAAGGGGATATTTGCCTTCGAAAAGCGCTAAAACATCCTCTAAAGAAGGGATTTTTTCATCTGTGTCTTCTAAGCCGTAGCTTTGCGCTTCTAAAAGGGTTAAATCTTCAATTTTAAGGTCCACACCTGCAGTTCGCAAAAGCGACGCATCGTGAATAACAGCTAAATTGCCGTCCTTGGTTAAATGGATATCAAGCTCGGCGCCAAAGCCGTTTGCGACGGCATTTTTAAAGGCCTTAAGGCTATTTTCGGGGATGCCGTTGCCAAATAGTCCGCGGTGGGCAAATTTATGTTTTTTAAATTCCTTAAAATCGGTAAATTTTGTTCTTCCGCTTAATGTGAAAATATATAGCAAAAATAAAATTGCTAATATGATTAAAGCTTTAATCATCTATATCAAAGGCCTCCAAACCTTTTTTAGTAACTACCTTGTTGTCGCCATGCTTTACAAAGCACATTGTTACAAAGGCAAGTGCTACCGCTATAGCGGCATAGGGGAATAATGTAGTATAGCTTATATCAAGTAATTTGCCTGCAAGGACAGGGGTTACAATTTGTGCCGACATACTAAAGGTGTAGTAAAGACCGGTAAATTTACCTACTGCACTGCCTGAACACATTTCTACAACCATTGGGAAGCTATTAACGTTTATCGCCGCCCAAGCAACACCTACAAGTGCGAAGAGTAATAAGAGTATTATGTGGAATTCGTGATATAAAAGGGTATAAATATATCCTACAAAGAAGCATGCGGCAAGAAGTATTACACCAAGCTTTATTATAAGCTTTCTGCCAAAACGTCCCGAAACAGCGCCAATGGGTATATAGCTTGCAATTGCGCCTGCAGTTGCAACGGTTAAGCAAAGCGATGCCTGACCAATCTCCATACCCCACATTTTATCTGCATATACGGTAAACCAAGTGGTAATACCGTTATAACCAATATACCAAAGCGCAACCGAAAGTAAAAGGAATATAAGGCTTCGTTTAACATCCTTTGGCATTTTTTCTTCTTGGGAGTCGGTGTCTTTAACCGCTAAATTTTCTTCGGGGTGTTTTGCTTCATACTCGGCTTGTTCTTTGCATAGCTTAGGCTCGTTTACACCAAGCATTACTATCAAAAGTGAGATGAGCATTATTACGCCTACTATTATAAATATAGGAAGATAGTTTATATGCTCAAGCGAGTCGGTGCGGCTTTTTGAATAAAGCACGCTTGTAATAATAAGATAAAGCACACCGCCTATAGCACCCATAAGGTTAATAACTGCGTTACCCTTACTGCGCAAAGGCTTTGGAGTTACATCAGGCATTAGGGCAACGGCAGGGCTACGGAATGTACCCATTGCGATTAAAAGGAGCCCTAGGTTAATAATAAATAAAACAATTTTAGTAGGACTTGGATTTGCGAAATAGCTATTGTCGAGTAGCGGTAAGCCCATCATTAAAACTACCGCCGCAATAGTACCAAACAAAATAAACGGGCGGCGTCTTCCTAAAGGACTTTTACACTTATCCGAAAGGGAACCAAAAATTGGCAAAAGGAAAAGGGCCAAAATATTATCAAGCGCCATAATAATACCCGAATAGGTTTCGCCAATACCAAATGTAGTTGTTAAAATTTTTGGTACAAGGCCATCGTATAATTGCCAAAAGGCTAAGATTGACAAAAATGCAAAGCCTACAAGTACTGTGCGTTTAACATTAAGCTTCATAATCCACCTCTAATAGTTTTTACAGCTTTTAAATAAATAATATCCCATATTTTAGAAAAAGTCAATCTTTGTGAATTTATTATATAATATATGATTATTGAATAAAAAATTGTTGCCGTTCAGATTAATATGTGATATAATAATATGAATTAATATGGATTAGTGTGTTTATTTTAAGGAGGCGATACGGAAAATGAGAATTTTGGGTATAGACCCCGGCTATGCAATAGTGGGCTACGGGGTGGTGGATTACACAAAAAATCGTTTTTCGGTTGCAGGATACGGCGCTATTACCACTAAAGCTAAAACACCTTTTCCTGAAAGACTTTCGGTAATATATGACGATATGTGCGAAATTATTGAAAAATATAAGCCCGACCGTTTGTCTATTGAAAAGCTTTATTTTAACACAAACTCTACTACTGCTATTGATGTTGCTCAGGCAAGGGGAGTAATAGTGTTGGCAGCAAGACATAAGGGTGTAGAAATTTTCGAATACACACCGCTTCAGGTAAAGCAGGCGGTTACAGGCTATGGCAGGGCGGAAAAGCATCAGGTTATGGAGATGGTTAAAAGTCTTTTAGCTTTAAAAGCAGTACCCAAGCCTGACGATACTGCTGATGCATTAGCAATAGCGATTTGTGACGGTCATTATTCTGATTCATTATTAAGGAGATAAACTATGATAGCTTCTGTTCGCGGAAAACTTATTTATTCTGATAACACCTGTGCAGTAGTAGAATGTGCAGGCGTAGGATATAAGTGCTTTGTTACTAAAAACAC
Source organism: Acutalibacteraceae bacterium (assembly GCA_045602785.1). Classification (GTDB taxonomy): domain Bacteria; phylum Bacillota; class Clostridia; order Oscillospirales; family Acutalibacteraceae; genus UBA737. Next base: position 6,810 of record JAZSCF010000016.1, read on the forward strand.
TCTTTATAATCTACCGCAAAAAAATGAAGAAATAATGCTTTATACCTACTTATCTGTGCGCGAAGATGCTATGGATTTATACGGCTTTAAGGATTTGGATGAATTAGAAGCCTTTAAGCTTATAACTTCAGTAAATGGTGTAGGCGCAAAAATTGGCTTGGCTTTATTGTCAGAATTTACGGCTTCACAGCTTACTTTATATATTGCAAGTAACGACTCTAAGGCGCTTACGGCTGCAACGGGCGTAGGCTTAAAGCTTGCACAACGAATTGTTTTAGAGCTTAAGGATAAGGTGGGCTCGCTACAAACAGGTGATGAAATTGTAATTAAGGCAGTAGGCAACGCTACAGCCAACACTAATACTAAAGAAGCGGTTTCGGCATTGGTGTCACTCGGCTATACCCAAAGTGAAGCTTCGCTCGCGGTTGGTAAATTAGATCCCACCCTTTCTACTGAAGAGCTTATAAAGGGCGCATTAAAAACTCTCGCAAGGGGGATATAGTAAATGATTGAACAAGAAATGGATTTTGAAAACCGTATAGTTTCTCCCGATTATAACTATACTGAAGATGACGGTGAGCTAACTCTACGCCCTAAAACCTTGGATGACTATATTGGTCAGGACAAGGTTAAGGAAAATTTGAGAATATATATTAAAGCGGCTTTACAAAGAAACGAAAGTCTTGACCATGTTTTGCTTTACGGCCCTCCCGGTCTTGGTAAAACCACTCTCTCGGGCATTATTGCAAGAGAGATGGGGGTTAATCTTCGTGTAACATCGGGCCCTGCGATTGAAAAACAGGGCGATTTGGTTGCTATTTTAACTTCACTTAACCAAGGCGATGTGTTATTTATTGATGAAATTCACCGCCTTTCGCGTAATGTTGAAGAGATTTTGTATCCCGCTATGGAAGACTTTTCACTCGATATTATTTTGGGCAAGGGTCCTTCGGCACGCTCGATAAGACTTGATGTACCACACTTTACTTTGGTGGGCGCTACAACCCGTTCGGGACAGTTAACTGCCCCTTTGCGTGACCGCTTTGGTGTGCTTTTAAGATTAGAGCTTTACACACCCGAGCAGCTAGCCGATATTGTTACTCGCTCGGCAGGGATTTTAGATATAGCTATCGAGCCTGACGGCGCTTTAGAAATCGCTTCACGCTCACGCGGTACACCGCGTATTGCAAACCGATTACTCCGCCGTGTTAGAGATATAGCGCAGGTTGAGTATGACGGTGTTATTACTGAAGAAGTGGCGCAAAAGGCATTAGCAAGGTTTGAAATTGATGAATTGGGTCTTGATGATTTTGACCGTAAGATGCTTACCACTATAATTACAAATTATTCGGGCGGTCCTGTTGGTCTTGATACCTTGGCGGCAGCCTTAGGCGAAGAGGCAGTTACAATAGAAGATGTTTACGAGCCATATTTAATGCAAATAGGCTTTTTAACAAGAACCGCGCGTGGTCGCTGTGTTACAAAGCTTGCTTACGACCATTTGGATATTAAGCATGAGTGCGAATGCGCACAGCAAAAGATTTTATAAAGGATTTTTTTAATGAGAACTGTTGAAGGATTTAATGATTACGAGCTTATAGATGCCGATTCGGGCGAACGGCTTGAGCGTTGGGGCGATATTATACTAATCCGTCCCGACCCACAAATTATTTGGTCGGGTGAACGTAAAAATCCGCTTTGGTATAATGCTCACGCCAAATACCACCGTTCAAATTCGGGCGGCGGTCATTGGGAAACCTATAAAAAGGTGCCTGATGTTTGGGCTATAAAATATGATGATTTAAAGTTTAGACTAAAGCCTATGGGCTTTAAGCATACAGGTCTTTTTCCCGAACAGGCGGTTAATTGGTCGCTTGCGAAAAAGCTTATTGAAAAAGAAAACCGCGAAGTTTCGGTGCTTAATTTATTTGCCTATACAGGCGGTGCTACGGTTGCTTGCCTTTCAGCAGGGGCAAGCGTTACCCATGTTGATGCTTCAAAGGGTATGGTACAGTGGGCAAAGGAAAATGCAGCAGCTTCAGGTCTTGAAAACGCCAATGTTCGTTGGCTTGTAGATGACTGCTTAAAGTTTGTAAAGCGTGAAATCAGGCGTGGTAAAAAGTACGATGCTATCATTATGGACCCACCATCGTACGGCAGGGGTCCTAACGGCGAAGTTTGGAAATTGGAGCAGCAGTTGGCTGAGCTTTTATCAGAGACAGGCAAGCTTTTATCGGATAATGCTTTATTCTTCTTTTTAAATTCCTATACGGCAGGTATGTCCCACACAGTTTTAAACTATATGGTAAAGGAATATGCGCTAAAGGGAAGAACGGGTGCAGTTTATACCGATGAAATTGGGCTTAATATAACCGAAAAGGGATTTTCAATGCCTTGCGGTAATACAACAGTTTGGATTAGAGATAATGGATAATATTATTGAAGTAAGAAATGCAGTTTATGAATATGTAGATGAAGACGTTGTAAAACGAGCTGTAGATAATGTTTCATTTTCTATTAAAAAGGGGAGCTTTACGGTAATACTCGGTCATAACGGCTCGGGTAAATCTACCTTAGCAAAGCTTTTAAACGGCCTTTTAAAGCCTACAGACGGCGATGTTTTAGTTGATGGCATAAACACTAAGGATGAAGACAAAGAAATCGAAGTTAAGCGTAAAGTGGGTATGGTGTTCCAAAACCCCGATAATCAGCTTGTGGCATCTATTGTTGAAGAGGATGTTGCTTTCGGTCCCGAAAACTTAGGGCTTGAGCCTGCGGTTATACGCGGTCGTGTAGATGAAGCCTTAAAAAATGTTGGTATGTACGAATACCGCGAATCAACACCACACCGTCTTTCAGGCGGACAAAAGCAAAGAATTGCTATAGCGGGCATTATTGCTATGCAGCCTTCCTGTCTTATTCTGGACGAGCCTACCGCTATGCTTGACCCTAAGGGCAGAAAAGAAATTGTATCAACACTTCATAAACTAAATAAAGAAAAGGGCATTACCGTAGTGCTTATAACACACTATATGGAAGAAGCCGAAAAGGCAGACAGGGTAATGGTTATGAACGACGGTGTTATTATTGATGACAACACCCCTAAAGAAATATTTAAAAAGGTTGAAGTTTTAAAATCGGTAGGTCTTTCGGTACCCCAAACTACTGAGGTTTTATATGCGCTAAAGCAAAACGGCTTTAATGTTTCTACCGATGTTTTATCTATTGAAGAGACAGCGGAAGCTATCGCTTCCTGCTTGGAGGAGAAATAATTGGCAATCTTAGAGGTTAAAAACCTGACTTACACCTACGGCACAGATGCCTTTTTTATAAAGGATGCCGTAAGTAATGTAAGCTTTAGCATAGACGAGGGCGAGATTGTGGGAATAATCGGGCATACGGGCTCGGGTAAATCTACACTCGTACAGCATTTAAACGGTCTTTTAAAGCCTACAACAGGTGAAATTTTTATTGAAGACAATAATATATGGGATAACCCTAAAGAAATTAGAAAAATACGCTCTAAGGTGGGGCTTGTTTTTCAGTACCCTGAATATCAGCTTTTTGAAGAAACGGTATTTTCGGACATAGCCTTTGGCCCTAAAAATATGGGGATACAGGGTGAAGAGCTTGAAAAACGGGTTATAGAAACCTGCGAAATTATTGGTGTAAAGAAAGAATATTTGCAAAAATCCCCATTTGATTTATCAGGCGGTGAAAAGCGCAGGGTAGCTATTGCGGGTGTAATGGCTATGCGCCCTAAAATAATTGTTTTTGATGAGCCTACTGCCGGTCTTGACCCTAAGGGCAGACAGGATATTATGGAGATTATTTATAACTATAGAAAAGCCACAAAGGCTACGGTAATTATAATATCTCACAGTATGGAGGATATGGCTGTACTTGCAGATAAGCTGCTTGTAATGAACAAAGGCGCCCTTGCAATGTTTGACACTACAGAGAATGTATTTAAAAATGGTGACAAGCTTCGCGAGATGGGGCTTAATGTACCTATTGTTACCCGCGTTTTTGATATATTAAGACAAAAGGGAATAAATGTACCCGATGATGTATTTACAGTAGAGCGTGCGGTAGAGGTACTTAAAAAGCTAAAGGATGGTGAGCGGAATGCTTAGAGATATAACCTTTGGGCAGTATATAGAAACTAAATCACCAATCCACAAAGCCGACCCACGCGCAAAAATGTTATTACTTATTTTTATTGTGGTGATGATATTTTTAGCGCAAAATATGTATGGGCTACTTTTATCATTGGTTTTTGTAGCTATAGTGATTTTGGTTACTAAAATACCGCTTAAAACCTACCTTAAAAACCTAAAAGCCGTTTTGCCTATTATATTGCTTACTTCTATAATAAATATGTTATACGGTGATGCGGATAGTGGTGTTTTATTACAGGTTTGGAAGCTTACCATCACTTACGGTGGCTTTTACAGAGCTGTTTTTATGGCACTTAGAATTGTGCTTTTAATAATAATAAGCTCTTCACTTACTTATACTACAACTCCTAACGATTTAACAGATGGTATAGAGCACATTTTAAGCCCGTTAAAGTTTATAGGTCTCAAAAGTGCGGTGCATACGTTGGCGCTTATGATGACCATTGCGCTTAGGTTTATACCAACCTTGGTTGAGGAAGCCGAAAAGATTATGAATGCCCAAAAGGCAAGGGGTGCCGACCTTGAAAGCGGTAGTATTATTGAGCGTATAAAGGCGCTAATCCCAATTTTAATACCTTTGCTTATTTCTTCGGTAAGACGCGCTTACGAATTGGCAGAAGCTATGGAATGCCGTTGCTATAACGGCGGTGAAGGTAAAACCCGTATGAAGCAGTTAAAGCTAACAGCGGTTGATTTTAAAATTATGGCGGTTACACTTATTTACGGTGTAGCAGTTGTTCTTATTAATATTATTCTTTAAAAAAGGTGGTGCCTTATGAAAAGAATGTTAATTACAATTTCATACGATGGCACCGCATATCACGGTTGGCAGTCCCAACCAAACGCTATAACGGTGCAAAGCGTTATTGAAAATGCTTTATTCGAGCTTTTAAAGCAAAAGGTGACAGTGGTTGGCACTTCGCGTACAGATGCAGGTGTTCACGCAAAAGAGTTCACTTTTCATATAGATTGCACCGACAATATACCCAAAGAAGCTTTTTTGCGCGGTCTTAATGGTCTTTTGCCTTATGATATTGCAGTAACAGATGCTAAAGAGATTGCGCCCGATTTCCACGCAAGGTACAACGCTAAAGGTAAAACATATTGCTATAATATCTATAATAGCAATAAAAAAGATCCTTTTAAGCTTAGGTTTGCTTGGCAAATTGAACGACCTTTGGATATAGAAAAAATGAACGAGTTTGCTAAATCAATTATAGGTAAACACGATTTTTACGCCTTTTCTTCTTCGGGAAGAACAGTAGAAGATACTGTAAGAACCGTAAGCGAATGCTATGTTACAAAAAATGGTGACGATGTAAAGCTTTATATCACCGCTGATGGATTTTTATACAATATGGTGCGTATAATTATAGGAACGGCGGTAGCAGTATCTGACGGCAAAATAAATGTTTGTGATATTGAAAAAATAATGAAAAATAAGGACCGCGCGGCGCTTGGTATGACAGCACCGCCGCAGGGATTATTCTTAGAAAAAGTACACTATTAGGGGGAGGATTATGGCACAATATAAGAAAAACCGCCATAGCGGTTTTAGATCGGCGCCAAAAGTTAATAAAAAGCGCTTAAAACAAAATAACCTGCGCGAAGATATTTTGATGACCTCCTCAAAAACCCAAAAACCGCGAAAAAATATGAAGGTTGTAAAAGGCAAAAAGCTTGAAACCCAAAGGCGATTTAAGCGTTTTTCTTTAGCCGCTTTGGTTATAATTGCGGCATTGATTATTTGCGAATGGTGTATTCCCGCAGGTGTTGTAGAAAGCCTTTCAAACACGGTTGCTACTATAGGGTCTGGTAGTTATCCAATATCCTTAGAAAGCTCTACTACCTTGAATGCAATTTCAAAGGGTTCGTACTATTATGTACTTACAGGCAGTAGTATTGAAGCCTATTCTTCGGGAGGAAAGCGAATTTTCACCCATACTCACGGCTTTGAAAAGCCTGTGCTTAAAACTTCAAAAACAAGGGCAATTGTTTTTGGGCAAAATTCTACCGAAGCATTAATTTTTACATTGAGCGGTCTTCAAAACACGGTGGAAACCAAAGAAAAAATAAAAACCGCAGCAATAGGGGATAACGGATCGTATGCACTTGTTACCGCGGATGACAGTTATGCCGCAAAGGTTAGTGTTTTTAAGAAAAACGGTAAGCTTTTGTACGAGTGGTTTTCATCCCAAGACCTTGTTAATAATGTTGCCTTGGCGCCGCACGGAAATAAAATGGCGGTTTCAACAATAAGCTCAGCAGTGGGTACTTATAATTCAAAACTGCTTTGTTTTAATTTTAAATCATCTTCACCTGAATATCAAAAAAGTTATGAAAACACCTTAATTTATACTTTAGATACTTCCTTTGGGGGTGGCTTTTCAGTTATTACTGATAACGGGCACGATTTTATTAAGTGGTCTAATTATAAAACACAGGAATACAAAAACGATTACACTACCGCAATGTTTAGAAGCGGCAATGGCGGTATGGCGGTGGTTTACAACCGTGAAAACGATAAAACCGACAACCGCATAGCAGTATTTTCAAAAAGCGGCAAATTAAAATATGAACTTAAATTTAAAGGCATTATTACCGATTTTGCGCTAAAGGATGGGCATATTTACACTCTTAGCGACAGCAAGGTGAATATTTTGGCAAACGATGGCAGTATTATGCGAAGCGCTGATTATGGCTTTGGCGCGGTGCGGATTTGTCCGTTTAGTCAAAGCACTGCGGCGGTAATTACCGATAACGCAATTTCCAGAATAAAATTAGAGCAAGGGGATAATAAATGAGTCTTATTATTGATTTAATTATTGTTGCAATTATTCTTTTATCTGTTATAATTTCAGCTAAGCAAGGTTTTGTTCGTACAATAGTAGGGGCCATAGGCTTTGTGGCGGCTGTGGTAATTGCATTTTCTGCAAGCGAACCTTTAGCCCAAGTTACATACGATAAATTTATCGAACCACCTATAGTAAATTCTATATCCGAAACCGCAACAGGCACTGTTACCGATACGGTTGACGGTGTTTGGAGTAATTTACCGTCTTTTGTTACTGATAATTCTGAAAGCTTTGGTATTAATAAAGAAAGTATCAAAGACTCATTAACCGAGAGCGGTAAAGGCGATATTAAGGATGCGCTTACAAATATCTCCCAAACAACAATAAAACCCATATTTTCAGGGATTGTATCAACAATTTATGCGGTTATACTTTTAATAATATTGCTTATAATTGTAGGCTTTTTAGCAAAGCTTTTAAACAAACTATTTTCGTTTAGCTTAGTAGGTAAGCTTAATACTACCTTAGGCGGTGTTATTGGCTTTGTAAAGGGGCTTGTAATTGCCTTGATTGTATGCGAAATTATTGTTTTAGTTATTTCTTTTACCGAAAACGGTATTTGGATTTTTAATAACGAAAATATATCAAACACTATTCTTTTTAAATTTTTAACCAACATTATTTAGGAGCCTTAAAAATGAAACTTTGTTCCAAGTGCAAAAAACGTCCGGCAGTAGTATTTTTATCGGATATGACTAACCCTAATGCAGAGCCAAATGGTCTTTGTCTAGTTTGTGCAAAAGAAATGGGGTTAAAGCCTGTAGATGATATGCTTAAAAAATTAAACATTTCTGATGATGATATTGAGCAAATGAGCGATCAATTTATGGATATCATGGCGCTTAATGAAGAAATGGACGACAGCGAGCTTAATGATGAAACCTTTGATTTGGGTACTGCACCCGCAATGCCGCTTTTTAATAAAATTTTCGGTAGTATGACGGGCGGCGGCAATACTCAGGATAAGGAAAAAACCGAAGCAAAAGAAAAAGATAACGAAAAGCCTAAAAAGAAACGCCGTAAGTTTATGGAGCAGTACTGCCAGAACCTTACAGAAAAGGCAAGAGACGGCAAAATAGATGTTATTATCGGCAGGGATAAGGAATTATATAGAACTATTCAAATACTCTCGCGTCGTTCCAAAAACAACCCCTGCTTAATTGGTGAACCGGGTGTTGGTAAAACCGCTATTGCTGAAGGCTTGGCGCTACAAATTGCAAACAAAAAAGCCCCTGCAAGACTGCTTGATAAGGAAATTCACCTTTTGGACCTTACCGGTCTTGTTGCAGGTACTCAGTTCAGGGGTCAGTTTGAAAGCCGAGTAAAAGGCTTGGTTTCCGAAATCAAGGAAGCAGGCAATATAATATTATTTATTGATGAAATTCATAACCTTGTAGGTGCAGGCGATTCTGCAGAAGGCTCTATGAATGCCGCTAATATATTAAAGCCGGCATTGTCCCGTGGTGAAATTCAGGTAATAGGTGCTACTACCTTTAAGGAATATAGAAAGTATATTGAAAAGGATGCCGCACTTGAACGCCGTTTCCAACCCGTCACTATTGAAGAGCCATCTATTGCCGAAGCTGAAGAAATTTTAATGGGTGTAAAGGGCTACTACGAAGGCTTCCACAATGTAGTTATTCCTAACGAAATTGTTAAAAAGGCGGTTTTACTTTCAGAACGCTATGTAACCGACCGCTATCTGCCCGATAAGGCTATAGACCTTTTGGATGAAGCCTGCGCTTGCGCAAGCCTTGCTAACAAGGCTATTGATGAGCTTTATTTAGCAAATAAAAAGGTGGCAGAATATTCTGTTAAATTGGAAGACCTTGAAGCCGATGTAGAAAACCCCGATTATGAAAAATTAGCGCTTGTTAAGTCGGAACTTGAAAAATACAGAGCAAAATCCGAAGAGCTTTGCTCATCTGCACTTAATAATACCGTAACCGATATGGATATTGCTAAGGTTATTGAGCTTTGGACAGGTATTCCTGCTTCTAAAATTCAGGAGAGCGAGCTTAAAAAGTTAGGCTATTTAGAAGAAACCTTAAATCAGCGTATTATCGGTCAAACCGAAGCTACAAAGCTTGTAGCAAGTGCAGTTAAGCGCTCACGCGTACAAACAAGCAAGCAACACCGCCCAGCATCCTTTATATTTGTAGGTCCTACAGGCGTTGGTAAAACCGAGCTTGTAAAGGTGCTTTCGGAGCAGTTATTTAGCACACCTGAAACCTTAATTCGCCTTGATATGTCGGAATTTATGGAAAAGCATTCAGTATCGCGTATTATTGGTGCCCCTCCAGGATATGTTGGCTACGATGAAGCGGGTCAGCTTACCGAAAAGGTTAGAAGAAAGCCCTATTCGGTAGTGCTTTTTGATGAAATTGAAAAAGCTCATCCCGATGTTTTGAATATTCTTTTGCAGATTTTGGATGATGGTCGAGTAACCGATGCACAGGGCAGAACAGTAAACTTTGAAAATACCGTTATTGTTATGACCTCGAATGCAGGCAGTGAAAACAAGGGTAACCTTTTAGGCTTTGGTAAAACAGAAGGCGATGCTTCAAAGGAAAAGGCATTAAAGGCTTTAGAGGGCTTTTTACGCCCCGAATTTATTGCCCGTGTTGATGAGATTGTGGTATTTAATCCACTTGATACCGAAACTCTTACAGGTATTGCCGCGCTTATGCTAGATGAATTAAAGGATGCTTTAAAGGATAAGCTTATAGACTTTAATTATGATAAAAAGCTTTGCGAATATTTGGCTAAGAAATGTGACTCGGCTAAACGCGGAGCCCGTGACCTTAGAAACCTTATCCGCCGCGAGCTTGAAAACCAAATTGTTGACATTATTGTTGATAAGGGTGAAGGTAGTATAAGCAAAATATCTGCTACAGCTAAAGATGAAATTGTTTTAAAAGCAGAATAAGGTAAAAACCGTCCCACAGTGAGTGGGACGGTTTTTTATTTGGCTTAGCAGCAGGTATTGCAACCGTTGTCGCAACCGCAACCGTTGTTGTTAGAACCCCAACCGCCGCAGCAGAAGAGAATGAGGATTAAGATTATAATCCAAGTACAACCATTATTATTACACATTAAAAAGACCTCCTTTTTTGTCTTCATCACATACTATGCAAAAAAATTTTGCGTGTTACAAATTTAGGGTATTGACTTTTCCTGACTTTCGTGTATAATTAAAGTCAGAGAAAGTCAAAAAGGAGAATTTTTAATGCGGTTAAGCGATATAATAACAAATGAAATTATTAGAATGTTAAATGAATCGGAGGTAAATACCGCCGAAATTCAACGTAACGAGTTTGCGGCGCTTATGGGTTGTGCTCCAAGCCAAATTAACTATGTTTTATCTTCACGCTTTACACCCGAGCACGGTTATATTATCGAAAGCCGCCGCGGTGGTGGGGGATATATTCGCATAAAGCGTATAAGTCTAAATCATACATCGGCTATAATGCACATTATTAATTCTATAGGTGATAGGATTGATGCTTTAAGTACGCGTATTGTTATTGAAAATTGCCTTGAGACCCAGCTTATCGAACAAAAACAAGCAAGGCTTATGTATGCGGCTCTTTCAAATACTGCTATGCAGGCTGTTCCGCCTGCTTTACGCGATTCTTTGCGCGCAGCAATCTTAAAGCAAATGCTTTTAACCCTAATTTAAAGGAGGCTTTTTAAATGTTTTGTGAAAAATGTGGAAAAAATCACGCTACAACACATATTAAAACAGTTGTAAACGGTATTGTGCGTGAATATAATCTTTGTGAAAATTGTGCTAAGGATTTTAGCTATAGCGGTAATACCCTTACAGGAATGTTAGCCTCAATGTTTGGTGATATAACTAATATTTCAGGTATGGTTGAACAAAAGCAATGTCCTGTTTGTAAATGCAGTTTTGCCGATATTGCAAAAAGCGGTAAGGCAGGTTGTACCGAATGCTATAAAACCTTTTATAGCGAGCTTTTACCTTATTTGAAACGTGTTCACGGTAGCACCAAGCATGTAGGCAAGGTTCCAAACAATGCGCCGTTAATGGCAAAACCAAAAACCGAAACAATTGAAGATTTACGCGCAAAGCTATCGCAACTTGTAATTGAAGAAAATTACGAACAGGCGGCAATAGTAAGGGATAAAATTAAGGAAATGGAGGCTAAAAACAATGAGTAGTTGGTACCAAACAAAAGGACCTAAGGATGATATTGCGGTAAGTAGCCGTATAAGGCTTGCAAGAAACCTGAGCGGTATTCCTTTTCCTGCACGTATGACTAATAATGAGCGTATGGAGCTTAACGCTAAGGTTAAAAAGGCGATTATGGAAAGTAATACCCCATTCTCCAAAAGCCTTAAGTATATCGATATGCGAGATGTACCCGAAACCCAAAAATACGCTATGGTAGAGCGCCATATAATTAGCCCCGAATTTGCAAAATTAAAGGATGAAAGCGCTGTTATACTCTCTCCTGATGAGAGCATAAGCATTATGATTGGTGAAGAAGACCATATAAGAATACAAGTAATAAGCTCTGGTCTACAGCTTACCGAAGCTTACGATGTTGCTGAGAGAATAGATAGCCTTTTACATGGCTCTTTACAGTTTGCGTTTGATAATAATTTAGGTTTTTTAACCGAATGTCCCACCAATTTAGGTACAGGGCTGCGAGCTTCGGTAATGTTGCATTTACCCGCGCTTGAAAATAGCGGAGAAATTGAAGAGCTTGCCAATTCAATAGCGAAAATAGGCTTTACTGTTCGCGGTATGTACGGCGAAAGCTCTAAATCGGCGGCGGCGCTTTATCAGGTTTCTAATCAAGTGACATTAGGCTTAAGCGAGAAAAACGCTTTGGAAAACCTTAATATAATTACAACACAGCTTATGGAAAAGGAATTAGAAAGCCGTAAGAAAATTGATACTATTTCGCTTGAAGATATTTGTTTTCGTGCCCTTGCAACACTTCAAAGTGCAAGAATACTAACAAGTAGTGAAATGATGCAGCTTATTTCACGTGTTAAATTAGGTCAAAGTATGGGCATACTTGAAATTGAGGCTTTACCTATAAAAATTTTGGTAGAAGCACAGCCCTTTATGCTTATGCAAAAATACGGAATTTTAGAGCCAAATGACCGCGATATCTACAGGGCTAATATGGTTAGAGAGGCTTTTGGCTAATTAGGAGGTATTAATGTAATATGAAATATAATTTTAACGGTTTTACCGCAAAGGCTAACGAAGCTTTAAATAAGGCAATTGAGTCGGCAGAAAAGCTTGGTCACACCTATGTTGGCAGTGAGCATTTGCTTTTAGGTCTTTTGCATATTGATGGCGGTGTAGCTGCGGTAATACTTGAGAAAAACGGTATAAATGCTCAAAAAATAGAAGAACTTATCCGCACACAAATAGGTAGCGGTACACCCACAAAGCTTTCTCCCGATTATTTTACACCCCGCGCTAAAAGGGTTATAGAATCGGCTATGAACGGTTGTAGTGCAATAGGCAAAAAGTTCATCGGTACAGAGCATTTGCTAATAGGAATACTTACTGATGGCGATAATTATGCAATTCGTTTTTTAACGGAATTAGGTGTTGATGTAAATGTACTAACAAACTCAATTTTAAAGGCATCGGGTATAGAAAATAATGCTAATTTGCAAAATGCCCAAAAACCTAAAAACACCAAAACACCAACATTAGAAAAATACGGTACAGATTTAACCGAGAATGCTAAAAACGGTAAAATTGACCCCGTAATAGGCAGAGATAGTGAGATTGAGCGTATTATTCAAATTCTTTGCCGCCGCACTAAAAATAACCCCTGCTTAATTGGTGAGCCGGGTGTAGGTAAAACGGCAATTATTGAAGGCTTGGCACAAAGAATTGTGGATCGAAATGTGCCCGAGATACTTGAAAATAAACGACTATTTACACTTGACCTTACGGGTATGGTTGCAGGTACTAAATACCGCGGTGATTTTGAAGAACGCATTAAAGCGATTATAGATGAAGTTGTTAAATCAAAGGATGTAATACTATTTATTGATGAAGTTCATACTATAATCGGTGTTGGCTCGGCGGAAGGCTCTACCGATGCTGCTAACATCTTAAAACCGTCGCTAGCGCGTGGCGAGTTTCAGCTTATCGGTGCTACAACAATAACCGAATACCGCAAGAATATTGAAAAGGATTCGGCACTTGAACGCCGTTTTCAGCCTGTTACTGTAGCAGAACCTACCGAAGAGGATGCTATTCTTATTTTAAAAGGTCTTAAAAGTAAGTACGAAGCGCATCACAAAGTTGAGATTACCGATGCCGCTATAGAAAGTGCGGTAAAGCTTTCATCGCGTTATATTACCGATAGATTTTTGCCCGACAAGGCAATAGATTTGTTGGACGAAGCGGGTTCTAGGGTTAGGCTTGCTAACTGTGAGATGCCTGACTCTTTACGAGAGATTGAAAGTAAGATTGAATCTATTGATAGCGAAAAAGAAGAAGCAATCGCAGCGCAGGAGTTCGAAAAAGCCGCCGCTTTACGCGATAAGGAAAGTGAACTTAAGAAAAAATACCAAGCCGAAAAGGAAAAATGGAAAAATGATTGCAGTGCCGCTAACGGTAAAGTGACGGAAGAAGACATTGCAACAATCGTGTCAAGCTGGACGGGTGTGCCTGTAGTACAGCTTACAAAGGAAGAAAGCGAACGCCTTTTAAATCTTGAAAGCGAGCTTCACAACCGTATTGTAGGTCAAGATGAAGCAGTAAGCGCGGTTGCTAAGGCTATCCGCAGGGGTAGAGTAGGCTTAAAGGACCCTAAAAGACCTATTGGTTCGTTTATTTTCTTAGGTCCTACGGGTGTAGGTAAAACCGAGCTTTGCAAAGCACTCGCGGTAGCAATGTTCGGCAATGAAAATATGATGATACGGCTTGATATGTCGGAGTATATGGAAAAACATACAGTATCGCGATTAGTGGGTTCTCCGCCCGGATATGTTGGTTTTGAAGAGGGCGGTCAGCTTACCGAAAAGGTTAGAAGAAATCCATATTCAGTAGTGCTTTTTGATGAAATTGAAAAAGCGCACCCCGATGTATTTAATATGCTTTTGCAAATACTTGAAGACGGAATTTTAACCGATAGTCAAGGCAGAAAAGTTGATTTTAAGAATACCGTAATTATTATGACTTCTAACATTGGTGCTCGCCTTATAACCGATAAAAAAGTAAGCTTTGGCTTTACCGAAAGCAGTGATAATAATCGCGATGTTAAGGATTTGGTTTTGGGCGAATTAAAATCAACCTTCCGCCCCGAGTTTTTAAACCGTGTGGATGATATTATTGTATTTACAAAGCTTAGCAAAACCGAAATTGAAGAAATAGCACAAAAAATGCTTGAAAACCTACAAAAGCGAGTAGAAAACCTTAATATTAAATTAGAGTTTGATGCTACTGTTAAATCAGCTTTAGCAGAAAAAGGCTTCGATGCGGTTTATGGCGCCCGTCCTTTAAGACGTGAAATTCAAAACAAAATTGAAGATGCTTTTAGTGAGAAAATTTTGTCGGGCGATTTTGCGGCTGGAGATACGGTTAACTGCACATTTAATGGTGAAAGCTTTAATTTTTCTAAATCTTGACACCTAATTTTAGGTATGCTACAATAACCATGTTGTAGCATACCTTTTATTTTTGGAGGGACCCCGATGGCAAGTTATTTTAAATGTAAGCTTAATAAATCACCGCTTGCTTTCAAATGCGGTGAAACAATTCGTTTTGAAGTTTTGGCATATGAAAAATGCAGAAATATTGAATGTCAGTATATCCGTTGGGAGCTTAAAACCGATGACGGAAAGGCTATAAAAGGGCTTGGCAGTTGTACCGCAAACGAGCCTTTGGTTATTGAAACCGAGCTCCAAAAACCAGGGTTTGCTTACCTTGTTTGTACTGCTTATAATAGCGGTAACAGTGCTATTGCTGGGTTTGATAAGCTTGAAGCAGGCGCAGGTGCTGATGTTGATAAAATTAAATATCACGATACCTTACCTGATGACTTTTTTGACTACTGGAACGCGTTAGAAAAGCTTGTAGCAAATAATCCTATAGAAGTATTGCTTTTTGAAGAAATCGAAAATGCTAAAGCGGGCTTTAAGGCTTATGATGTAAGAATTAAAACCCCCGAAGGCAGACCTTCGGCATTTATACTTACTATGCCTGAAAAGGATGGTAAGTACCCCTTAAGATTAAACTTTATGGGTTACGGCGTTAATACAACTCCTATTGAATATATCGATAATACTGTTCTTGCTTGCTTTAATGCTCACGGAATTGAAACAAGGCTATCTGCTATTGAGTTAATAACCAAATATCCCGAGCTTTCACCCTACGGTTTTTCGGGTGAAGAAAACAGTTCTAATATGACTACATATTTTCGCGGTATGGCAATAAGAAATTTGACAGGACTAAAGTATCTTAAAACCCTTGATAACTGGGATGGCGAAAATATAGTTTGTGTAGGCGGCAGTCAAGGCGCTATGCAAGCGACTACAGTAGCTGCTCACGATAGCGATATTAAATTCCTTGATATTACTGTTCCTTGGTTTTGTGATTTAGGTGCAGGAAGGGAAGGCTTTATGACAGGTTGGCGCCCCGGTTTTGCTGATGGACTACGTTATTTTGATACTGTAACACAGGCAATGCTTGTAAAATGCCCTGTAAAAGTTTTTGCAGGTCTTGGCGATTATGTTTGTCCGCCATCGGGTATTATGGCGCTTTATAATAGCATTAAAACCCTTAAAACAATCACTTTCCGCCAAGCTAAAACTCACAGCTATAACCCTAACGAAATCGAAGAATTTACTTTGAATCACAACCCCGAAAATGCACCTATTGACTTTAAAATAGGTAAATACCGCCATTTTAAAGGCAATGAGTATGAGGTTTTGGATATAGCTTACGACTGCGAAACCGAAGAAAAGGTTGTAGTTTACAAGGCTTTATACGGAGATAAAAGGGTGTGGGTTAGACCGCTTACAGAGTTTTGTGATTTTGTTTACCGTGATAACAAGGTAATGAAAAGATTTGATTTTATTGGATAAAACGAAAACCGAGTTCATTGAACTCGGTTTTTTACTTTTAAAAATGATAAGTATAATTAAATAAATGGTATTCAAATTAAAATAAAAAAATTGTAAGTTTTTAACGAAAACTTGTTGCAAAGAATAATTATTTATGTTATTATTACAGAGTATAATTTTTAACCTGAAAAGGAGAAAATCTAATGGAAAAAATCAAATGTATAGAAGCCATTAAAGAAAACATCAAAAAGGTTGTAGTAGGTAAGGACGAAGTTATTGATATGCTTTTAGTTTCGCTTATTTGCTCGGGTCATATCATTATTGAAGACCTTCCAGGCCTTGGTAAAACCACAATGGCAAGCGCCTTAGCTGCATCTTTGGGCTGCGAATTCCAGCGTATACAGTTTACTCCTGATGTACTTCCTTCTGATATTACCGGTTTTAATGTTTATGATATTAACACCGGTAAAAAATCATTCCACAAGGGTAGCGTACACTCTCAAATTGTATTAGCTGATGAAATTAACCGTGCAAGCCCTAAAACTCAATCTGCGCTTTTAGAAGCAATGCAGGAAAGACAGGTTACAGTTGACGGTGTTACATATCAGTTACCAAGACCGTTTATGATTTTAGCCACCGAAAACCCTGTTGATACTGCAGGTACATATCCGCTTCCTGAAGCTCAGCTTGACCGTTTCTTAATGAAGATTAAAATGGGTTATCCTTCTTTTGATTCGGAAATTGATATTATTCGCAAAAACCGTTCTGCGCTTAATGAAATTGATCTTAAAGCAGTTGCTACTGCCGAAGAAATTATAAAAATTCAAGAAGCGTTAGAGCTTGTTTTCATTGCTGATGAAGTAATGAAATATATTGTTGAAATTACAACTGCTACCCGTGACTATGAAACTGTTGCTACAGGTGTTAGTCCTCGTGGCTCTATTGCGCTTGCACAAGCTGCTTGCGGTTTAGCAATTTTAGAAGGTAGAAACTATGTTATACCGGATGATGTTAAGCGCTTGGCTCCTTATGTTTTAGCACACAGAATGATTATGAAAAACCGTTCAGGTGCTAGCGGAACTACTGCAGAAGATGCTATAAACGACATCTTAAACACAGTAAAGGTTCCCAAGGTTAAGGGCTAATATTTTAATTTAAAGAATAATTCCTGTTGAAAGGAAATTTTAATTTATGACTTTAAGAGGATTTGTTGTCACTCTTTTAGAGTTGATATTACTAATCTTTGCTTTAGGTACAGAGATGCACGAGTTTTTAATTGTTGCCGTTTGTGTAGGCGTTTTAGAGGCTTATTCATTAGTTTCTATACTCTTAGCTTCTGTTACCTTAAGTTTAAACTCACAAATAAATAGGACTTCTACATTGCGTAATGATGTAGCAAATTATTTGCTTGTAATTCGCGGAGTTGCGATTTTACCTGTTGCAGGTTATCTTTCTATTAAGAATGCCGATTATGAGACTAAAAAGCAGAAAAAACGCAAGTATACTTTTCTTATGCTACCGTCATTTGTTATTGATCACAAGTTTAATTTTGAACTTCCTTGTGCGCATATCGGTATGTGGGAAGTGGGCGTTGATAAGCTTCGCTTTGAAGACCTTTTTGGCTTATTTTCGTTTCCCCTTATTCGTTCCATTAAGGAAAAGGCCTATTCTAAGATTTGGGTTATGCCAAGAGTACATGCCTTAACTAGCGACGGTGAAATGATTTCACTGGGGGATTACGGTTTGACAAGTGCGATAGATTCTGAACAAGGAGAGCTTTTGGGTGACTCGCGCCTTTATAGAGAGGGCGATACCCTTAAACGCATTAACTGGAAGCTTAGTGCGCGTACTAAGCAGCTTTATTCACGCCAGTATGAAAGGCTTCAAAATCCTAATATTGTGGTAGCGCTTGATACTGCACTATTAGAAGAGGGTAAAGGAGATATTATAGATATCTCGACCGAAGCCGCAATTTCATTAGCGCAGCATTTTGTGAATAAAAAGCATACCGTAGATATTGTTTTTTTAAGAGACCAAGAAGGCTTTGATAATAGGGTTATTCAACTTTCTAATAAAAACGATATTTCTAAAATGCAGTTTAATCTTGCAAATACTCCGTTTTATGCTTCAGAAGAACAGTTCGATTTAACCCCAAATGATAATAAATACATTGTTGGTGCGGATAAAATATTCCTTATATCATCAAACCCGTCCCCCGCAACCATAAGCGATTTTACCGACTATTGCAACAACGGTAAATTAGCAAGATGTATAATTCCGTCACCCGTTTTACCAGAAGAGCAAATAGAAGACGATTACAATCAAGGTGTGGCTATAAAAATCACCGATGCCGATCAAATCAGAGAAAAGGTGGGTGATGTTTTGTGAGTTTTTTGACTAAAATTTTTAAAAGAAATGACAAAATCAAAACCAAAGAAACAATAGCCGACCTTTTGTATGTTTGTTTAAGCTGTTGGCTTTTATCTGTAGGTACTGCTTTAATATTAGACTCACAGTTTACTATTCAAATTGGAATAGTAACTATACTCTGGCAAACTGCCGCTGCAACACTTGTGGTATTTTTACTGTCGCGTCGTTGGTGGGTTTCGGTAATTTATTTCGGTATTTTAATACCTGTATTCTTTTTGGCAGTCTCTTTAAGCGGAGATTTAATTTCGTTCTTTAAAAGTATCGCCAGCTTCTTTGGCTGGTGGTTTGGCGGAATGTCAATAGAATCAAAATGGTACACCAATGCCGGTTATACTATGATACATACCATTATGAATATTGGTGTATCAATAATGTATTTCGCCATTGCGCGTATAACCAAAAAGGCTTGGATTAGCGTTTTAGTGGCAGTAGCCTTTGTTGTTGCTAACTATGCTTTTGGTTACACAGGCTACCACATTTTAACAATACCTTTCCTTGTTGTAGGTATTTTCCCACTTATTGCAGGTGAAAAATTTCAAAGTGTAAAGCTTCCTGATTTAAAAAACATTTTCGGTGTTTTGGGCAGAAAATGGTTAATGTTTGTAGTTTCATTGTTTATAGCGGTAATAATTTCGTTAATCTCGCTTTTTGTAATAACTGCTACAACAGGTAGCGTTCGCAACCGCTTTTGTACAAATATAGTAACCGATATTCAAACTGCAAGCGATACTTATAATATCGATCAGAAAAAGATAAATATTACCTTGTTCGATTTAGGTCTTGCTACTAACAGTACTTTTGTCGGCGGCGACCTTTATGAAATACCTGAAGGTGTACTTGCTACAACTAACCTTAAGGTGCCTACAAGAATTAAAATGACCGCATTTGATACCTTTAACGGACTGAATTGGGTTACAAATTTTGAAAAAAGCTATAGATTGAACGGTGCTTTTTGGAAAAAAGAGCAAAATAATTATCTGGCTGTTTCGCAATTAGATAATAAAGACTTTATGGCTGATTTAAATAGGATTGCCAAGAAGACCACAATAACCTTTACTACGAAGGCAAAAACTAACTTCTTGCCAATAGTAGGTCAGGTTACAAAGTTTGAAGAGCTAACCCCTGTAAAGAATCCTATAAACTTTGATAGCCGCGGTAGGTTAATATCTTACTACGGTCATAAAAAGAATTTTAAATACACTATTGAAACCTTGGGTTACGATATTGCAAGTGATGATACCGAGACTAAAATGAACGAGCTTCTCAACACCTATGCGTATATGCAAGACCCACTTTACGATAAGAATAGTGAATTTTATAAGCGCTACACAAAGCCTTTATATGAAAAAACTCCTAAAGTGGTTATTGATGCTGTAAGGGAACTACGCGACACCCAATATAACGAATATCAAAGAGCAAAAAAGATTAATGAATATTTTTCTAATAATCAATTTTCTTATGTAATAAAGCCTGATACTTTCTATAAGGGTGAAAATATTGTAGAAAAGCTATTCTCTACTAAACGCGGTCACTGTGTATATTATGCTACTGCAATGGTGGCTATGGCGCGTGAGCTTGGTATTCCGTCACGCTTGGCGGCTGGCTTTGTAACTGTTCCAAGTAAAAACGGTAAATCCCAACTTGTAGATGTTTCTTCTCCATATGCTTGGGTAGAATGTTACATTCCAAATGTGGGTTGGATGACCTTTGACCCATCACCCAATAATTACCATACTATCGGTTTTGCACAGCAAGATGTTAATCCATCACAAAGCGGTGATAAGGATACCGATAAAAAGGAAGAAGAGAAGGAAGAAATTAAGGAGGTTGCAGGTACTCACCTTAAATGGTCAACCTCGCTTAATATTACGCTTATTGTAATCTGCTCGATAACAGCACTTGCATTGTTACTAATAATAATGCATGCGGCAAGTGCACAAAGTCACTATAAGCTTGAAAAAGTGCGTAAGCGTTATAAATCAACCGAAAAACAGGCAAGGTTCTACTATGCAGATATGCTGCGCCAGTTTATGTGGTTGGGTTACAAACTAAAGCGCGGTCAAACTATGCGTGAGAATGCACAAAGGGTATGCGAGATATTACATACCGATAATGCCGAAAAGTTAAGTGATGTAATTACTATACTTGAAGCAATGCTTTACGGTGAGGAACTCCCGACTGATGCTCAAATTGAGCAAATTAGCGAAGCAAGAGATATGATTGAAAGAATCATTAAGTATAGAACTAACTTCTTTACCTATACAATCGAGAGAAGATTGCTTTTGCCCACCGTTACTCCAAAAACCTTAAAGGCTAAAAAGGTTAAAAAATAAAATTAAACTGCTGTAAGTGATTTATTCACCTGCAGCAGTTTTTTCTATTCTATTATTTCAAAATCTTCGGTACCGCATACCGAAATTATATAGTCACCACATTTAAAGGTTTTAATAGGTACATCGGTTTTAAAAACGCTAAAACTATTAAGACCGCCGTGTAGTCCTTCGCCTAAATATTTTAAATAGGCTTCTTTTTTGGTCCAAATTTCGAAAAAAGTGGTGGGCGAAAGGCTTCTATTGATATAGTTATATTCATCTTCACAAAAGCGTTTTGTAACCCTGAAATCAGGCTTTCGTAGCTTTTCGGTGTCTACACCAATATTTTGGTCACTTACTGCAATAACCGTTAAATCTTCCGAGTGGGAAACATTAAAATTAAAATCGGGTAAGCTTTCAAAATAAGGCTTGCCGTGTTCATTACGCACAATTTTTAGAGATAAAGCATCAATATTATATTTTTCGGCTGCGAGCTTAGTTAAAAACCCGTAATGGTCGACTTTGGTTTTAAAAATGTATATTTTAGTCATAGCTTCATCTCCTTTTTAAATTAAACGTTTATTGTGTTTTTTTCGGTATTTTAGTGGGGTGGCGTTACAGTAATTTTTAAAAATAACCGAAAAATAGTCGGCCGATTTAAATCCGCACGAAAAAGCAATTTGCTTTATAGAATATTCGGTAGTGAGTAAAAGCTCTTTTGAGTATTCTAAACGCTTATTGCGAATCTCTTCGGCAACACCGTGACCGCATAATTCGGAAAAAAGGCTTTGTAAATACGGTACGCTAATAAAGCAGTTTTCGGCAACATCTTTAACCGAAATATCCCTTGTAAAATTGCGGTCAATATATTCTAGCGCTTTTAGAATATATGCGTTACTGACCTTGTTTTTTTCGTTTACGAAATCGAATGTTTTGCTTTCGCTTATAAGGAATTCTTTTATAAGAAATATAAGAATTTCAAGCTGTGCTTCAATGGTAGCTTGATTGTCAATTTTTATTAAGCAATCATTTCGTATATTTAAGAGTGTTTCAAGTGGAACATTAAGTCTTTTTGCAAGGTTTTTGCATTTTCTTTCGCTATATTCCCCCATAAAGCCTGTAAGGGAAATTATCCCCAAATTAATATCATTAATAAGTATGGGGGCGGCAAATTCGGTAACACCGCAAAAGCAGGTGCTTTTTGTTATGCCATTATTTGCAAGTACTTTTTCGAAGAATTTGTGTTTTAAGCGGGTACAGTTGCGGAAAATTTGAGGATTGTCCTTTACAAACAGGCAATATTTATTAAAATGCCAACGTTTAAATTGCGGTAATTTGGCAAGCGGTGTTTTGGCTAAGGTATCGTAGCTATCGGATATCGATATATCGGCACCGGTGCTTTGCTCAATAATATCAATTTGTTTTGTTATTAAATCAAAAATATTATTCACAATATCCTCCATACAGATTTAAAGATATAGAATACAAAATCAAAGTTTTTAACTTAATTATAATGATATAATGAAAATAAGTCAATAAATATCATCTAAAATTTTGTTTTTGAATGATGTTTGGAAAGGAGAAAACAAAAATGCAAACAATTTGGTTAGATGCGGCCGAGTTTGAAAATCGTGGCGGTTGGGTGCTTGAAACTCAATTCGTAAGAGAAATGGGTCAAGCTTATCTTATGGCTAACCATAATTCCGGTGTGCCTGTAGATAATGCTTCAATCGATTTTTCTGTAGAAGAAAATGGATATTACAGATTTTTTGTTCGTACTAAGAACTGGAAATATCCCGAAGCTCCAGGTAAATTTACTTTAAAGGTTGATGGGCAAGAACTTAAAAACACTTGCGGAAAAATGCCTGCGCTTTATTGGTATTGGGAAATTGCTGATGATATTTACCTTGAAGCAGGAACTCATACTCTGGAGGTTTGCGACAAAACAGGTTGGCTTTCCCGTTTTGCAAGTATAATTATTACTGATGATTTTGATTTCACTCCTTCGCCTGAGCTTCCTATAATGCTAAAGCAAAGGGCTAAAATTAAGAATATTGATACAAAAGTCAAAGATATGGGCGAGTGGGACTATGTAATAGTAGGTGCAGGTCCCGGTGGTATAGGTGCGGCAATTAGTGCCGCAAGAAACGGTCTCCGTGTTGCCCTTATCGGTGACAGACCTTTTGTGGGCGGTAACGCAGCGGATGAAGGCGGCGTTGGTTTTGACGGCGGCGCTTTGTACCATTTGGGTTATCACGAAACAGGTATATCTGACGAAGTAAAGCGGACACGTGAAAACTTTGGTTTAACCTGGCAAGGCGCAATTGAAAAATTACTTAAAGCCGAGCCTAATATCACATTGTTTGAAAACCAAATGTGTATAGCGTGTGATTGTGAAGATGACATTATAAAATCTATTGAGTGTGTAAGCACAATAACACTTGAAAAAACCTGCTTTAGAAGTAAGCTTTTTGCAGAGTGTACAGGTGACGGTTGGCTTGGTTATTATGCGGGCGCTAAATACCGTGTAGGTCGCGAAGCTAAACGTGAATTTAACGAAGAATTTGCTCCCGAAACACCTGATACCCTTACTATGAGCGGTTGCCTTAGCGACACTAGACCCGATGTTGGCAGATTTTTAAGCTTCTACCTACAAGAAGTGGATTATAAGGTTGAGTTCCAAGCACCCGATTGGGCAGTTAAGATGCCCGAAAAGCTCTACCGCGAGCCTCAGCTTAAATATATGACTGAGTGGTGGATGGAGAACTCCAACGATTTTGATGATATTTACGATTGCGAATTTGCACGTGATGAGTTTGTTCGTGTAGTTGTTGGATATTACGATTGGCTTATAAATTCGTATGAAAACAAACACGAATTTGAAAACAGACATATGCTATATTTAGGTACCCGTATGTCTAAGCGTGAAAACCGCAGATTGATAGGTGACTATATTCTTAATCAAAACGATTTTGACGGCAAAACCGAATTTCCGGATGCTATAAGCTATTCGGGTTGGAAAATTGACGTTCACCATCCAAGAGGCATATTCTCAGGCGAAGAAGGTCCATTCCTTGTTGACCAAATAGTGCCTATAACTCCAATTCCTTATCGTTGTATTTATTCCTGCAATATAAAGAACCTATTTGTAGCTTCAAGATGTTCTTCTTTCTCACATGTTGGCTTAGGTTCACCCCGTGTTGAAAGCACAATTAATACCTTGGGTCAGGCAGCAGGTGCTGCGGCATATTTATGTAAAAAATATGATTGTTTGCCACGCGATATTTATACCGACCATATTAAAGAATTACAACAGCTTTTAATTAAGCAAGACCAGACAATATTCGGCATTTCTAACGAGGACCCTAACGATTTAGCAAGAACTGCTACGGTGACGGCAACATCTGAAGATAAAGAAAACGGCGGGGATGCTTTGAATGTTATAAACGGTATAAACAGAGCAAAGCCTGAAGAAGCTAATGCCTGGATTTCGGACAGTAAGGAAAGCTTACCGCAAAGTATTACACTTACTCTTAAGAAACCCGAAAATGTTGGTGAAATACATATAACTGCCGATACAGACCAAGCTTACCCCAGATCTTCTACAAGAGCGTTTGTTCCTTTTGATTTTACTGCAACCCATTTAACCGCCGAATGCTTTGACGGTAAGGACTGGATAAAGGTATTTGAAACCAAGGGCAATTACCGCAGAAAAATTATTGCAAATTTTGATGCTGTAAAAACGGAAAAAGTACGCGTTACAGTACACGCTACTACAGGCTCTAACCAAGCTAAACTTAACGAAATAAGAATATATAAAGCTTAAAAACTGATAAAAGCCACACAATTGTGTGGCTTTTTGTATAAAAAAAGGGTATAATAAAACAAAAACGTAAAGAGTGATTAGTATGTCGGTTTTTGAAAAGATATATGATGTTGTTTGTCAAATACCAAAGGGCAAGGTTGCAACCTACGGTCAGGTAGCAATGCTTGCAGGGAATCCGCGCTGGGCAAGGGTCGTAGGCTATGCACTACACAATAACCCAAAGCCAATAGTTATTC
>JAZSCF010000017.1:0-3154 GCA_045602785.1 Acutalibacteraceae bacterium
AGAGAACACCTTTTACCAAGATAGTGTTCTCCTAAAAGTAGATAAATAGTCTATTATAAATTAAATGTGATGTGGTATGTCATAATAATACCACATCACATTAACTTTTTCAACATTTAAATAATTTCACTTTTCGCAACCATTACAGCCACAACATTTATTTTCGTAAAGCTTTGCAATGTTAAGCGTATTTTCTTTGGTTACAAAGCCTAAAGTTTTAAAGATTTTTTCGGGTGCGTTATCGCCCCAAATAGCTTCTTTCACATTGCGGCTTGCGGCAATATGTAAGGTACTTCTAAGCACTCCATCCAAAAGCATTAAATCGTTTTGCGGTTCAATTGCGCGAATAACCATTTTTTCGTTTTCAATATCAAAAAGGCTATAGCCTAAAACCTCTTGTTTATCCTTTGCGCAAAGGCAAAGTGAGTTTTCGTTTAATTGCAAGCCTTCCTTTTCAAAAAAGATAACGGCTTCTTCTTTTTCTACTGTTTTTAAAGTTATCATTTTAACTCCTTAGGTAATACTTGTAAGACGGCGCATTTCTTTTTCATTAAGCGGTCTCCAACTGCCACGAGGTAACATACCAAGCTTAACACCTGCAATTTCGGTACGCTTAAGGCGTAAAACCTCAAGACCGACTTCTTCACACATACGCCTTATTTGACGGTTTCTGCCCTCTTGAATAATAAATATAAGCACCGTTCTGTCGGTCTTTCTTTCAGCCACAAAGCAGTCGCACGGCAAAGTTTTTACCCCGTCAAGCACTATGCCTTCTCGAAGGGCGATAATTTTTTCATCATCCACTTCACCCTTTACGGTAACGCGATAGGTTTTATTAACATGATACGAAGGGTGTGTAAGGCGGTTTGCAAACTCGCCATCGTTTGTCATTATAAGAAGACCTTCAGAATTCATATCAAGTCTACCCACAGGGAAAAGGCGCACCGGCGCATCTTTAACAAGGTCTGTAACACATTTTCTACCCTTTTCATCGCTGGCGGTGGTTACAAATCCACGCGGTTTATGTAGCATTATATACATTTTAGTTGTATTAGCCACAACATTTTTACCGCGAACGGTTATTTTATCGCGCTTGGGGTCCACCTTTTGACCGATTTCCGCAATATGTCCATTAACCTTAACCTTACCCATAGCAATAAGCTCTTCAGCTTTTCTACGGGATGCAATACCGCAATCAGCCAAGTGCTTTTGTAAGCGTATTTTATTATCCTTCATTTAATTCTCCTATATATTCATAAAAATAGTTTTAAAAATCTTTAACACACTTTCCCACGCGCTTTCGGTGTAGTTAAGTGATGTAATATCCTTATTTGATAAAATCGGTTTCTCGCTTAAAATTTTATCACCCTGCATATAAACCGCCTTGCCAACTTCTTCACCTTGCTTTATAGGCGCATAAAGAAATTTTGGTAAATATATTTTACAGCTTAAATCTTCCGTATCAAGACTGTTTATGGTAAGCGGTTCAATCTTTATAGACAAGGTATCTTTTTCCCCGTTTATTACAGGGATAGTATATCCGTTTACAAAGGGTGTAAAATGTGTTTGTTTTATAGCAGAAAAACCGTACTGAAGCATTGTTTTATGGTCTTGCCAATCATTAGGGGCATTAAGCGTTACCGATATTAAAAACTTGCCGTCACGCTTTGCAGCCGATACAAGACACCTACCCGATTTTTTTGTAAAACCTGTTTTAACACCCACCACACCATCATACATTTTAAGTAATTTATTATGGTTTGTAAGTGTTCGCCTATAAGGCGGATTTCCGTAATTAAGCGTTGCTGTTTTACTTGCTACCGCCTTACAAAACTCTTCATTTTGCATTGCATATTTCGTAAGCAACGCAAGCTCGTAAGCGGTTGTGTAATGGCTATCGCCATCAAGACCTGATGGAGTTTCAAAATGGGTGGAGGTAAGCTCTAACTCACGGGCTTTAGCATTCATCATATCAACAAAGCCGTTTATCGAGCCACCGACCGTAAAGGCTATAACATTTGCCGCATCGTTTCCCGAAGCCAGCATTAACCCATAAAGCAAGTCGTGAAGCGTAACCTTATCCCCTGCCAAAAGCCCCATTGATGAACCTTCTACCCGTACCATTTCAGGTGTTACGGTAATTTCTTTTTCTAAATTGCCGTATTCACAAAGCAAAAGCGCTGTCATAATTTTAGTAGTGCTTGCCATTGGCATTTTCTTATCGCAGTTTTTCGAGAAAACAACTTCCCCGTTTTCGCCGTTTATAAGCACTGCCGCTTTTGCCGAAACCGATAAATTACTTTTCGCATTTACAGGTTGCATAAAAGCAATTATTAAAGCTAAAATTACCGCAATCTTTTTCAAAATCAACAACCCACCATATCTATTAGTACTTAATAAATATGATAGGATGTTTTGTTTTATTCAGGTATGTTTATAGGCTCGCTTTTAAAAAGGTCTTTAGCCTTGTCTATAATTTCGGGTGCCATATTTATTGCTTTTTCAACAGTAGTAAGCTCATTATAAACGGGCAACATTTTAACATTACCACCGCTTATTACTATAAACGCTATAGGAGAAACAGTAACACCGGCACCGCCGCCGCCACCAAAAACCTGAGATGAAGACTTTGTCGCAAAATCGCTACCGCCCGTAGCAAGACCGTAAGCTACCTTGGAAACAGGGATAAGTGTAATACCGTTTATTTCAATAGGATTACCTGTTATAATATCAGCATTTATCATACCCTTTAGCTTTTCCAAAGTGGAATCCATAATATTTTTTATAGTATTTTCGCTCACTATAACTCATTCCTTACAATAAATTTTTTATATTCTTTAAATATTCTAACCGCTAAAATTAAAATAAAAATAATATTTGTTTTAATTTTTAAAGAAAATGTAAAATCACTTTTTTTATTTTCAAAATCTGCTTTTACATCTACACTTTTGTATTTAGCATTTGCAACGCTTTCTAAAAAAGAAAGGGTTGGATACACCGCCGAACACACCAAGCCGTAATTAGTAGCTGTCACAGCGGCATCTTCCCCTACAACCGCTATAAAAAGGCGTATGTCACGAAATTTCACAAAGCGTAAAAATAGTTTTAATGGTATTAAACAGTCTTTCACAAATGCAAAAACTTCTTTTACTGC
>JAZSCF010000018.1:0-11661 GCA_045602785.1 Acutalibacteraceae bacterium
AATTTGAGGTGAAAATTTTTGATATATATTACAGGTGATATGGATGGCGACCTAGAACGGCTTTACAATAAGAATTTCAGGCGCTTAAAAAGCGGTGATGTGCTTATAGTTTGCGGTGACTTTGGCTATATTTTTGATGGCGGCAAAACCGAAAAAGAGGTTATAGATTACCTTGCTACAAGGCGCTTTGTTACGGCATTTGTTGATGGCACACATGATAATTTGAATACAATAAACCGCGCACGTGTTACCTATTGGCACGGCGGAATGGTACATAGAATAAAAGGAAATTTGATACATTTAATGCGCGGACAAATTTTCAGTATTGACGGCAATACCTTTTTTACCTTTGGCGGAGGCGAAAGCACCGATAAGGATATGCGCAGAGAACAAGGTACTTGGTGGAGTGATGAAGAACCAACCGCTTTCGAAATGGCAGAGGGTGCCAGAATACTTGATGAAGCAGGCTGTAAGGTGGATTATATGATTACCCACGAGCCGCCGTCACTCGTAAAAAGTGCTATGCTTTTAAGAATGGGGGACAGCGACCGCATTAACAAGCTTAACGGCTATTTTGAGGAGCTTGGACGTTCGGTTGAGTTTAAGCATTGGTATTTTGGCTCGCTACACGAGGATAAGGTTATAACACCACACCATACCTGTGTCTTTAAAAATTATATTGCTATACCTACTAAATAACAGGCATCTTGACAAGTATGGTATAATATATTTGAAACTACTATTTCGGAGGAACTTATTATGGATACCGAGAAATTGTGTATGGGCTGTATGAATGATATTGACGGCGAGCAAATTTGCCCCGTTTGCGGATATGATAACTCCTTGCAAAATCATTCACAAGCATTGCCCGTTAAATATGTAATAAAAAACAGATATGTTATAGGTAAGGCACTTTCGGTTAATGGCGAAGGCATTACCTATATTGCTTGGGATTTGAGTAACAATGTTTCAGTTAAAATTAAGGAATATTTTCCACTTGGCGTTGCTTTTAGAAACCCTGATGCTACTGTTTCAATAGCACCCGATAAAAAATATGTTTTTAACGAAGGATTACTTGAGTTTATTGAAATAGGTCGCACTATAATGAGTAAATCTTTCCCTGCTTTGCAGGATGTTGAAGATGTTTTTGAAGCTGACGGTACAGCATATACTGTTTACCAAAATATTCAAGGTATTACCTTATCGGACTTTTTAACCCGAAACGGCGGTGTATTAAAGTGGGAACAGGCACGTGCGTTGTTTTTACCACTTATTGATACCATTAAGTCTATGAATGATATCGGTATGGTTCACGGTGGCATCTGCCCTGAAACTATTATTGTAGGCCGTGACGGCAAGCTTCGCATAACCGAATACAGCATTAAAAGGCTTCGCGTTTCGGATAGCGATATTGAAAACGAGTTTTTTGACGGTTACGCTGCTATTGAACAGTATGGCGTTATGAATATGAGAACAGGCCCGTATACCGATGTTTACGGTCTTTGTGCAACACTATTTAGAATATTTATTGGTGATGTTGTTCCAAAAGCTACATTGAGAATGGAAAATTCAGGGCTTGCTATTCCTTCAAAGTTTGCTGAAGAGTTACCACGTCACGTATTGGCGGCTTTGGCTAACGGCTTAAAGGTTAGCCCTAACGAGCGTACCGCTAATATTGAAACCCTTAAAAACGAACTTGTCTACGGCGAAATTGTAGAAGCTAAGCCTGAAGAAAAGCCTGAAGAAATTAAATCAAGCAAGAAAGAAAAAACTAAAGAAAAGAAACCCTCAGGTGTGAAATATGTTGCAGTTTCTGCAGGTATTACCGCGCTTGTGTTTATACTGCTAGGCGTAATTTTGTACTTTAGCTTTTTTAAGGGTAACGATAAAGATAAGCAACCTACAGAAAGCAATGTTGTAGTGTCTGTTCCTGAAGAAGAGGATACTACAAATAAGTATGAGGATTTACCTGTTAAAAAATACAAGGTTCCTGATTTTACAGGCAAAACCTATGCCGAAATTTTAGAAGATGAAACTAATGAAAACTTTATATTTATTTTAAAGGATACTAAGGTTTATTCTTCGGATTTTGCGCGAGGTAAAATTTGCAAGCAGTCTGTTAAAAAGGGTACTGAGGTTAAAAAGGAAACCAAAATCGAGCTTACTATAAGCCTTGGCTCTAAAGAGTTTAAAATGCCTAATGTTGTAGGTCTTGATGAGCAAACCGCTAAGTTAGAGCTTTTAAAGGCAGGCTTCCTTTATGAGAATATCAAAGTACTTGAAAAGTATGATGAAAACAGTGAACCCGGCAAAATATTAGAGCAAACACCCGAATATTCCAAAAAAGTTAATTCTGATATACTTGTAAGTATTTATAAAAATACCTATGAGGGCGAAGACCCTGAGCAGGGCGGCGATGATCAAGCAATTTTGGATGAATATGCGAACGAAATCGGCGTGCAAAATTAGTACTTGATTTTTTAAAAGCTTTATGATATAATAAGTACAGTTAGTAAGAAAGGTGAGTGGCAAGCAGCCGCTCACTTTTGTTTTGCAAGGAGGGAAACTATGGCAAACGCTGCTGACAGAGTGTACGAGCTTATTAAAGACACTGTAAATAGTCAAGGTGTAGAGCTTTGGGATGTCCGCTTCGTAAAAGAGGGGGCATCGTGGTATTTACGTGTTTATATTGATAAGCAAGAAGGTATTACTATTGATGACTGTACAAATGTTTCACACGCTATTGACCCTGTAATTGATGAAGCTGATCCGGTTGATAAATCCTATTATTTAGAGGTTTGCTCTTGCGGACTCGAGCGCGAGCTTGTAAAGCGCGAACACTTCGAAAAGGTTATAGGTCAAAAAATAAAGGTTAAGCTTTATAAAGCGGTTGACGGTGTTAAAGAATTTACAGGCAACCTTTTATCTGTGGATGAAAAAATCGTTTTGGATATTGACGGCGAAACTAAGGGATTTGGTTTGAAAGAAATATCTAAAGCGAATCTATGTGATTTTGAGTAAAAAACTACTATATATATTTGGAGGAATTAAGAAAAAATGGCTAAGAGTAGAAAAACCAAAAAGACAGACAACACGGCAGAATTTTTTATTGCACTTAAATTAATGGAAGAAGAAAGAGGTATTCCTAAGGAATTTATTGCAGAAAAAATTGCCGATGCAATTATAGTTGCGGCTCGTAAAGACTTTGGCGGAAACGACATTGTTTCCTGTGTTATTGACTGCGAAAAGGAAATTTTATCGGTTACAGCGCGCAAAACCGTTGTTGATGAGGTTTTAGATCCTTATACCGAAATTTCTAAAGAAGATGCGGTAGCTATTGATACAAAAGCTATTGAAAACGGTTTTGTTGATATTAAGCTTGATACAAGAAACTTTGGCCGCGTAGTTGCACAAAACTCTAAAAACAACTTTAGACAAGGCGTTCGCGAAGCTGAAAGAGGACAGACTTTGGCTGAATTCCAAAGCAAAACACACGAGCTTGTTACCGCTGTTGTTCAAAAGATTGACCCCAAAACAGGCAACGCCATTTTAACAATCGGTCATAGCGATGCTACTCTTCCAAAACTTGAACAGGTTCCTGATGAGCTTTTAAAGGAAGGCGACCACATAAAAGTTTATGTTGTAGATGTTAAAGAAACTGACCGTGGCGCACGCATTATGTTATCCCGTACACATCCTGGTCTTGTTAAGCGTTTATTTGAAAAAGAAGTCCCCGAAATTTTTGACGGTACTATTGAAATTAAGGCGGTTTCCCGTCAAGCAGGCTCAAGAACAAAGATTGCGGTTTACTCACCCGACCCTGAGGTTGATGCAGTAGGTGCTTGTATCGGTCCTAAGGGCGAGCGCGTAAACAACATCGTAAACGAGCTTGCAGGCGAAAAAATTGATATTGTAAAATACAGTGAAGACCCAACCTTATTCGTTGCAGAAGCTTTATCTCCTGCAAGAGTAGCCAAGGTTGAAATTGAATCCGAAGAGCCTAAGGTTTGTAAAGCTAGCGTTCCCGAAGAGCAGTTATCCCTTGCTATTGGTAATAAGGGTCAAAATGTACGCCTTGCTGCTAAGCTTACCGGGTGGAAGATTGATATTCATCCCGAAAGCGGATTTTTTGGCGAATAATTATATTTAAGTGAGATTTTGTTATGAGTGTAAAAAAAATTCCTATGCGAATGTGTACTGCATGTCGCGAAATGAAACCTAAAAAAGAACTTATAAGAGTAGTTAAAACTCCCGAAAATGAAATTAAGCTTGACTTAACAGGTAAGCTTAATGGTAGGGGTGCTTACATCTGCAAGAGTGAAGAATGTCTTAAAAAGGCACAAAAATCAGGTGCATTGTCTCGCGCATTTTCTCTTGAAGTAAGCAGTGAAATTTATGAAAAATTAGCTAAGGAATTAGCTGATGCAAATAAATAAAACCCTTACACTTTTAGGTTTTGCTTCAAAGGCTTTAAAGCTTGAATACGGTATGCAAAAAACTATTGAAGCTTTAAAGAAAAATCGCTCAAAGCTTATAGTAACTGCAAGCGATTTATCAGAAAAAAGCAAAAAGGAAATTTTATTTTACGCTAACAAACAAAATATTAGGTTACTTACATTAGATGTAACAGTTGAAAACTTGTCTACCGCGGTAGGTAGAAAATGTGGCGTTATTTCCGTTAATGATAACGGTTTCGCCGATGCAATATTTAATAATCAGGAGGCTAACAGTAATGCCAATGACCAATAAATACAAAATAAGCGACCTTGCTAAAGACTTTGGTATAAGCTCTAAGGAAGCAGTGGCTTTAATTACCGAAATTACAGGTACTGAAAAGAAGTCAAGCAATACCTTAAACGAAGCAGAAATTGGGCTTTTCTTTGATGCTATTACCAAAAATAATCAGGTAAAAAGCTTTAAGGCTTATTTTGAAACAGGCGCTGAATCTCGCGAGAAGGCTAAAAAAGCGCGTGAAGAAGAAAAGAATAAAAAGTTATTAGAGCAAATGGCTATTTTAGAGCAATTAAAGGCTGCTGCTGCCGCACAAAACGGCGAAGCTCCTAAAAAGGAAGAAAAGCCTGAGCCTAAAAAGGTTGTCGAAACTCCTAAAGAAGAGAAAAAGGAAGAGCCTAAGAAAATAGGTAAAATTGAAGGTGCTCCTAAGGTTCAAGTAACTAAAGAAGAACCAAAGAAAGCTCCAAAGAAGGAAGAAAGCAAACCTGCACCTAAGAAGGAAGAGATTAAGTCTGCTACAAAGAAAGAAGAGCCTAAAGCAGCACCTAAGAAGGAAGAAGTTAAGAAAGAGCACAAGCCTTCTGACCCACAACCCTTTGTTTCTAAAAAGAAGGATAAGGTTGCAGGTGAGGCTCCTAAACGCGGACCTGCTGAAATCCGCCACGTTGATACCCGTACTTCTAATATCAACATTGATAAATATAACGAAAAATATGAAAATATTGCTCCTGCTAACTCAATGAAGGATAACTTCTCCCGTAAGCAGAAGATTAAACAAAAATCTCAGGATTACCGCCGCCCACAAGGCAGTAAGCGTGAAACTGAGGCTGATAAAATGCGCAGACTTCAGCTTGAACGCATTAAAAAGACTCCTATTACAGTTACCGTTGGCGATGAAATCACAGTTGGCGAATTAGCCGCTGCTATGAAGAAGACCGCCGCAGAAGTTATTAAGGAACTTATGAAGCTTGGTATGATGGCGGCTGTAAATCAGGTAATCGACTATGATACCGCTGAAATCGTTGTAACCGAAATGGGTGCCAAGATTGAGCGCGCAGTAGTTGTTACAATTGAAGAACAAATTATGGATGATACTGAGGATACAAGTGAAAACTTGAAGCCAAGAAGTCCTGTTGTAGTTGTTATGGGTCACGTTGACCATGGTAAAACTTCGTTACTTGATGCTATCCGTAATACTGCAGTTACCGATACTGAAGCAGGTGGTATTACTCAGCACATCGGTGCATATAGAGTAAATTGCAACGGTAACGATATTACTTTCCTTGATACTCCCGGTCACGCTGCGTTTACTTCTATGCGTCAACGCGGTGCGATGGCTACTGATATTGCAATATTGGTTGTTGCAGCAGATGACGGTATTATGCCACAAACTATTGAAGCTATAAGCCACGCAAAAGCAGCTGAAGTTCAGATTATTGTAGCTATCAATAAAATGGATAAACCTGAAGCTAATCCCGACCGTATTTTACAACAACTCACCGAGCATGGTTTAGTACCTGAAGAATGGGGCGGCGATGTTATTTGCGTGCCTGTTTCAGCTAAAACTCATGACGGTATTGATAATCTTCTTGAAAACGTATTACTTGTTGCCGAAATGCAAGAATTAAAGGCTAACCCCGACAGACGCGCTAAGGGTATTGTTATTGAAGCACGTCTTGATAAGGGTCGCGGTCCTGTGGCATCACTTCTAGTTCAAAACGGTACACTAAAGTCGGGTGATATTATCGTTGCAGGTACCTCGGTTGGTCGTGTTCGCGTTATGAGTGATGAAAACGGTAAGGTATTAAAGACTGCAGGTCCATCTGTGCCAGTTGAAATTACAGGTCTTGCCGAAACTCCTAATGCAGGCGATGTATTCGATGCTGTATCTGATGAAAGACTTGCTCGCCAGCTTGTTGAACAAAGAAAGCAAAAGGCTAAGGATGAGCTTAACAACGCTAAGCAAAAGGTTACTCTTGATAACCTATTTGAAAACCTTTCAGAAGGCAATCTTAAAGAGCTTAACATTATTGTTAAGGCCGACGTACAGGGCTCTGTTGAAGCAGTTAAGGAAAGCCTTGTAAAGCTTTCTAACGAAGAAGTTCGCGTTAGCATTGTTCACGGTGGTGTTGGTGCAGTTAATGAATCTGACGTTACCTTAGCTAAGGCTTCGGGTGCAATTATTGTTGGATTTAACGTACGCCCCGATTCTGTTGCTAAAGCTATGGCAGAGCGTGACGGTGTAGATATGCGTATGTACCGCATTATTTACGACTGTATTGAGGAAATTGAAGCTGCTATGAAGGGTATGTTAGCACCTAAGTACCGCGAAAATCAATTAGGTACTGTTGAAGTTCGTAGCGTATATAAAATTTCTTCTGTTGGTACTGTTGCAGGTTGTTATGTTACAAACGGTAAGGTTACACGCGCTTGCGAAATCCGCGTTGTTCGTGACGGTATTGTTATTTGTGAAGATAAGATTGATTCGCTTCGTCGTTTCAAAGATGACGTTAAAGAAGTGGCTCAAGGCTATGAATGCGGTATCAGTCTTGAAAAATTTGCTGACATTAAGGAAGGCGACGTATTTGAAGCCTTTATTATGGAGGAATACAGAGATTAATGGCAGGATTTAGAATAAACCGTATAACATCTGATGTAAGAATAGCTTTGTCAGAGCTTTTGCGCGAGGTTAAAGACCCGAGAGTCAGCAAGCTTTTAAGCATTGTTAAGGTTGACGTTTCGGGCGACCTTTCGTATGCTACAATTTATGTTAGTGCTATTGAGGGGTATGAAGCTACCGTTAGCTCGGTTAAAGCGCTTAAAAACGCATCCGGTTTTTTAAGACGCGAATTAGGTTCAAGACTAAAGCTTAGAAAGGTGCCCGAGCTTCGCTTTGTTGCGGATGATTCTATAGAACACAGCGCTAATATATCTAAAATTATCGATTCTTTTAACGGAGATAACGAAGATGAAAAAGAAAACTGATACCGGTTGCACATTGCTTACTTTAAAACAGTGTGCAAGGTATTTAAAAAAGCATGATAATTATATTATTTTAACTCATGCTTCACCCGATGGTGATACCTTAGGCTCAGCTTTTGCTCTTTATTACGGTCTTAAAGAAATTGGAAAGAGTGCAAGTGTTTTATGTGCCGATGTTATACCGAAAAAATATGATTATTTTGTTCACGGTACCGACCACGTAAAACGCGATGGTGCTACTGTTGTTGCGGTTGATGTTGCTGATAAAACCCTTTTAGGTGACCTCAAAGAAGAATTTGGCGACATTGTAAATCTTAATATCGACCATCATATTTCTAATTCACAGTATGCAGAAAATCTTTATTTAGATGCTACTGCCGCGGCTACTACAGAAATTATTTTCGAGTTATTGTCGTTAATGAGGGTTAATATTAACGATGTTACCGCAAAGGCGCTTTATACAGGCTTGGTTACCGATACAGGTTGCTTCAAATACGCAACAGTTACCGCTAAGACCCATATTATTGCGGCAATGCTTTATGAATATAACATAAATGCAAGTGAAATTAATCGCCTTATGTTTGATACGAAGTCTAAAAAACTTTTAGAACTTGAAAAACAGGTTTTAGAAACTGCAGAGTATCATTTCGACGATAAGTGTATGATACTTACAGTTACTGATAAAATGCAGGAATGTACAGGTTGCAGCGGTACTGAACTAGAGGGAATAGCAGTTATATCCCGCAGTGTGGAAGGTGTGAAGGCAGGCGTTACAATCAAACAAACCGATGATAATAAATTCAAGGTTTCGGTACGCACCTATGACCCACTTGATGCAAGTGCTATTTGTAAAAAATTGGGTGGCGGCGGCCATAAGGGCGCGGCAGGTGCTTCTGTAAGCGGTACTTTAGCAGAGGTTAAGGAAATGATTCTTAAAGCCGTAAAGGAAGCTATGGAGGAATAAAATGCAAGGTTTTTTACTCCTTAGAAAGCCAAAAGGTATTACTTCTTTTTCGGCGGTTTCACGCGTCAAACGAATAGCAAGTGAAAAAAGAGTAGGGCATACGGGTACTTTGGACCCTATGGCTACGGGTGTTTTGCCTGTTTTTTTGGGTAAAGCAACCGCTCTTAGCGGTATTTTGCTTGATGCTAACAAGCGCTATACTGCTGAAATTAAGCTTGGAATTACTACCGATACAGATGATATTACAGGCACTGTTTTGTCGGAATGTGAAGTAAATGTTTCAAAGGAAAGCTTAAATGACGCTTTGGAACATTTTAAGGGTAAAATCAAACAAAAGCCACCTATGTACAGCGCTTTAAAAAAAGATGGTGTACGGCTTTACGATTTGGCGCGCCTTGGCAAAACGGTAGATATTCCCGAAAGGGAAGTAGAAATTTTTAGCATTGATATGCTTAAGGAATTGGATAACGACAATTGTTTTACAGTAGATGTTTCGGTATCCAAGGGTACATATATTCGCTCTTTAGCGCATGATATAGGTGAATATTTAGGCTGTGGCGCTACGCTTACTGCATTAGAACGCACCGAAACTTGCGGCTTTAAAATAAGCGAATGTACCTATTTAGAAGATCTCGATGAGCAAAACATCAAGGAAAAAATAGTTTCGGAAGAAAATGCCGTGTTAAATCTTCGCGAATGTAAGGTTACCGAAAAGCAGGCAATTCGTTTTTGTAATGGTGGTCAGCTATCATTTGAGCGCTTGCATATTGGTGATTTTTTCGAAAACGAACTTTTGAGAGTGAAATATGGCGATATCTTTTTAGGCATAGGCGTTGCTGATTTAGAAAAAAATCAGCTTAATATTAAATGCATAATAAATAATTACAAGGCGGTGGCAAAATGAAAACGGCAATAGCTTTAGGCACATTTGACGGCATTCATATTGCGCACCGCAGCGTTTTATCTATTGGGGATGGATACAAAAAAATGGCGGTCACTTTTTTAAAACCGCCTAAAATGTATTTTACTAATCAAGATGAACTTATAATGGATTATGAAGCCAAGGTTAAGGCACTTAAAAAAATGGGCTTTTGCAATGTTGTGGCTTTGGATTTTTTAAATGTTAAGGATACTGCACCTAAGGACTTTTTAGATTATTTAGTAGCAGAATATAATCCATCGCTTATCTCTTGCGGTTTTAATTACCACTTTGGTAAAAACGGGGAAGGTGATACAGCATTATTAAAGGAATACTGCAAAAATTTTGGAATAGAATGCCGTATATGTGATGAAATTGATGTTGATGGTATGGCTGTATCTTCTACATATATTAGAAATTTGCTTAAAAATGGTGAAATAGATAAGGCCAACAGTCTATTATTCGAACCGTTTTCATTCTCGGCTACGGTTGAGCACGGTGATTCGCGTGGCCGCACAATAGGTTTCCCAACCCTTAATCAGTATTACCCCGAAAACTTGGTTAAGGTTAAATTTGGCGTTTATAAAACCGAAGTTACTGTAAACGACAAAGTTTATGACGGTATTACTAATATAGGTATTAGACCAACCTTTAAAAGTGAACGGATAATAAGCGAAACTTATGTTAAAAACTTTTCGGGTGATTTATATGGTAAAAATGTTAAAGTTACCTTGAAAGAATTTTTACGTGAAGAAATAAAATTTGCCTCCTTAGAGAACTTGCGAAGGCAAATAGAAATAGATAAAACTAAATAAAATAAAAGTTAGTATCCCAAGCGGGTAGGTATTTAAAATGGCGCATATATATTTTGTAGTCATCCCTGATACCTAAAACCGTTTGGGGTATTTTTATTAGGTCATCTGTGCGGTGATATGCGGATATTAGCATTTTAGGCTTATGTTTAAGTATAGTATCACGAGCGCCGTTTATAGCATTTACTTCCTCGCCCTCAACATCCATTTTAATATATGAAAAATTTGTATCCAAAGAGTCTACGTTTATGCTCTCAAACAATGTTCCGTCAGGGGACAAAGCCGAATTTCTACCAGAACGCATATCAAACGGTAAATAACCGCAAGAATCGGAAACGCAAGCGTTTATAAGGTTTATATTATTAAGTGGTTTTGTATTTGCTTGCAGTTTTCTAAAGGTTTTAATATCGGGCTCAACAGCGAAAATGCTTTTATAATCGGGGCAGTGGGCTGCAAAGTCTAAAGCGGTATCACCGTTATATGCGCCTAAATCTAAAAAGGTTTCGTGTTTTAGATTTAAAAAAGTGTTATAAGGCTCATCTGCTTCTACTTCACATTCTAACAGGTAATCAATTTTTCCGCTTAATTTATAATTTATAATATTTTCGAATGTTTTTTTAGATATATCATCAGCAAGACGGGAATAAACAAAATCGAAATCCGCCTTGTTGGTTTTATAATATTCTTCTGTGAATAATCCACCGCCGATTACAGGTACTTCGGGTGCGTAAAGTTCTTGCTCACTTGCGATTCTTTTTATGTTGTCTATTACATCCGGCAAGCTGCTGCCAAAGCAAAGAAGTACAATCATTTGCCCAAATTTTTCCTTTAATTCGCTATAGCTTGAAATTTTAAAGCCGTGAAAAAGCTTATTTCTTACAAAACCGTCACTTGCGAATACGCCTTTATATTCTATACCAAAGTCTTCTAAAACGGATATTATTTTATCCGCACCGTTGCCCATACCGTATAGAACAATAGGCTTATTGGTGTTTTTTAAGTATTTCCATAATTCCATTTCCACAATTAATACCTTTTTTTAATTTTTTTATATTATACACCCATTTTTCGAATAATACAAGTTGACAAATGAAATTTAGTGTAGTATAATTTTATTAATTGGGACACTATGCTTCGCGGGGGTGCGTTATTATAAACAAGACAAAGAAAATCATTTCAAGAATTGTTTTGTCAGTATCCCTTTTGGTGTTCGTTATATGCCTTGCATATTTTGCAGTGCATTTTTATCA
>JAZSCF010000019.1:0-39991 GCA_045602785.1 Acutalibacteraceae bacterium
TACATTAAGGGGTAAAATTAACATTTCACTTTATATTATGGGGATATATTTGCTTGTAACAACCATAATAAAAAAATAAACCTTTCAAAAGAAAGGTTTATTTTTATTTGTACCAATAAATCTGGGCGCCTGTTTCGAAAATTTCAAAATCGGTTTTTAGGCTTTCAAGGTCGGTGGAAGAGCTTTTATAGTAGGACTGACCTTTTTTGGTTTGTAGTCCTTGTAAGCAGTTTCTCTTTGTGCGGTAACTGTCTTTTATATAAAGCCTTGTGCCTTTTGTGTGGATTTCGCTTTTGTGCTCGGGCTCCCAGCTCCAATTTATTATTTGCCTTGCGGGACAATCAATAGTGTTGTTTATAAATTGAACGTTTTTAACTGTCATAGAAGGGTTTTTGGGGTGCGAACCTGTAACGCCGCGAACACAACCTTCAATCCCACGAATGCCGCCGTCATTTTTTCGAGTACCCCAGCCCATACTTGTAAATCGCATAAGGTTGTCTTTTATAGTAAAGTTTTCAAGTGGGGC
Source organism: Acutalibacteraceae bacterium (assembly GCA_045602785.1). Lineage (GTDB taxonomy): Bacteria > Bacillota > Clostridia > Oscillospirales > Acutalibacteraceae > UBA737. The sequence goes on from JAZSCF010000019.1 coordinate 527, forward strand.
GGTTTCTTTGCTAAAAAACTCGATATCGGCGTTATTGTACTCAAATAAATTACCCGAAAAGGATATATTCAAATATTCGTTATCGCTATCGCCTTGCCAAGTAAGTGCCGAGTCGTAGGTTTGGTAGAACCAGTTGTTTTCTACCTTAATATCAATGCCACCATTCCAAAATTCTACGGCGTTACCGTAGCGAAGCCTGTTGTTAGAGGTGTACCTACCGCCCAAAAAGCCAAATTCACAGTTTGTTACAGTAAAGTCATAAGCGCCAACGGAATGTATGCCAAAGCCTGCTGAATATTTAATACAAAGGTTGTCGATAGTAACCATACGGTTGCCAACCTCTGCCGAAATAATGTTTACACTGGGCATAATTTCAATATCGTAATAGCTATCCTTTGGATTGCCTTTGTCACAATATAGATAGAATATACCTGCCTTGGTGTCGTGTAGGTAGTCGCCATTATTTTTAAGCTTTTTTATACTGCCTGTCTTTTTAACACCGATAATTTCGCTGTGGTTTATAACAAGACCGCAAGCTTCATCGTAATCAAGGGGTGTTTTCCATATATTTTCGCTTACGGCATCCCATTTATCACTTTTAGCATAGTTTTCAAGCGAGCCGTAAATTTTAGGCTTGGAGCCTTTACCATAAGCACCGTAGGTTACGCCGTTATGTGTGCTTAAAGAGTGTCCTAAGCGGAAGGTGTCACCGCGATTAAACAAAACGGCATCGCCTTCAACAATGTAAAGCTCCATTAAACGAACCATAGTCTTAATGGGCGTTTCGGGGGTTAGACCATCATTGCGGTCGTCCCCGCTTTGTGATATGTAATACTTGGTGCCTTTTATTTCGTAAAGCTCTTCTGTGTTAGGGGTGTTTAGTATTTCGGCGCGCCGCTCATCCGCTTCTTTTTCGCAGTAGCCTTCAACCAAAAAGCCACTGTTTGCGCGCAGCTTTGCAACCGAAGCATCGGTAGAAGTATCTATATTTTGGGGTAAAGCTTCTGTTCGTTTGGGTAGCTTTAGTGAAGAAGAACACCCAATAAGCAAAAAGGACAAAAGTAAACCGAGTATAGCAGCTAAAGCGTTTCCTTTGATATTAAACACATCCTTAGAATAAAGTTTATAAGCGTATTAATCTTCCCAATAAATATCTGCGCCTTCTTCAAAAAGTGGGAACATTTCTACAAGCTCTTCATAGTTGCAAGCAAAACGGTAGTCATGGGGTTGTTTCTTGATATCGGTTTGAAGACCCTGCAAACAGGGAATAAGAGTGCGGTATTTACCTTTAATATAAAGCTTTGTGCCCGAAGCGTGAATGCCTTCTCTTTGCTCGGGGATAATATTCCAGTTAATAGTCTGGCGGGCAGGACAGTCCAAAATATTATTAGTAAAGTAGGTGTCTTTAATCTGCCAAGTAGCTCTTTTACCGTCAGTAGAAGCACGAATACAACCTTCGATACCGCGAATAGCACCGTCGAAAGTGCGAGTGCCCCAACCCATACTGGTAAAGCGCATAATATTATTAGCCATTACATAATTTTCAAGCGGAGCATCGGGGTTAGTGGGGCTAAAGAACTCAATATCGCAGTTATTGTATTCAAAAAGGTTATTTGTATAATATATGTTTTTATAAACGCTGTTGGTTTGATTACCCTGCCAGGTAAGTGCCGAGTCATAGGTCTGGTAGAACCAGTTATTATCGATTTTAACATCCTTGGCGCCAATCCAAAATTCTACAGCGTTGCCAAAACGGTAGTAGTCAATTTTACCGCCTACCCAAAGTCCGCCTAAGAAACCAAACTCGCAGTTGGTAAGCATAATATTACTTTTAAAAAGTACCGCCGAAAAGCCAAAGCCTGCAGCGTATTTTAAGCAAAGGTTATCAATAACCAAATCTTCACCGTGCTCACTTTTTAAAAGTGAGAGAGTTGGCATTATTTCAATATCAGTTAATACTTCATTTGGCTTGCCTTCATCTAAATAAAGATAGAAAACATTGTTTTCTACGTCGTGCCAATAGTCACCGTTTTCTTTAAGGTTGTCTATTGTGTAAAGCTTTAAAACGCCTACAATACGGCTATGGTCTATAACGCAGCCGCAAACACAGGGAAAACTAAAATCAATTTTCCAAACATTAGGGGCTACTTCTTGCCAAGTGTCATTTTCGGCATAGTTTTCGGGTGAGCCGTAAATTTTAGGCTTAGACCCAACGCCAAAAGAACCGTAAGTAACACCGTTTTGAACCTTCAAACTATCGCCAAAACGGAAAATGTCACCGCGCTTAAATAAAATTGCATCTCCTTTGTTTAACTCAAGCGCGTTAATACGCTCGAGTGATGCAATAGCAGTTTCGGGGGTAAGGCCGTCATTATTATCGTCACCGCTTACCGAAACATAGTACTTAGTACCCTTTATTTCATAAATTTCTTCGGTATTAGGGGTATTAAGTATTTTTTCGCGCATTTCGTCAGCCTCTTTTTCAAAAAAGCCAACTGCTACGTCATAACTGTTAGCGCGTTTTTTAGCAATAGCGGGGTCGGTCGAAAAATCCAAGTTTTTAATAGTTTCGTTTTTCATATTATGTAGTCCTTTCAGGCTAATCTTCCCAATAAATATCTGCGCCTTCTTCAAAGCGGGGGAACTCTTTTACAAGCTCTTCATAGTTGCAAGCAAACCTGCGGTCATGTGCTTCGGTTTCCAAGTCATATTGAAGACCCTGTAAACAGGGAATAAGGGTGCGGTATTTACCTTTAATATATAGCTTAGTTCCTGAAGCGTGTATCTCTTCACGTTGGTGTGGAATAATGTTCCAGTTAATAGTTTGCCTTGCAGGGCAGTCAAGGATATTATTAGTAAAGTAATTTTCCTTAACGTCCATTGGCTCTTGTCGGTTGTCGGTACAAGCACGTATACAGCCTTCAATACCACGATAACCGCCGTCAAAGGTACGGCTACCCCAACCCATACTTGTAAAGCGCATTATGTTATCTGCCATAACAAAGTTATGAACAGGACCGCCGCGGCTAAAGAATTCAATATCGCAGTTATTATATTCAAAAAGGTTTTTTGAAAAGCTAATGTTATTGTAAGCAAATCCTGATAAATTGCCTTGCCAACTTACTGCCGAGTCATAGGTTTGGTAGAACCAGTTGTTTTCAATCTTAACATCTTCGGCACCAAGCCAAAATTCTACAGCGTTGCCGTAGCGGTTACCGCCTATTCCACGAACCCACTTACCGCCTACAAAGCCTGATTCACAGTTAGTGAACTGAAGATTACCTTTAAAAAGTGAAGTCGAAAAAGCAAAAGCGGCGGTATATTTTAGACAAAGGTTATCAATAATCAGGTCTTTGCTGCCTTTAGGACCGTGGAGTAGTGTAAATGAAGGCATAATCTCAATATCGGTTAATACTTCGTTTGGTTTGCCTTGGTCACAGTAAAGGTAGAAAACCTTGTTTTCAACATCGTGGAAGTAGTCGCCGTTTTCACGCATTTTTTCGGTAGCAAGCTTTAAAACACCTACAATGCGGCTATGGTCTATAACACATCCGCAAGCGTTAGGATACGGAAAATCGATTTTCCAGATATTAGGTTTTACTTCTTGCCAGGTATTATTTTCAGCATAGTTTTCGGGTGAACCGTAAATCTTAGGCTTAGGACCAACGCCGAAAGAACCGTAGGTTACACCGCTTACAGCAGTTAAAGTGCGTCCAAAACGGAAGGTATCGCCACGCTTGAAAAGTATGGCATCGCCGTAGCAGAGTTCAAGCGCTTCAATTTTGTCAAGTGATTTAATTGGGCTTTTTGGGGAAAGTCCGTCGTTATTGTCGTCGCCATCTACCGAAACATAGTACTTAGTACCTGTTATTGCGTAAAACTCTTCGGTATTAGGGGTGTTAAGTATTTGCTCGCGCTTTTTGTCGGCTTCCTGTTCAAAAAAGCCAACTGCCGTGTCATAACTGTTAGCGCGTTTTTTTGCAATGGCAGGGTCGGTTGAAAAATCTAAATTTTTTATTGCTTCGCTTTTCATAATACCTATTCCTTTCGCGCTAGTCTTCCCAATAAATCTTAGCACCTTTTTCAAAACGTGGGAACATTTCTATTAACTCTTGCTCATTTGTTGCCATTCTTTGATCGTATTTTTCTATATCCCAGTTATCCTGAAGACCTTGTAAGCATTGCTCTAAGGTGCGGTATGCCGATTTAATATAAAGCTCGGTGCCTGAAGCGTGAACATGCTTTTTCTGTTCGGCGTTAATGTTCCAGTTAATAGTTTGTCGTGCAGGGCAGTCCATTTTATTATTTATAAAATAAACATCCTTAATGTCCATAGCATAGTAAACATTTGGTAGCACTCTCGTAGTAACTGCACGAACACAGCCTTCAATACCGCGAATACCACCATCATTTGTTCTGGTGCCCCAACCCATACTTGTAAAACGCATAATGTTGTTTTCTATACGGAAGTTTATAAGGGGTGCACCGTCACGACCGAAAAATTCTATATCGGCATTATTATATTCGAAAAGATTTTCGTTAAAAGAAATATTTTTCCAAACGGTATCGTCCTGATTACCTTGCCAGGTCACTGCTGAATCGTAGGTCTGATAAATCCAGTTGTTTTTAAGGGTAATGTTTTCAATAACTACACCGGGTAAACCTGCCCAAAATTCAATAGCATTACCATAGCGTACGCGAGTACCCGGTCGGCTGCCGCCTTCCCAAAGACCGCCAACAAAGCCTATTTCGCAGTTGGTAACCGCCATACTGCCTTTAGCATCTGCACAGTGAATAGCAAAGGAGGCGGTGTACTTTAGGCAAAGGTTATCTATTACATTATCCTTTGAACCCCTTGAGAAGAAAAGCTTTTCAGTAGGCATAATTTCAATATCCATATATACTTCATTAGGCTTGCCTTCATCACAGTATAAATAGAAAACCTTACCATCTAAATCGTGGTAATAGTCGCCGTTTTCGCTCATACCGTCAAGCTGTGTTTGCCACTTTTGAACACCCTGTATTTTACCAAAGTCAATGGTACAACCGCTTGCATACTTATAGTCAAAATCAATTTTCCAAATATTAGGTCTTACTTCTTTCCAAGTGTCGTTCTGGGCGTAGTTTTCGGGTGAGCCGTAAATCTTAGGCTTCATACCATCGCCGTAAGAGCCGTAGATAACGCCGTCAACGGTTTCTATTGTGCGCGCAAAGCGGAAAATATCACCGCGTTTAAATAGTACGGCATCGCCTTCCTTTAAAGGAAGCTTTTCAATAGCATCTAATGATTTTATGGCAGTATTTGGGGTTTTACCATCGTTATTATCATCGCCCTCTGCCGAAACATAGTATTTGGTGCCCTTTATCTCGTAAAGGTCTTCGGTATTAGGAGAATTTAAGATTTTCGCACGAAGCTCATCAGCTTCCTTTTGCAAAAAACCTTCGTGTAAGCCCTTATAGTTTGCGCGAAGCCTTGCAATTTCTGTTTCGTTGGTGGATTCGATGTTAAAAGTCTCAAATTTTTTCATAAAATCACAGCCTTTCAGCGTTTTTTTGTATTGTAGCATACAGGAAAATAAAAAGCAATAAAAACACCCCATTTATTTACAAAAAAATTGACATCGTAATGAATATATAGTATAATTTAAGCATAAAGAAAGAGGTGTGAATTATGAAAAAAATATTGGCGATTATTTTGGTGTTAGCATTTGTGATATCTTTTGTAGGTTGTGCGAAAATTGACGAAACCGATTTAGATTCGTCAATTATTACAAGCACTGAAGCTTCACAAAATCCGCAATTGAATGAGCAAACAAATTCGAATGTGGAAGAATCACAGGCAAAACCAAACTCGGATACTATTAAACAAAACGACAAAACGAGTTCTGATACTATCAAACAAAAAGATAAAACAAGTTCTTCACAAAGCAAAGTGACAAACACAAGCTCATCAACAAAGACTAAAAAAGGAATAAAGAAAATTGTTGATGAAAGCAATAAACACCTTAAAACAGGCAATATTGTACAGTTTTATAAGGATGACAGTTATAATGCGTATTATACCGTTTCGGGAAAAAACGATGGTATTATAGTGTATTTTAACGATGGCACAAAAATGGGTGTGACCGAAGCCTTTGAAAAAGGAAAGGTAAGCTTAGCTGACCTTAAAAAGTTTAGCGTTAAATATATTAAGGATTATCAGGGAAAATCTGTTTTTGATTTAACAAAAAGTTACGATTGCAATGTAAAAAAGAAAACACAAGAATTTTATAAGGATAAATTTTTTAGTTATACTTTTTCAACCGAAAAAGCCGACTATGTAAAATACCTTGATAAAGATGGTAAAACGTGGACTGCGGTTAAGGCTTTAAAAGCGGGGCTAATTAAGCCATATGACTTAAGTAATTGGGGCGTTAAATTCAGCAAAAAGCTTATTGCAGATAAAACGGTTATTGTCAATGAAAGCGAAGGCTTTACGACAGCAGCTGTTATTACGGAATTTTTCCGTGATGACACATATATTTATGAATTTTCTTCAATGATTAATGTTGTTGTATATTATCCCGATGGTACTAAAGAAGATGTAACCAAAGCGTTAGAAAAGGGTAAAATTAAGGTAAGTGACCTTGATAAATTTGGTATCAAGTATATAAAATCATCAATTGCTGATAGAAAAAAGGAAATGCATATTGTTGATTTGACACGCAGCGGTAAATACGATGTAGTTAATACTGAAGAAGAGTTTTACCGTGATGAGCAGTATATTTATTTGTTCCCAACACAAAAAAGTCAATATATTAATATAACTTTTTATTTTGATGACGTTAAACTAAATGTTAAGGAAGCATTGTTAAGCGGAAGAATAGATATAGATTCCGTTTTGAAAGCGATGGATATAGAGAAAATAGTATACATTAAAAGGCAGATTGATAGTAAATAAATATATCATAAGGCGGGAGAAAAACTCCCGCCGTTTTATTTTGCAAAAACATTTTTAGAATAGTTATAAATAATATAAAGTTTGACACAGGGCGTTATTTTAAGTATAATTCCTTATATGAAGATAGGAAATATTGAAATTAAAGGTTATGCTGCTTTGGCTCCTATGGCAGGTGTTGCCGATAGGGCTATGAGAGAAATATGTATAAAACACGGTTCGGGCTTTACTGTGGGCGAGCTTACAAGCTCTAAAGGTATTACTTTAGGGGACAAAAAATCATTTGAGCTTTTAACCTGCAGTGATATGGAAAAGCCGTGCGCCAGTCAGCTTTTTGGTAGAGATAGCGAAACTATGGCTGTTGCTGCAAAAAAAGCGGTAGAGTTTTCACCCGATTTTATTGATATAAATATGGGGTGCCCTGCTCCTAAGGTTGCGGGTAATTTGTGCGGTAGTGCGCTTATGAAGGACCCCTTGCTTGCCGAAAAAATAGTGAAAGCGGTAGTGGATGCTGTCGATTTACCGATTACGGTTAAAATGCGTACAGGTTGGGATGAAGATAGCGTTAACGCGCCCGAGCTTGCAAAACGTTTAGAAGCGGCGGGAGCGGCAATGATAACGGTGCATGGCAGAACACGTAAGCAAATGTATTCGGGCGATGTTGATTATACTACTATTCGCGAAGTGAAAAAAGCCGTAAAAATACCCGTTGTGGGTAACGGTAATGTTGTGGATGGGCAGTCTGCAAAATATATGTATGAAGTAACAGGCTGTGACTATGTAATGGTGGGGCGCGCCGCGCAGGGCAACCCGTTTGTTTTTGAAGAAATAAATGCTTATATTAATAATAAGGTGTATACACCGCCCACTTTGGAAGAAAAATTTAATGAGCTACTCTTACAAGTAAGCCTTATGGAAAAATATAAAAACGAGCGCGTGGCAATACTCGAATCCCGTAAGCATACCGCATGGTATATGACGGGGCTTAAAGGGGCTGCAAGCATAAGGCGAATGTGCGGAGAAATCTCTTCAAAAGAAGATATAAAAAGAATTATTGAATTTGTGCTTGAACAAAATAAATAGGCATTAAAAACTTTTTGTTATGTTTCTTGAAAAATGCTTGACAACGGTATAATACCATTATATAATGGCGACAAATAAAGGCATTGTAATAATTTGTTTAATATCGGAATGGGAGGTTTTTTGAATGAAAATTAAGGTTGGAGAAGAAAAACTTGTAGCAATTGGTCCTGATTTTGAAGAGGTTGCTTGGGGACCGCATCAATTCCCGAACTTGTATTTTAATGATGAGGGAAAGGTTGTTATAAGCTTTCACACAAAAAAAGACCAATGGGATGAATTGACAGATTCGGCAATTGCTTGGTACTCTACTACCGATAACGGTGAAACCTGGCAAAAAGAGAGTGACAGCATAAAAAACAACTGTGGTGTTTTATTGCCCAACGGCGACCGTCTTTTAACCTATACTCGCGACCCTGCAATAATTGATTTGGATGAAGTTGAAATGCCTGTTCGCCCAATAAACGGTTCACCGGCACTCGGTTTTCACGAAAAATCAAAATCAAAGGATAAAATGCCCTTCCCTTGCGGATATTTTCATGCTTGCGACCACAGAAGATACAGCACATACCTTATAGATGATTTGCCCGATGGATTATTCGACCATCTATACGAATGGCCCTTTATCAGAACTAAAGCGGGCGAGAGCGAAGGTAAGCTTGAGTGGACAAAAGTTCATTGGGATAATATGGGAATGATTTTTGAATGGTTCCCAAATTCTAAAAAAGCCGTAGGCTTATTGCCCCAATTGCTCGGCAAAATAAAGGTAGGGCCCGATAACCGACTTTACGCAATTACATATTGGAACGGTATAAATCCCAAAAACGGCGGTTATAGTCCTTACTATAACTCTTTCCTTCTTGTTTCGGATGATTTTGGATACAATTGGCATTTACAGGCTCATATTCCTTTTATACCTGATAATAATGATTATGAGTTTGCTTTTCTTGCCGGTGGTTTTTGCGAACCGGATATAGAATTTGCGGATGATGGCTCAATCATTATGCTTATAAGAACTAACAGTTTTGAAAAAGGTGATGCAAGTTGGTCACCGAGTTATATCACTCGTTCAACCGACGGCGGTAAGAATTGGTCTAAGCCCGTAAGATACGATGATTTTGGCGTTTTGCCAAGAATGTGTAAATTAGGTAGCACTATTGTTTCAATATATGGCAGACCCGGTATTTACGTTCGTGCAACTAATGATGAAACAGGTCTTAGCTGGGATGAAAAGGTTGAAATTATGACACCCGGTAACCGCTCACATTTAATGAATAATCCTGTAGAAACGCCTAATTTCCATCAATGGGTTGGTTCGTGTTGCAATTGCGATATTTTAGCGCTTGATGATACTCATGCAATGATTGCATATTCTGATTTTTATCATTTATGTGACGATGGCATTCGCAGAAAAGCTATAAAAACACGTATAATTACTCTTGAATAATTTGTTGTTTTAATATCGAAGCAGGGGGTCTTAAAATGAAAATTAAAGTAGGCGAAGAAAAACTTGTAGCAATTGGTCCTAATTTTGAAGAGGTTGCTTGGGGACCGCATCAGTTCCCAAACCTACGTTTTAATGCAGATGGAAAAGTTGTTATAAGTTTCCACACACAAAAAGACCAATGGGACGAATTGACCGATTCGGCAATAGCGTGGTATTCTACCGATGATAACGGTGAAACCTGGCAAAAGGAAAATGAAAGCATAAAAAACAATTGTGGTGTTTTATTGCCTAACGGCGACCGCCTTTTAACCTACACTCGCGACCCTGCAATCATTAATTTAGATGAAGTTGAAATGCCGGTTCGCCCAATTAACGGTTCACCGGCACTCGGTTTCCACGAAAAATCCAAATCAAAAAATAAAATGCCTTTCCCTTGTGGATATTTCCACGCTTGCGACCATAGAAGGTTAAGTACGTATCTTATAGATGATTTGCCCGATGGATTATTCGACCATCTATACGAATGGCCCTTTATCAGAACTAAAGCGGGCGAGAGCGAGGGTAAGCTTGAATGGGCAAAACTACATTGGGATAATATGGGAATAGTTTTTGAGTGGTTCCCAAATGCCAAAAAAGCCGTAGGCTTGCTGCCGCAAGTACTTGGGAAAATTAAGGTAGGCCCCGATAACCGACTTTATGCAGTAACGTATTGGAACGGTATAAACCCCAAAAATGGTGGTTATAGCCCATATGACAATGCTTTTTTACTCGTTTCGGACGACTTTGGCTATAATTGGTATTTGCATGCACATATCCCGTTTATACCCGATAATGAAGACTATGAGTTTGCTTTTCTTGCAGGCGGTTTTTGCGAACCGGATATAGAATTCACAGATGATGGCTCAATCATTATGCTTATAAGAACTAACAGTTTTGAAAAAGGTGACGCTTGCTGGTCGCCAAGTTATATTACCCGTTCAACCGACGGCGGCAAGACTTGGTCAAAACCCGTAAGATATGATGATTTCGGCGTTTTACCAAGAATGTGTAAATTAGGTAGCACTATTGTTGCAATTTACGGCAGACCCGGTATATATGTTCGTGCTACCAATGATGAAACAGGGCTTAGTTGGGATGAAAAGGTTGAAATTATGACACCCGGTAACCGCTCACATTTAATGAATAATCCTGCAGAAACCCCTAATTTTCATCAATGGGTTGGTTCGTGCTGTAATTGCGATATTTTGGCGCTTGATGATACTCACGCAATGATTGCTTATTCCGACTTTTATCATTTGTGTGACGACGGTATTCGCAGAAAAGCAATAAAAACGCGTGTAATTACTCTTGAGTAAATTATTTTTACATATTTAACACTCATTCAAAAAACGGTTTCTAAAAATTTAGAAGCCGTTTTATTTTTTTAGTCAAAAAAATTGACATAGTGCTAAATTTTGAGTATAATGCTTTTTGTGATATTTAAAAGGAACTCTTTATTTTGAAAGGAAATGGTGTTATGTCAGGACATAGCAAATGGAGTAATATTAAAAGAAAAAAGGAAAAGACTGATGCCGCAAAAGCTAAGGTTTTTACCAAAATTGGTAGAGAAATTGCTGTTGTGGTAAAGCAAGGCGGCGCAAATCCTAACGAAAACAGTAAGCTAAAGGATGTTATCGCTAAAGCAAAGGCGGCTAACGTGCCTAACGATAATATTGAAAGAATTATAAAAAAGGCTGCAGGCGAAGGTGACAACACAAGCTATGAAGAGCTTATATACGAAGGCTACGGTCCTTGCGGTGTGGCAGTTGTTGTAGAAACCCTTACCGATAATCGCAACCGTACCGCAGGTGAAATGCGCCACTATTTTGATAAATGCGGCGGTAATTTGGGTCAGTCGGGCTCGGTTATGTTTATGTTTGACCGCAAGGGTATGATAGTTATCGAAGGTGAAGGCTTAAACGAAGATACCGTTATGGAGGACGCTCTAGAAGCTGGCGCTGAAGATTTTGAGTTTGACGGCGAAATTTTTGAAATTTCTACCGAAGCTAACGATTTAGGTGCAGTTCGTGACGCATTAGAAGAAAAGGGCTACAAATTCTTATCTGCTGAAGTTGCTTATGTGCCACAAACAATGTCTTCTATTGATGACCCTGATTTAGTTGTAAAAATGGAAAAGCTTATTGATATGCTTGAAGAAAATGATGATGTTCAGGCTGTATGGCACAACTGGGAAATGCCAGAAGAATAAAATAAAGACTTTGCTATTCGCAGAGTTCTTTAATTATAACTCAACTAAAAAAGAATACAGGAGAGCTTAAAATGAAAAAATTTTTATCAATTTTTTTGTCTATAGTAGTACTGCTTTCGGTTTTTTCGGCAGTAACATTAACTGCTTCGGCTGAAGAATATACTGAAGGATATTACAAATTTACCTTGGAAGCAGATGATAGCGGTGTTACATACGCTACCATAACAGATTGTAGTACAGATATAGTGGGAAATGTAACCGTACCAACTCATTTGGGCGGACCTTTTAAGGTTAAACATATTTTAGCAGGAGCATTTGATGGCTGTGATTTAATTGAATCTATAACTATAGGTGAAAACATTGAAAGTATTGGCGCTTATGCTTTTATGGGTTGCGAAAATATTAGGCGAATAGTTCTTCCAAGCACACCTTTGAGTATAAGTTCAGGCGTTTTTAGCGATACCGCTTTTTATAAAAATTCTAATAACTGGGATAATGGAGTACTATACATAGGTACGAATTTGATTAAAGCCGAAGAATCTATAAGTGGTTTGTATCAAATTAAGTCAGGAACAACTTCAATAGCTTGGAGTGCTTTTGAAGACTGCACAAGTCTTAAAAACGTAAAAGTACCTGATAGCGTTGAAAAAATAGGTATGTATGCATTTGATGGTTGTACTGCGCTTGAAAGTATGACATTGCCATTTGTAGGCGAATCCTTAAACCCTGAGAATGATGAATATTTTTCGTATGATCATTTTTCATATATCTTTGGTGGCTCAAGCGAGTGGGATAATGATGAATATGTTCCTGCATCCCTAAAAACTGTTGTAATAACCAAAGATACTAATATTGCCAAATCGGCGTTTGAAGATTGTGGCAATATAGAGAATATAACGATTCCTTCTACTGTTAAAAGTATAGGCGAATGGGCGTTTTTTGATTGCTATAAGCTTAAGAATGTTACTATTAAAAACGGCGTTGAAAGTATAGATAGAGAAGCGTTTAGAAATTGTGCATCTATTACTGAAATCACAATACCTAACAGTGTTAAAAATATGGGTGAATATGTATTTTCGGGATGTTATAGTATCAAAAAAATAACACTGCCATTTGTAGGTAATGATATAGACGGTTCACTTAGCGGAAGCTTTAACTACATTTTTTATAACGGAATACCTGAAACATTAAAGGAAGTTGTAATAACCAAAGCCACAAAAATAGGTAGCCACGCGTTTAATGATTGCCAATACATAGAAAGCATTTCTATCCCAAGTACAGTTAAGAAAATTGAAGATTATGCATTTTATAATTGTACAGGGCTTAAAAGGGTTAATATAACAGATCTCGGTGCATGGTGTAAGATTGATTTTAACGGTTATTACGGTCAAAATCCTTTAGAATATGCCAAAAACCTTTATATTAATGGTAAATTAGCAACTAATATTGTTATTCCGTCTAATATTGAAGTTTTAAATTGGTATACTTTTAAAAACTGTACAAGTCTTGAAAGTGTAGTGATTCAAAACGGTGTTGAACAGGTAGGCCATCAAGCTTTCTCAGGATGTTCAAATCTAAAAAGTATTACATTGCCTAAAACACTTAAATGGATTCAGGATTCTGCATTTGGTGGTTGCGGAAAATTAACTACAGTTTACTTTTTGGGAAGCCAATCTCAAAAATCCGGAATTTCATTTAACAACTACAATGATAATTTAAAAAATGCTAAGTGGTATTATGATGCTTGTTACAATAAGTCAAGTCATAGTTATAAAACCACAACAACCGCCGCCACCTTAAAGAAAGATGGCAAGATCGTTAAAAAATGTAGTGTATGCGGCAAATCTACTACAACTACAATTAAAAAGATAAAATCGGTAAAAATTTCTGAGGATGAGTATACTTATAACGGCAAGACTCGAAAGCCTACAGTAACGGTTAAGGATTCTAACGGAAATAAATTAAAGAAAGATACTGACTATACTGTAAAGTATGCAAGTGGTCGTAAGAATGTTGGCAAATATAAGGTAACAATTTCTTTCAAGGGCAAATATTCAGGTAGCAAAACACTTTATTTTGAAATTCTTCCCAAAAAGACAAGTGTGTCTAAGGTGACTGCTGCTAAGAAAAGCCTTAAGGTTAAGATTAAGAAACAGTCTAAGCAGGTAACGGGTTATAAAATCCAGTATTCGACATCAAGCAAGTTTAAATCTGCAAAGACAAAAACTATTAAGAGTTATAAGACAACATCGGCTACTATTAAGCAACTTAAAGCGAAAAAAACTTACTACGTAAGAGTTTGTACCTATAAGACAGTAAATGGCAAGAAATACTATTCAGATTGGTCGAAAGCTGTTAAAAAGAAAACAAAATAAAAATAACATTAGGGAGCCGTCAGGCTCCCTAATGTTTTGCCTTGTTGTTAACAATTAATATGTTAAAAGAAGTTAATCTTAAAAAATTACAAAAAATTTTAAAAAAGTGCTTGACTATTGTTTTTTTTTGGTATATAATACTAAATTACTAATGATAATGGTGTATTATGCGAAAATATCGCTTTTTGGTTATTTTAAGGCGGTTTTAAAAGTAAGCAAAATCCCGTTATTTATGTCTCTCTTGCGGTAGTTTATACCGTAAAATTTACAGAGGAGTGATTGAATACCTATGGAATCAACTTCAATGGTAAAACCGGTGCAGTTGGGTAAAAATGTAAGAAAAACATTTTCAAAAATCAATGAAGTAATTGATATGCCCAATCTTATTGAAATCCAGAAGGATTCGTACAAATGGTTTGTGGAAGAAGGCTTAAAGGAAGTTTTCAGAGATATGGCGGCTATTACCGACTATAGCGGAAACTTGGAATTAAGCTTTGTTGACTACCGTTTTGACGAAAAACCGAAGTATGATGTTACCGAATGCAAGGCACGTGATGCAACATATGCAGCTCCCTTGCGTGTAACTGCGCGCCTTGTAAACAATGAAACAGGCGAAATTAAGGAAAGCGAAGTTTCAATGGGCGATTTCCCGATTATGACCGAATCGGGCACATTCGTTATCAACGGTGCTGAGCGTGCTGTTGTATCCCAGTTAGTTCGTTCTCCAGGCGCTTATTATGCCGTAAAAATAGAAGAAAAAACAGGTAAAAAATTATTTTCCTCAACCATTATACCTAATCGTGGTGCTTGGCTTGAATATGAAACTAATGTAAACGATGTTTTATATGTTCGTATTGATAAAAACCGCAAGCTTCCCATCACAACCTTTATTCGTTCTTTAGGTGTTGCTACCAATGAACAGATTAGAGAGCTCTTTGGTGATGATGAGCGTTTGGCTGCAACCTTGGATGCAGATGATACAAAGTCTACTGAAGAAGCTTTAATTGAGGTTTATAAAAAACTTCGCCCAAGTGAACCTGTAACTGTTGAAGGCGCTCAAACTTATATTGAGCAATTATTCTTCGACCCCCACCGTTACGATATTTCACGCGTGGGCAGATATAAATATAATGAAAAGCTAAGCATTGGTAACCGTATTTTAAATGCTGTGCTTTCTCGCCCTGTAGTTGACCCATTAACAGGTGAAATTTTGGCTGATGCTGAAACTACCGTTAATAAAGACCTTGCAACCCTTATTGAAACCAAGGGCGTAAATCAGGTTTATATTAATGTTATGGATAACGAGGGTAAGGTAAGCGAAGTTAAGGTGCTTTCAAACGGTATGGTTAATCTTAAAGATTTTACCGATTTTACCGATGAAGAATTAGCAGAGCTTGATGAGCTTGGCATTAACGAAAAGGTTTCATTTAATGTATTAACAAGCTTGATTGAAGCTAACCCCGAAAAAGAAGATTTGAAGCAAGCTATCCTTGATTGCGCTGATGACCTTATCCCTAAGAGCATCTGCCTTGATGATATTTTTGCATCAATCAGCTATTTCTTAGGTCTTCCGCATAATGTTGGCTCGGTTGATGATATCGACCATTTGGGCAACCGTCGTATTCGCTCTGTTGGTGAGCTTTTACAAAACCAATTCCGTATAGGTATTTCCCGTATGGAAAGAGTTGTTCGTGAAAAAATGACTCTTCAGTCACAGGATGCTGAAAACATCACACCTCAGTTCCTTATTAACATCCGTCCTGTAGTGGCTGCTATTAAAGAATTTTTCGGTTCTTCACCGTTATCACAGTTTATGGACCAAACAAACCCACTTTCCGAGCTTACTCACAAGCGTCGTTTGTCGGCTTTAGGTCCCGGTGGTTTGTCAAGAGACCGTGCATCCTTCGAAGTACGTGACGTTCATTATACCCATTATGGCCGTATGTGTCCTATCGAAACTCCTGAAGGTCCTAACATTGGTCTTATCTCTTACTTAGCTACTTTTGCTAAAATTAATAAGTATGGCTTTATTGAAACTCCTTTCCGTAAGGTTGAAAACGGCAAGGTTTTAGATGAAGTTGTATATATGACTGCCGACAAAGAAGACGAGTTTGTTGTAGCACAGGCTAACGAGCCTTTGGATGAAAACGGTTACTTTATCAATAAAAAGGTTAACACCCGTTTCCGTGAAAGCTTCCAAGAGGTTGAAGCTACCCGTGCTGAATTTATGGACGTTTCGCCTAAGATGGTAGTATCTGTTGCTACCGCTATGATTCCATTCCTTGAGAATGACGATACTAACCGTGCGCTCATGGGTTCGAACATGCAGAAGCAGGCTGTTCCGCTTTTGAAACCCGAAAATCCGTTTGTTGCTACCGGTATGGAATATAAAGCCGCAGTTGACTCGGGTGTTGTTGTACTTGCTAAGCGCGCAGGTGTTGTAACCTTCGTATCAGCAGATACAATTAAAATCCGCGCTAAGAACGGCGAAATTGATGAGTACGAGCTTATTAAGTTCTTACGCTCTAACCATGGTACTTGTATCAACCAAAAGCCTATTGTTGAAGTAGGTGAAGAGGTTGTAGAAAGGCAGGTTATCGCAGACGGTCCTGCAACTTCTGGCGGTGAAATTTCTCTTGGCCGTAACGCTCTTATCGGCTTTATGACTTGGGAAGGCTACAACTATGAAGACGCTGTTTTAATTAACGAGCGCCTTGTTAGAGAAGATATTTATACTTCTATTCATATTGAAGAATATGAAATGGAATGCCGTGATACTAAACTCGGACCCGAAGAAATTACCCGCGATATTCCTAACGTTGGTGACGACGCACTTAAGGACCTTGACGAACGCGGTATTATCCGCATCGGTGCAGAGGTTACTGCAGGTGATATTCTTGTTGGTAAGGTTACACCTAAGGGTGAAACCGAGCTTACCGCTGAAGAAAGACTTTTACGCGCTATCTTCGGTGAAAAGGCACGCGAAGTACGTGATACTTCCTTGCGTGTTCCTCACGGTGAATACGGTACAATTGTTGATGTTAAGGTGTTTACAAGAGAAAATTCTTCAGAATTAAGCCCCGGCGTTAACGTTGTTGTTCGTTGCTATATTGCGCAAAAGCGTAAGATTTCTGTCGGCGATAAGATGGCTGGTCGCCACGGTAATAAGGGTGTTGTATCCCGTATTTTACCAAGTGAAGATATGCCGTTCTTACCTGACGGTACTCCGCTTGATATAGTACTTAATCCTTTGGGCGTACCTTCACGTATGAACATCGGACAGGTACTTGAAGTTCACTTAGGCTATGCTGCTAAGGCACTTGGTTGGCATATTTGTACACCTGTATTTGACGGTGCACACGAAGAAGATATTCGCGAATGCTTCAGATTAGCAGAAAACGAAACCAAGGCAGATGACTATAAGTATAAAAACTCTGCCGCACTTGACTTCTCTCGCATTCCGCTTACACAGGATGCTAAAACTCAGCTTTATGACGGACGCACAGGCGAACCGTTTGATAACCTTGTAACAGTAGGTTATATGTATTATCTCAAGCTCCATCACTTAGTAGATGATAAGATTCATGCTCGTTCTACCGGTCCTTACTCATTGGTTACTCAACAACCATTGGGTGGTAAGGCTCAGTTCGGTGGTCAGCGTTTCGGTGAAATGGAAGTTTGGGCACTTGAAGCTTACGGTGCTGCTTACACCTTGCAGGAAATCTTAACCGTTAAGTCGGACGATGTTGTTGGCCGTGTTAAGACTTATGAGTCTATTGTTAAGGGTCAAAATATCCCGGCACCTGGTATTCCTGAATCATTTAAGGTTCTTATTAAGGAATTACAGTCCTTAGGTCTTGATATTAAAGTACTTGATAAGTACGAAGAAGAAATCGACTTAAAGCAGACCTTTGATGATGATGATTTAATAATTGGCACACCTGCTTTAGCTGAATCAAGCGAATTTGAAGAAGAAACGGTTGTTGACGGTCTTGACGGTTATACCCTTCAGGATGAAAATGGTGACGCAATCGAAGAAGCACAGGACTCTAACGAGTTTGAAGACTAATATTAGGAGGGGCATATAATGGCAGATATCGAATTTGAATCCATAAAAATTGGGTTTGCATCTCCGGAACAAATTAGAAGCTGGTCTTACGGCGAAGTAACAAAGCCGGAAACCATTAACTATCGCACCTTAAAACCCGAGCAAGGCGGTCTTTTCTGCGAACGCATTTTTGGACCTCAAAAGGACTGGGAATGCCACTGCGGTAAGTACAAACGTATTCGCTATAAGGGTAAGGTTTGCGAACGCTGCGGAGTTGAAGTAACCCGTGCAAAGGTACGCCGTGAGCGTATGGGTAGTATTGAACTTGCTGCTCCTGTATCTCATATATGGTATTTCAAGACTATCCCTTCAAAAATGGGCTTAGTTCTTGATATTACTCCTAAAGCACTTGAACAGGTACTTTATTTCTCACAATATATCGTTACCGATCCCGGTACTACACCGCTTGAAAAGAAGCAGCTTTTAAACGAAAAGCAGTATAACGATATGCGTGAAAAATATGAAGACGACTTTAAGGCAGGTATGGGCGCAGAAGCTATTAAAGAGCTTCTTTGCGAAATCGACCTTGAAAAGACCTGTAAAGAGCTTCGTGATGAGTTAGAGAACTGCGTAGGTCAAAAGCGTATTCGTATTTTAAAAAGACTTGAAGTTTTAGATGCATTCAGACAGTCGGGCAACCGTCCTGAATGGATGATTCTTGATGTAATTCCGGTAATTCCACCCGATTTACGTCCTATGGTACAGCTTGATGGCGGTCGTTTCGCTACAAGTGACCTTAATGACCTTTACAGACGTGTTATTAACCGTAATAACCGCCTAAAAAGACTTTTAGAGCTCCACGCTCCTGACATTATCGTTCGTAATGAAAAGAGAATGCTTCAAGAAGCAGTTGATGCTCTTATTGATAACGGCAGACGCGGTAAGCCTGTTACAGGACCTAACAATCGTCCGCTTAAATCTCTTTCCGATATGCTTAAGGGTAAGCAGGGTCGTTTCCGTCAAAACTTACTTGGTAAGCGTGTTGACTACTCCGGCCGTTCAGTTATCGTAGTTGGTCCTGAACTTAAGATGTATCAATGCGGTCTTCCTAAGGAAATGGCGCTTGAGCTCTTTAAGCCCTTTGTCATGAAGCGTCTTGTTGAAACCAAGATTGTTACTAACATTAAAACCGCTCGTAAAATGGTAGACCGTGCTTCTGCAGAAGTATGGGATGCATTAGAGCTTGTTATTAAAGAACATCCCGTTCTTTTAAACCGTGCTCCTACACTTCACCGTTTAGGTATTCAGGCATTTGAGCCTGTACTTGTAGAGGGTAAAGCCCTTAAGCTTCACCCACTTGTATGTACCGCTTATAACGCCGACTTCGACGGCGACCAAATGGCTGTACACGTGCCCCTTTCGGCAGAGGCTCAGGCAGAAGCTCGTTTCCTTATGCTTGCAGCTAATAACCTTCTTAAGCCTTCTGACGGTAAGCCTGTAACTGTTCCTACACAGGATATGGTTCTTGGTTCATACTATTTAACACTTGTTAAAGCAGAAGAAAAAGGTACTAACAAGGTATTCCGCGATAAAAACGAAGCTATCATGGCTTATAACGACGGCATTATCGGTCTTCACGCACCTATCCGCGTTAGAATGACTAACGAAAACGGCGACCAAAAGCTTATTTGGTGTACTGTTGGTTTCATTATCTTTAATGAATCTATTCCTCAGGATTTAGGCTTTGTTGACAGAACTAACCCTGACAATGCGTTTGACCTTGAATGGTGCTTTAAACTTAAGGACCCCAACAAGAAGTTTGTTGAAAATAACGATGATGTTATTCAAAACAAGGTTGGCAAGAAGCAGTTAGGTAAGATTATTGATAAATGTATCGAAATTCACGGTACAAGCGAATCTGCTATTGTTCTTGACAATGTTAAGCAAACAGGCTTTAAGTACTCTACTAAGGGTGCTATCACAGTTGCGGTTGTCGATGCTGTAATTCCGCCTGCTAAGAAGGAAATTTTGGCAGCTGCTGAAGAGCAGATTGATAAGGTAACCAAAAACTATCGTCGCGGTCTTATCAACGATGATGAAAGAAGCCGCCATATAATTGAAATTTGGAACAAGGCTACTGAAGATGTTGCAGATGCACTTAAGGGCAACCTTGATGAATTCAACCCAATCTATATGATGGCTGATTCAGGTGCCCGTGGTTCTATGAGCCAGATTCGTCAGCTTGCAGGTATGCGTGGTCTTATTGCCAATACCGCAGGTAAGGTTATCGAAGTTCCGATTCGTGCTAACTACCGTGAAGGTCTTAACGTATTAGAGTACTTTATCTCTTCACGTGGTGCACGTAAGGGTCTTGCCGATACCGCGCTTCGTACTGCTGACTCGGGTTATCTTACCCGTCGTCTTGTTGACGTTGCACAGGATGTTATTGTTCGTGAAGATGACTGTGGCACTGAAGAAGGCTTAGTTATCTCTGACATTAAGGACGGCAACCATATACTTGAACCGTTAGAAGAACGTCTTGAAGGTCGTTATTTAATGGAAGACCTTTATGTAGATGGCGAACTTTTATGGAGTAAGGATGATATCGTTACTGCAGACGGCGCTAAGAAGATTGTAAATGCAGGTGTAACATCTGTAAAGATTCGTTCAGTGCTTACCTGTCATAGTCACCACGGCGTATGTAAGAAGTGTTACGGTAAAAACCTTGCAACTGCTAAGCCCGTTACTATTGGTGAAGCGGTTGGTATCGTTGCTGCTCAGTCTATCGGTGAACCCGGTACCCAGCTTACAATGCGTACCTTCCATACCGGTGGTATCGCTTCTACAGAAGATATTACACAGGGTCTTCCCCGTGTTGAAGAACTTTTCGAAGCAAGACGTCCGAAGCGTTGCGGTCTTATTGCTAAGATTGACGGACGTGTTCGTATTACCGAAGAAAAGAAGAGCAATGTTATCGTAATTACCAATCCTGAAACAATGGAAGAAGAAAAGGTAACAATTCCTTACGGTATTCGTCAGCTCGTTAACGATGGTGATGAGGTTAAGGCAGGCGATATGCTTATCCCCGGCGCTAAGTATCCGCAGGATATTTTAGAGGCTCAGGGTCCTGAAGCTGTTCAGGAATATATCATTGCTGAAATTCAAAATGCTTACCGTACACAAGGTGTTGATATCAACGATAAGCACATTGAAGTTATCATCCGTCAAATGATGAGAAAGCTTAGAATTGTTGATGCAGGTTCTACCAACCTTATTCAAAATGCAAGCTATGAATATAAGGAAATTGCCGATGCTAATGCTGAGATTGATGCTCGCATTGCTGCAGGTGAAGAAAATCTTACAAAGGCTAGTTACAAGGTAACACTTTTGGGTATTACCAAGGCTTCACTTGCTACCGAATCTTTCCTTTCTGCTGCTTCATTCCAAGAAACTACCCGTGTTCTTACCGAAGCTGCTATTAAGGGTAAGGCTGATAAGCTATTCGGTCTTAAAGAAAATGTTATTATCGGTAAGCTTGTTCCTGCAGGTACAGGTATGCGTTCCAAGGAGATTCACCCCGCTTTATTTGAAGAGGAAGCTGTGATTTCTGAAGAAATTATAGATGATGTTATTGAGACAGTTGAAGAAACTGCAGAAGTAACCGCAGAATAGTTAAAAATCCACCTGGAAACAGGTGGATTTTTTTAATGAATGATGAATAATGAAAAATGAATAATTAAGGTGTGCCTACGGCACGGATATAAATGTTTTAAAAATAATGTCATTCCGAACGAACGTGAGGAATCTTTACTAATTTGGAATTCGTGATGCGCAATTCGTAATTGTTTGCGATTAATCTATATAGATATATTGTAGGGACAAGCCTCTAGATTGTCCTTTAAAAAAATCTTGTATAATGGACAGTCGAGGACGCCTGTCCCTACGAACAATCAATAAAAACACATCATTAATTGTCATTTCGAGCGTATGCGAGAAATCTTTTTTAAAAGCCTTTTCCAGTAGGAGAAGGTGGCAAAGCCGCAGACTTTGACGGATTAGGTGTTAATCAAATTGTATCATACTTAGCGGCAGGACCAAGGTCTCACCTGCCGGCTCGGTCGGTGCTTCTGCTTGAGCAGAGGTGTCCACCGGACACCCGCACCCTGCCCTACACACAATGCCTTGGTATATAAAATCCTATTTACAAAATAAATGCGAGTATGTTATAATAAATTTGTAAATATAATAGTAATTGTGAAAGGATGATATTGTGAAGATTTGTATTTTTGGTGCGGCAAGTAATTTTATAAATAAGAAATACATAGCCGAAGTTGAAAAATTGGGTGAATTTTTGGCGAAGAAGGGTCACGAGCTTGTTTTTGGCGCAGGCGGAAACGGACTTATGGGCGCAGCGGCACGCGGATTTAAAAAGTGTGGTGGTAAAATATATGGCGTTATTCCTGAATTTTTCAAGGAAGAATGTGTTGAAGTAATCTTTACCGAGTGTGATGAATTGATTTTCACCGATACTATGGCACAGCGCAAGGCAAAAATGGAAGAATTGGCCGATGCGTTTATAATAGTTCCCGGTGGCATTGGCACTTTTGAAGAATTTTACGAGGTTTTAACCTTAAAGCAGTTAGGTCGCCATACTAAACCTATTGCACTTTATGATATTGACGGTTATTACGATAAGCTTGAAGAATTTATGGAGTATTCTATGGAAGAAGGCTTTATTAATAAAGTTTGTAAAGAAATATACGCCTGTGCAGGCACACCCGAAGAGGTTATACACTATATCGAAAACGATAAACCCATAAAACGCAGTATAAGAGATTTAAAGAATGGATAAAATTAAAGGCTTTGGATTTTCCAAAGCCTTTTGTGCTTATTATATCTTTAAAAAATAATATCTTTGTTAAAATTAGAACTTTTCTTGAAAATTTTGTAAAATGTGTTATAATTTACCTAATGGTCATCGGCGTGTTTAGCTTTGCGCAATATGTCGGGGTTTATTTTAAGGAGAGATGTTAAATGAAAAAATTATTAGCAATTTTTCTAACAGTAGTTATGCTGTCCTCAGTTGTGCCTTTGGGTATGATTACCGCATCCGCCGCTACAAGTGGTTGGGCGGGTGATAACTGCCGTTGGGAGCTTAATGGCACTACTCTTACAATTAGTGGTTCTGGATATATAGAAGGTTGGGCTTTCGAGTATAATAATTCCTTTACTGATGTTATAATTGAAGATGGTATTACGGTTATCGGATATGGAGCCTTTTATGATTGTACAAGTCTTGCAAGTATAACCATTCCCGATAGTGTTACAAGTATAAGTGGTTATGCGTTTTATAGCTGCACAAGCCTTGCAAGTATAAATATCCCCGAAAATGTTACAATTATTGACAGATATGCATTTAGTGGGTGTAAAAGCCTTTCGGCAGTTTATATAACTAACCTTGAAGCGTGGTTAAATATTAATTTTATTAACGAATATTCCAATCCGCTTTATAACGGTGCCGATTTATATCTTAACGACACCATTGTTACTGAAATTACTATACCAAATACGGTTACCACTGTTGATTATAAATTTAGTGGTTGTACAAGCCTTACAAGTATAACTATCCCCGATAGTGTTACAAGTATAGGTGATTCTGCTTTTAGTAATTGTTCAAGCCTTACAAGTATAACTATCCCAGATAGTGTTACAAAAATAGGCAATGAAGCTTTTAGTGGTTGTAAAAGCCTTGCAAATATAACCCTTTCAAAAAATATAAAAAAAATAAATAGTCATACATTTTATAATTGCACAAGCCTTACTAGTGTAACTATACCTGATAAGGTTACAAGTATAGGTGGTTATGCGTTTTATAGCTGCACAAGCCTTTCAGCAGTTTATATAACCGACCTTGCTGCATGGTGTAATATTGATTTTGATTATAGGTATTCCAACCCACTTTATAACGGTGCAGATTTATATCTTAACAATGCTCTTGTTACCGAAATCACTCTACCAAATACAACTACATCCATTAAGGATTGCATGTTTGCAGGTTGCAAAAGCCTTACAAGTATAACCATCCCCGATAGTGTTACTAGTATAGGTTATTCTGCTTTTAGTAATTGTTCAAGCCTTGAAAATATAACCATCCCCGATAGTGTTACTAGCATAGGTGATTCTGCTTTTAGTAATTGTTCAAGCCTTAAGAATATAATTATACCCAATAGCGTTACTTACATAGGCTCTTATGCATTCGAGGATTGTAAAAATCTTACAAATGCAACGCTTCATGGGGACATTACATATATCCGCGGTGGATTGTTTCGTGATTGCATTAAGTTAAATAATGTAACTATACCCAATAGCGTTAAAACTATAGGATGGAGTGCGTTTTATAACTGCAAAAGCCTTGAAAATATAACTATACCTGATAGTGTTACTAGCATAGGTGATTCTGCTTTTAGTAATTGTTCAAGCCTTAAGAATATAATCATACCCAATAGTGTTACTTACATAGGTTATAATGCATTCGCTTATTGTGAAAAGCTTACAGATGTAACGCTTTCTGAAAATATTGAAAGAATATCGGGATATGCTTTTAATAATTGTTATAACCTTAGCAATATAACCATTCCTGAAAGTGTTACCAGCATAGGTTATGGTGCTTTTATTGGTTGCTATAATCTATCTAAAGTTAATATAACCAACCTTGAAGCGTGGTTAAAGGTTGAATTCAATTACGAGCTTGCTAACCCGCTTTGTATGGGTGCCGATTTATATCTTAACGACACCGTTGTTACTAATCTTACTATACCAAGCACCATTAATACTATCAATGACTACGCATTTTATGGCTGCGGCAGTATAAAAACAGTTCATATACCGTCCACCATTAAAGAAATAGGCGAATTTGCGTTTGCTAATTCCGCTAATTTAAACGAAGTTACATTAGATGAAGGCGTAAGTACAATTTACAATTATGCTTTTGCATATAATAACAAGCTACAACGTATAACTATTCCCGATAGTGTAACAATAATTGGCTACGGCGTTTTTGAAGATTCAGAAAAAGTATGTGTTTATTGTAATACTAATTCCGAAGCAGCCATTCAAGGATTTGATAGGGTAGTTCACCTTGACGGTTCTGACGAAGAAAACATTTTTGGCGGAAAAGTAGGTAAATTTGATTGGCAACTTGATAAGCGTACAGGTTTGCTTGAAATTACCGGTGCGGGCAAGCTAATAGATTTTAAAAACCTAAGTGCACCTTGGTATGAGCTTAGCGATTACATATATTCAATTGAATTACCTACCGGTATAACTTCTATTGGTGCTAATGCTTTTGAAAACTGCAGAATTAAAAATATATCAATCCCTGAAAATGTTACAAGCATAGGCGATAATGCATTTTATAATTGCGATAGTCTTACAAGTATAAAGGTTCCTAATAAGGTTGTAAGTATTGGCGATCATGCATTTTCTAACTGTAAGAGTGCTGAAACTATAACAGTACCTGATACTGTTACAAGTATGGG
This sequence comes from Acutalibacteraceae bacterium, assembly GCA_045602785.1. GTDB lineage: Bacteria > Bacillota > Clostridia > Oscillospirales > Acutalibacteraceae > UBA737. Next base: position 26,200 of record JAZSCF010000019.1, read on the forward strand.
AAATGGTGTATTTTTTGGTTGTGTAGCCCTTAAAGAGTTTACTCTTCCAAAAAATATCACAAGCATAAAAGATTTTGCATTCTATAATTGTAATAGCCTTACGAATATAGATATACCTAATGGTGTTACAAGTATCGGCTATGAAGCGTTTTGGAATTGTAATAACCTTACAAATGTAACCATACCTTCTACCGTTACAAGCATTAATGAGTGGGCTTTCGAAGGCTGTGAGAATATTGCATCAGTTAATATAACCGACATTGGTGCGTGGTGTAATATCGATTTTTATGACAGTTATTCAAATCCGCTTTGCTACGGAGCAGATTTATATATCAATAAAACCTTGGCAACTGATATTGTGATTCCCCAGGGTGTTGAACATGTAAAAAAATATGCGTTTTATAATTTCCAAAAGCTTGAAAACATAACCTTTGGTAAAGATGTTGTAAGCATAGGCTATGATGCGTTTTATAATAATGCCGGTCTTAATAAATTGACATTACCGTCTAATATCAAAGTTGTTGAAGTAAATGCATTCGCTTCCTGCAAAAATTTAAAAGAAGTTAAAATTTACAATAAAAATTGTGCATTAGATTATTACTGTGGATTAAATTATAATCAAACAATTCATAGTTATAAAGACTCGCCTGTTTATGATTTTGCTGAAATTATAGGTGCACAATTTGTTGATATATCAACCACAGAACCACACACACACAGCTTTGCAGATGCCACATGTACTCAACCTAAAACCTGTAAAATTTGCGGTGAAACCGAAGGAACAGCTTTAGCACATAGTTACGACAATGATTGTGATAATACTTGTAATGGCTGTGACGAGATCCGAGAAATTCAACATGATTATCAATGGGTAATCGATGATGGTGGAAATTGTGATGTCGGTGGTAAAAAACACGAAGAATGTGCAATTTGCCATGCAAAGCGTAATGAAAACACCTTAATTCCTGCAACAGGAAATCACAGTTATGATAACAATTGCGATGAAACCTGTAATGTTTGCGGTGCAAAACGTGAGTTAGAAGGTCATAAATTCTATGCGGTTTATTTAGGCGATAATGGTAGCCACTGGCTTGAATGTGCGTCTTGCGGAATTAAAGAATCATTAGAAACCCATAGCTACGATACCGCTTGCGATGTAAGTTGTAATATTTGTGGCAGAATTAGATTGATTCAACATAACTATCAATGGATTGTGGATAGTAAGGAAAACTGTGGCGTTGCTGGTGAAAAGCACGAGGAATGTACAATCTGCCATGCAAAGAAAAACACAGGAACAAAAATATCTGCAACCGGTAAGCATAGTTTTTCGGGCAACTGTGATGAATTTTGTAATGTATGCAATGCAAAGCGTGAAATAACTCATAAATATACAACAGTTACCACAAAGGCAACTACAACAAAGAATGGTAGCATAGTTAAAAAGTGCAATGAATGTGGTAAGGTATATAGCACAACGGTTATTAAATATGTGAACTCCTTTAAGCTTTCCTCTACATCCTATACTTACAATGGAAAGGTTAAAACACCAACTGTAACAGTTAAGGATTCAGCAGGAAAGGTATTAAAGAATAATACTGACTACAAGGTAACTTATGCAAGTGGAAGAAAAAATGTAGGCACTTATAAAGTAACAATTAAAATGATGGGTAATTATAGTGGTACAAAGGAATTAAGCTATAAGATTATTCCTGTTAGTACAACTGTGTCGAAGTTAACTGCTGCTAAGAAAAAGCTTAGTGTAGTGATCAATAAAAAGTCTACCCAAGTTACCGGTTATCAAATTCAGTATTCAACCAGTAAGAAATTCAATAGTGCAAAAACAAAGAATATTTCAAGTTACAAAACAACAAAGGTGACATTGAGTGGTTTAAGTGCTAAAAAGACTTATTATGTAAGAGTTAGAACTTACAAAAAAGTTGGCAGTACTGTATATTATTCTGGTTGGTCAACTGCAAAATCCAAAAAAACTAAATAATTCAACAAAAAAGACTCCCCAGGGGGAGTCTTTTTTGCATGCAAACGTGTATAATAATTGTATGGACAGGTTTTAAACAACCTGCCCGTATTAGCTTCGTTTAAATACCTTTATATCACATCATAAACTTCTACAATACCGCTTTTGTGGTAAAGGGAGGGGGTTACTAATAACGAATAGCCTTGTCCTGCTTCACAGCCCCACTCAACCGAGCGCCTTTGCGGTACTGCGCAGGCGGAAAGCAACATCATTATAGCGCCGCCGTGCATTATAACACCTGCGTGCTCAACATCGTTATTAAGCATATCAATAATAATTTCGTTAAGACCAACGCAAAGTCTTTTAACAAATTCGGTATTGTCTTCGCCACCCTTTGGTGCGGATAATTTACCAGCCGCCCAATCCTTAAAATCGGGGTTGAGCTCAAGCTCTTTGGCGGTTTTACCCTCGAATTCGCCAAAATCGTACTCTTTTAGGTTTTCTACTAAAAACATTGGTACATCGGGGTAAAGAACCGCGCCTGTTTGTTTAGCGCGAAGCAAAGGGCTTGAATAAAGCCTTGCGATTTCAGGATAATTTATATCATCCTTCATCATTCTAAGCTCGTTAAGACCTTCGGGGGATAGCGGTAAATCAGTTTTTGAGCCAATATATTGACCTTTATAGTTGGCATCGGTAGCGCCATGCCTTATTAAATGGATTTTAAGCGTTTTCATATTAGTTCTCCAATTATTGCATTAGAAATTAAAAATCCTTTATTGGTTAGGTGAAATTTGCCGTTCGTGTTTTGGGCTAAGCCGTTTTTTATAAATAAATCGGCTTCTTTCTGGGGTAAGGCGGTATAATCTACCCCTTCTTTAAGCCGAAGCCCCAGCATTAGCTTTTCTTCTTGACTACCATCACCGTCAGGTGTGGGGGTAGTACCTTTTATATAAGCCTTTAAGTCCCGTTCAAAATAAAAGCGCTTGCCCTCTAAATATGAGTGTGCCGAGGGGCCTAGCCCTAAATATTCTTGGCAACGCCAATATTTCAGATTATGTTTGCTCATTTTGTTATTTTTTGAAAAATTAGATATTTCATAGTGCGAAAAACCGTTATTTTCAAGGTAATCGCACATATACAAATATTGGTCGCAAACAGCATCTTCATCGGGTAAATTAAGGCTATTGCGCTCTTTGTAAAAAAGTGTTTTAGGCTCGATTTTCAAAATATAAGCCGAAATATGCTCAGGGCTTAGCGAAAGTAAAAAATCAAGACTTTGCTTTAATGTATTGGTATTAGAATTCGGAAGCCCCAACATTAAATCAAGTGAAATATTATTATACCCTAAATCTCGCGCAAGCCTTACCGCGTTTTCAGTATCGCTTATAGTGTGGGTTCTGCCAAGGGTTAAAAGCTCACGGTCTATTCCACTTTGCGCCCCTATTGAAAGGCGGTTAACACCCGCTTGCTTTGCACTTTTAAGCACATTTTCTATATCATTTTGGGGATTTATTTCTAAGGTTATTTCGGCATCACTTGATACGTTGAAATTGTCCTTAATACATTCTAAAAGTGGGATTATTCGGTTACCCAAAAGTGACGGTGTGCCGCCGCCAAGGTAAATAGTATCAATGGGGCGGTTTAGAAAGCCACCCCATTGTTTAACATCCCTTTTTAGCGCCGCAACATAATTATCCATTAAGCTTTCACTTTGGAAAGCCGAATAAAAGTCACAATAAGCGCATTTTTTTTGACAAAACGGTATATGAATGTAAAGACCGAGATTAGTCAATAATTTCACCAATGCAGTTGCCGCCAACCTTAGCAGCGTTTGCTTCGTCGGTATCAATATGCATAGCAAGAGCGTAAGAATCGCTTACACGAGCAACAACATCGCCGAAAATAAGGCTTCTACCGTCGGAATTAATTTTTACGCTTACAATTTGCTTATCTTTAATGCCGAATTTTTCGCCGTCAGCTACTGTCATATGTATATGACGCTTAGCAGCGATAACACCCTGTTCAAGTTCAACTTCGCCCTTAGGACCAATAAGCTTGCACTTACCGCTATCCTTAACATCGCCTGATTCGCGGATGGGAGCTAACGCACCAATAGAGCGAGCATCAGTTAAAGAAATCTCGACCTGAGTTTCGGGGCGTACAGGACCTAAGATAGATGCCTTAAGCTGACCCTTTTCACCAACGATAGTAACCTTTTCTTCGCAAGCGAATTGACCGGGCTGTGATAAATCTTTTTTAGGTGTAAGGGTGTAGCCTTCACCGAAAAGAATTTCTAAATCCTTTTGTGACACGTGTAGGTGACGTGCAGAAATTTCTACCATTACTTCTTTAGCCATTTTTAAAACTCCTTAAATAAAATAGTACAACTATATTCTACCATATTTTCGTCACTTTGCAAGAGTATTTTTAAACAATTTTGGATTGACTTTATACTCTACATAATGTACAATATAATTAATATTGTAGAAGAGGTGTTTTGTGTGAAGCCTGTTTATAAAAGAGTCCTTTTGAAGCTAAGCGGTGAGGTTTTAGCAGGTCAAAAGGGTGTAGGTATTGATTTTGACAAGGTCTTAGAAGTTTGCGAAAGTGTTAAGCAATGTGTAGATATGGGTGTACAGGTTGCTATAGTTGTTGGCGGCGGTAACTTCTGGCGTGGCAGAAGCAGCGGCAAAATGGACCGTACCCGTGCAGACCATATGGGAATGCTTGCTACTTCAATAAATTCTTTGGCTTTGGCAGATGCGCTTGAACAGTTAGGTGTTACTGCCCGTGTTCAAACCGCTATAGAAATGCGCCAAATTGCTGAGCCTTATATTAGAAATAAGGCAGTAAGACATTTGGAAAAGGGAAGAGTTGTTGTTTTTGGTTGCGGAACAGGTAACCCGTTCTTCTCTACCGATACTGCGGCGGCTTTACGTGCGGCTGAAATCGGCGCTGATGTTATTTTTAAAGCAACAAATGTTGACGGTGTTTACGATAGTGACCCCAAACAAAACCCCAATGCTAAAAAGTTTAATACTTTATCACACTTGGATGTTTTACAAAAGGGCTTGCATGTTATGGATAGCACAGCAGCTTCACTTTGTATGGATAACGGTATTGAAATTTTGGTATTTAATCTTGACAATCCACAGAATATTGTTTCAGCCATGGTTGGCGAAACAATAGGAACAGTTGTAAAATAGGAGGCAATTATGAACGAATTACTAAAGCTTACAGAAGAAAAAATGACTAAAACTGTTGCAGTTTTGGATAGAGATTATAAATCTATCCGCGCGGGCAGAGCAAATGTTTCAGTTTTGGATAAAATTACAGTAGATTATTACGGTGCACCTACCCCCATTCAACAAATGGCAGCAGTATCTGTACCTGAACCCCGTATTTTAATGATTCAACCTTGGGATGCGTCAACCCTTAAGGATATTGAAAAAGCAATTCTTATTTCTGATATCGGTATTAACCCCCAAAACGATGGTAGAGTTATCCGCCTTTCCTTCCCACCCTTAACCGAAGAACGCCGTAAGGAAATTGTTAAGGATGTTAAGAAAACCGCAGAAGAAAGCAAGGTTGCAATCCGTAACACAAGACGCGATGCTTTAGAAAAGCTTAAGGCTTTGGAAAAATCAAACGCTATTACTGAAGACGACCAAGCTAACGGAGAGAAAAAAATTCAAAAGCTTACCGATAATTATTGTAAAGAAATTGACAACTTATCGGCAATTAAGGAAAAAGAAATTTTAGAAATTTAAATTCTTGCGGTCCCACTTTTGTGAGACCGCTTTTATACTCAGGGTGATACTATGTTTTTTAAAAAGCATAAGGTGGATATTTGTTTACCGCAGCATATTGCAATTATTATGGACGGTAACGGCAGGTGGGCAAAGAAACGCAAGCTGCCAAGAAGCGCAGGTCATGTAGCGGGTGCTAAAACCTTTAAAACAATAGCGCGTTATTGCAATAAAATAGGTTTAAAATACTTAACTGTTTACGCTTTTTCTACTGAAAATTGGAAAAGACCGCAAGAAGAAGTAAGCGGAATTATGAACCTGCTGCGCGATTATTTAAAGGATGCCGAAAATTTTAAGGATGAAAATATTCGCGTTCGTTTTATAGGTAATATGGAACCGCTTGATGATGATATCAAAGCACTTATCCATAAAAATGAAGAATTAAGCAAAAACGCTACAGGCCTTAATCTTAATATCGCCATAAACTACGGCGGTAGGGATGAAATTACAAATGCAGTTAAAAACATTGTTAAAAGCGGCATTAGTGAAGCGGATATTGATGAAAGTGTGGTTTCGCAAAACCTTTATACAAAGGATATGCCCGACCCTGATTTTATTATTAGACCAAGCGGTGAATACCGCCTTTCCAACTATTTAATTTGGCAGTCAGCTTATGCGGAATTTTGGTTTTCGGATATTTTATGGCCCGATTTCACACCAAAGCATTTGGATAAGGCTATAGAAGAATATAGCAAGCGTAACCGCCGTTTCGGCGGCGTTTGAGTAAAATTGCCCACAGCACCGTTTTTGTTCGGGGCAGTACTACTTGTACGGCACCACTCACTGCAAACGGCACTGTGAACAATTTTCTTTCAAACTATAATTGACTTTAGCAAAAACAGTGAAGAGATAAGAGTGAATAGTGAATGGTTAATGTGTCGGCTTAGCCGACTTTATATAAAGCGCCGCAACGGCGCACCGAAATTATTCATTATTCATTATTCACTTTTCATTTTTAAGTAAAAACGGCACTGTGAACAATTTTCTTTCAAACTATAGTTCATTAATAATGTAGGGACAGGCGTCCTCGACTGTCCGTTAACGGAGTGATAATTTATGAAAACTCGAATAATATCAGGTGTAATAATGGCGCTTATTGTAGCCGCTGTTTTGGTGGTTGGCTATTTGTGGGCACCTATTGTAATAACAATTGCGGTTTCGCTTTTAGCGGCAGCTGCTGTTTATGAGCTTATCCACAATGCCGCAAGCATTAAAAAACTCCCAATAGTTATAGGTGCTTGTGTTTATGCGGCACTAACGGTTACCTTATCAAGCGAAAACTTTATATTTGGTTTTCTTACTACAAGCATTTTGTATTTTATATACGCCGTGATTATGATTTTGGTATACCATAAGGATTTAGACCTTGGCAAAATCGCCTTTGTGTATGCCTTGCCCGTGCCTTTTGCGTTGGCATTTTGCTTCCTTTCGGTAATAATAAATCACGATAACGGAATATATTATTTATTGCTGTTACTTAATTTTTCATCCATTTGCGATATGGGTGCATACTTTGTGGGCGTTACAATGGGTAAGCATAAATTATGCCCCGAAATCAGCCCTAAAAAGACGGTTGAAGGTGCTATTGGCGGTATAGTTTCAAGTATTGTATTTACTGTTATTATTTCTTTGTTGTTTGGTAAATTTAATATTGTTGTGCTCTTACTTACAATACCTTTCTGCATTTTGGGTATGATTGGTGATCTTTTCGCATCGGCTATAAAGCGCTCGGTAGGGCTTAAGGATTACAGCAATTTAATCCCGGGTCACGGCGGTATTATGGACAGACTTGATAGCATAATAATGATAGCACCCTTTATGTTCCTTTGTCTTTTGTGGGGTCTATTAAAATGAAAAGTTTGGTAATTTTAGGCTCAACAGGTTCAATAGGCACGCAAGCACTTGAGGTTTGCCGTCGCGACGGATATATAGTAAACGGTTTAGCGGCAGGCGGTAATATAGAGCTTTTAGAAAAGCAAGCACGAGAATTCCACGTAAAAGCGGTTGCGGTTTTTAATGAAAGCAAAGCGCAAGAACTTAAAATCAAATTAGCCGATACTGATATTAAGGTTTTAAGCGGTATAGACGGTGTCTGTGAAGTTGCTCGGTTAGAAGCTGATGTAGCACTTAACTCAATTGTTGGTATTGCAGGCTTGCGCCCAACTTTAGCGGCGATTGAAAGCGGTAAAGATATTGCGCTTGCCAATAAGGAAACCTTAGTAACTGGTGGCGATATTGTAAACCGTAAGGCACGCGAAAAAGGCGTTAAAATACTGCCTGTTGATAGTGAACATTCGGCGATTTTTCAGTCGATTCAGGGCTCACCCCAAAAAAGTGTTAGAAAAATTTTGCTTACCGCTTCAGGCGGTCCGTTTTGGGGTAAAACCCGTAAGGATTTGGAAAATGTCACGGTAAAGGAAGCGCTTAACCACCCGAATTGGTCAATGGGCGCTAAAATCACTATAGATTCTGCCACTTTAATGAATAAAGGTCTTGAAGTGATTGAAGCAGTGCATCTTTTTGGTCTTCCTGCCGATAAAATAGAAGTTTTGGTGCACAGGCAAAGTATTGTACATTCGGGTGTAGAGTTTTTCGACGGTGCGGTTATTGCGCAGTTAGGCACTCCCGATATGCGCTTGCCGATTCAGTACGCTTTAACCTATCCCGAAAGAAGCGATTACGCTTTTGAGCATTTGGATTTGTTTAAGGTAGGCACCTTAACCTTCGAAAAGCCAGATACCGATACCTTTAGATGCTTACCGCTTTGTGTGAAAGCAATAACCGAAGGCGGACTTTTGCCAACAGTAGTAAACGGCGCTAACGAGCAGGCGGTAGGATTGTTTTTAGAAGGAAAAATAAAATTTTTACAAATTGCCGAGCTTGTGGAAAAAGCGCTCGTTTCGGCTAATAATAAGAAAGACTTCTCTTTAGAAGATATACTAAATGCAGATAAACATGCACGCGAAGCTGTATTGCGGAATATTTAATTACGCATTACGCATTTCTAATTACGAATTAAACTAGCTGGTGATTAATATTTTAAATTTATGGAATAATGTTTGGCCATATTTAGTGGCAATACTTTTATTTTTAGTGCTTATAATAATACACGAATTTGGTCATTTTATTGCCGCAAAGCTTTTAGGTGTTAGAGTAAACGAGTTTGCGGTAGGCTTTGGTCCTAAGCTTTTTTCAAAAAAATTTGGCGAAACAAATTATGCTTTTAACCTTATACCCTTAGGCGGTTACTGCGCTATGGAGGGCGAAGATGAAGGCAGTACGGATGAAAAGGCTTTTTGCAACAAAGCCGCGTGGCGTAGATTTTTGATTGTTGTAATGGGTGCGGTTTTCAATTTAATTTTAGGCTTTATAATAGTAATGCTTATTTTAGCGCCTACAAAAACCTTTACAACAACCACTGTTGCCGAGTTTGTACCAAATGCTGTAAGTCAGCAAAGCGGATTACAGGTTAACGATAAAATTTTAAAGGTAGACGGCAGAACAATTTTTTCAACCTATGATTTAAGCTATGCTTTTACAAATGTGGATGACGGCAAAATTGATATTACTGTACTTCGCGATGGTAAAAAGCAGTTGCTAAAGGATGTTAAGTTTGATTCCGAAGAGTACGAGGGTATGGAATTTTTAACGGTAGACTTTAAGGTTTACGGTGAAAAAAGAACCTTTGGTACCTTCCTTAAAAATTCGGTTAAAACTGCCGCTTCGTATACGGTGGTTATATGGCGAAGTCTTATAGATTTACTTAGCGGAAAATATGGCATAAGTCAGGTTTCAGGTCCTGTAGGTGTTACGGTGGTAATTGCAAATGCCGCCAAGCAAAGCTTGCAAAGTCTACTTCCCTTAATGGCGTTTATAAGCATAAATTTAGGGCTATTTAACCTGTTTCCAATCCCCGCACTTGATGGTGGAAGACTTATGTTTATACTTTATGAAATGATTTTCAGAAAGCCCGTACCCCAAAAGTATGAGTCTGTTGTACACACTATAGGCTTTGTGGTGCTTATTGGCTTTATGATACTGATATTAGTTAAAGATGTTTTAGGTTTAATTTTTTAGGAGATAAAATGTACACTAATAAGGATACTGTAAAAGTAAAGGTGGGTAACGCTTATATAGGCGGTGACGCCCCCGTAAGCATTCAGTCTATGCTTTGTGTGCCTGCCCACGATATAAAGGGTAATGTAGAGCAGGCGCTAAGGTTAGAAAGTGCAGGCTGCGATATTGTGCGTGTTACCGTTCCCGACAAGCAAGCGCTTGAAACCGTAAAGGCTTTAAAGGAAAATATTAAAATACCGCTTGTAGCCGATATTCATTTTGATTATCGCCTAGCGCTTGAAAGCGTAGCTATGGGTGTTGATAAGGTGCGCATAAATCCAGGTAATATTGGTGATGACAGTAAGGTAAAATTGGTAGCCGATGCTTGTAGGAATGCAAAAGTACCTATTAGAATAGGGGTTAATTCGGGCTCGCTTGAAAAGGAAATTTTGGCAAAATACGGCGCGGTTACCCCCGAAGCTATGGTTGAAAGCGGTCTTTACCACATATCCCTACTCGAAAAGTTTGATTTTACCGATATTGTACTTTCTCTCAAATCATCAGACACCTTTAAAATGTACAAAGCGTACGAATTAGCAGCAGAAAAATGCCGTTATCCGTTGCATTTAGGTGTAACCGAAGCCGGCACCGAGAATATGGGAGTTATAAAGTCGGCGGCAGGTATTGGCGGTCTGCTGCTTCGCGGAATAGGTAATACTATAAGAGTTTCTTTAACAGATGACCCCGTAAAAGAAGTAGAAGCAGGAAGAAAGCTTTTAAATGCAATAGGTCTTAGACAAGACGGTATAAAATTTGTTTCTTGCCCTACTTGTGGCAGAACCGAGATTGACTTAATTAGTATTGCTAAAGAGGCGGAAGAAAGACTTAAAAATGTAAATAAAAACATTACTGTGGCAATTATGGGCTGTGTTGTAAATGGCCCCGGTGAAGCATCATCGGCGGATATTGGTATTGCAGGTGGTAAGGGCTGCGGTGTACTGTTTAAAAAAGGCGAAATTATTTGCAAGCTTCAAGAAAACGAATTAGTGGATAGATTAGTTTACGAAATAGAAAAGATGTAACGGAGGAACAAAAATGGCCACCCCCCGATTTTTAGATGTGTTTTCACAGGTGGTATCGGAAGATGCGCTAAGGGATAGTTTGCAGGATGCGGTTTTGAGCGAATGCAAATTAGATATTGATGAACGCACATTGGATATAAAAATTAAAAGTGATACATACATAACGCATGAAAATCAAATAAATCTTAATGTTGCGCTTAAGAATGCATTGCAGCTTAATTCTTGCAATATAAAGTTTGATTTTACAAGCTTTACAACAATTGCTTGTAAGGATATTGCCGATGAATTAAAGCTTAAAAACCCTGTGGTTAACGGATATTTAAACGGCGCAGAGTATGAAATTTATGATAACAAGGTATTTATAAATTTAAAGCACGGCGGATACAACAAAATTAAAGAGAGCAAATTTATAAGTGATTTTATAATAGTTGTCAAAAATCGCTTTGGTGTTGAGTGTGATTTGGAATTTACAGGTCAACTAGAAGATGTTGAAATGGAAATCCCGTTGCCAGAGCCCCCAAAGGTAGAAGAAAGAAAACCGCAAAAGAAGCAAGAAAGCAAGGGTATTACTTTTGAAAAACGTACCGACAAGCCACAAAACGGCATAGTTTACCTTGATAACCCAAAGCAGTTTTACGGCAGGCGTACAAATTTTGAAAATATAAGAACTATGATTTCGGTAACGCCCGATGATAATGAAATTTGCTGTTGGGGTGAAGTATTCCAAAAAGAAGTTCGCACCATTAACACCAAACGCGGTGAAAGTAATGTTGTAAGCTTTTCTTTTTCGGACTATACAAACTCTATAAACTGTTCGATGTTTATGGACCCTAAGCGTATGGGCGATATTGCCGAGCTTAAGGATGGCGCCTTTTTACTTATAAGTGGCTTTTACGAGTTTGATAACTTTAAAAAGGATTTTATTTTAAAGCCTAACGCTATGGCAGTTTTACAAAGCTATAGTGAAACCGATGATTATGACGGCGAAAAGCGTATAGAACTGCATTGCCATACCAATATGTCTGAAAAGGATGCGGTGTGCTCGGCAGAAAGTATTATCAACCAAGCGTATAAATGGGGACACAAGGCGGTTGCCATTACCGACCACGGTGTTGTACAAGCATATCCTGCTGCTGCGGGGGCGGTTAAATCTATTCGCAAATCGGGTGGAGATTTTAAGGTAATATACGGTATGGAAGGCTACTTCGTAGATGATACCGGTATAGATGTTTCGGAGCTTAATGCCAAGCAAATTAAACGCTACCACCAAATTATTTTGGTTAAAGACCTTGTGGGTCTTAAAAATCTTTATAAATTGGTGTCCGATGCGCATATAAACAACTTTAAGGGACGCCCATTGACACTAAAAAGCAAGCTTAACGAATTGCGCGAAGGTCTTATAATAGGCTCGGCTTGTGAAGCGGGCGAATTATTCCAAGCAGTTTTAGACAATAAACCCGAAGAAGAGCTACTTCGTATTGCCGATTATTACGATTATCTTGAAATTCAGCCTATCGGCAATAACTACTTTATGGTAAGGGAGTCCTCTTTGCCCGATAAAAAGGACAAAAAGGGTAATGTTATACCTAATAGATTCCGCAATATTACAAATGAAGAAATACTTAAAAACTTTAACCGCAAAATTGTAGAAATAGCCGATAAATTAGGTAAACCTGTAGTCGCTACGGGTGACGTTCACTTCCTTAAAAAGAGTGATGATATTATCCGAAAAATTCTTATGGCGGGTCAAGGCTATGAAGCGGAGGATTTTGATTACCAAGCACCGCTTTATTTTAAGACTACCAAAGAGATGTTAGAAGATTTTTCATACTTTGGTGAGCGCGCAAAAGAATTTGTTATAGATAATCCGCAAAAAATTGCTGATATGGTAAGCGGGGATGTTATCCCCGTACCCGAAGGTAACTATCCGCCTGTTATTGAAGGCTCGGATGAGATGCTTCGCGATATTTGCTGGGAAAATGCCCATAAAAAGTACGGTAAGGAAGTTCCCGAAATTGTGGCAAAGCGCCTTGATAAAGAGCTTAATTCAATTATCAGTAACGGCTTCTCTATAATGTACATTTCTGCGCAAAAGCTTGTGGCTTACAGTGAAGAAAACGGCTATCTTGTTGGCTCGCGTGGTTCGGTTGGCTCATCCTTTGTTGCTACTATGGCAGGTATTTCCGAAGTTAACCCCTTAGCGCCGCACTATGTTTGCCCCAACTGTCAGTATAGTGAGTTCTTTACTAAGGGTGAAGTGGGATCTGGCTTTGATTTGCCCGAGAAAAACTGCCCACACTGTAACACCCCCTTAACTCGTGATGGTCACGATATCCCGTTTGAAACCTTCTTGGGCTTTAAGGGTGACAAGGTGCCTGATATCGACCTTAATTTTTCGGATGAATTCCAGACCGAAGTTCAAAAATATACCGAAACCCTTTTCGGTAGTGAAAATGTGTTCAAAGCGGGTACAATTTCTACCGTTGCTGAAAAAACGGCATTCGGTTTTGCAAAGGCTTATGCCGAGAAAAAGGGTATTACGCTTAGCAATGCCGAGCTTTCCCGTTTAGCAGCATTAGTAGAAAAATCGGGTATTAAGACCACTACAGGTCAGCACCCTGCAGGTATGATTGTAGTGCCCCGTTCCAATACTATTTACGATTTCTGCCCTATACAGCACCCTGCTAATAAGGCGGAATCGGGCGTAATTACCACACACTTCGACTTCCATTCTATCCACGATACTATTCTCAAACTGGACAACCTCGGTCACGTTATTCCCACCATCTATAAGTATTTGGAAGAATATTCCGGCATCTCCGTGATGGATGTGGATATGTCCGACCCCGAGGTATATAAGCTGTTCA